>NZ_SDLG01000100.1:0-308 GCF_013096965.1 Anoxybacillus sp. CHMUD
GCATGTATTAGGCACGCCGCCAGCGTTCGTCCTGAGCCAGGATCAAACTCTCCATAGAAAGTTCATATCTCTAGCTTCTTTACGCTTTTCGCTTCGTTCAGTTTTCAAGGAACATCTCTTTGTCGCTATTTAAGCGACTTTTTTAATATATCATTTACTGTTTTCTTTGTCAACAACTTTTTGGTGGAGCCTATCGGGATCGAACCGATGACCTCCTGCGTGCAAAGCAGGCGCTCTCCCAGCTGAGCTAAGGCCCCTTGAAAATGGTCGGGAAGACAGGATTCGAACCTGCGACCCCATGGTCCCAA
>NZ_SDLG01000101.1:0-289 GCF_013096965.1 Anoxybacillus sp. CHMUD
AGTGGAACATCCACATCATCGTGTCGTCCACCGTGTGCATACGTGTCAAGGATGTGGGGCTTCTTTGCGTGAAGTCAAACCGTTCAAAGTCGATATCCGTCAAGTGTTTGATGTCCCTCCTGTGGCGGTCAAGTGTTTGATCTGCCTCCCGTGTCGATTGAAGTGACACAACATGAACGTGAAGTGAAATCGTGTCCACATTGTCGATGTGTTCAACAAGCCGAATTCCCATCACATGTCACGAATCATGTGCAATACGGTCCACGGCTCACGGCGCTCGTTGTTTATT
>NZ_SDLG01000102.1:0-275 GCF_013096965.1 Anoxybacillus sp. CHMUD
TTTAGCTCCAAACGAGAACCGTTTGTCGCTTTTCTTACTGCCTGTTATCTAGTTTTCAAGGAACAATCAGCGAAAATAACGAGGGATATTCCCTCAAAACTAAACGAAGCGAAAAAGCGTTGTTATTGCGTTATGTGTAGCGAGGCTAAACAGTCGCCTCCGCTTTTCGTATTTATCCTTAGAAAGGAGGTGATCCAGCCGCACCTTCCGATACGGCTACCTTGTTACGACTTCACCCCAATCATTTGCCCCACCTTCGGCGGCTGGCTCCCGTA
>NZ_SDLG01000103.1:0-261 GCF_013096965.1 Anoxybacillus sp. CHMUD
AGAACCGTTTGTCGCTTTTCTTACTGCCTGTTATCTAGTTTTCAAGGAACAATCAACTAAAACCTTGAGGGATATTCCCTCAAAACTAAACGAAGCGAAAAAGCGTTGTTATTACGTTATGTGTAGCGGGGCTGAACAGTCGCCTCCGCTTTTCGTATTTATCCTTAGAAAGGAGGTGATCCAGCCGCACCTTCCGATACGGCTACCTTGTTACGACTTCACCCCAATCATTTGCCCCACCTTCGGCGGCTGGCTCCCGTA
>NZ_SDLG01000104.1:0-260 GCF_013096965.1 Anoxybacillus sp. CHMUD
AATAAACAACGAGCGCCGTGAGCCGTGGACCGTATTGCACATGATTCGTGACATGTGATGGGAATTCGGCTTGTTGAACACATCGACAATGTGGACACGATTTCACTTCACGTTCATGTTGTGTCACCTCGATCGCCACAGGAGGGACATCAAACACTTGACGGATATCGACTTTGAACGGTTTGACTTCACGCAAAGAAGCCCCACATCCTTGACACGTATGCACACGGTGGACGACACGATGATGTGGATGTTCCACT
>NZ_SDLG01000105.1:0-258 GCF_013096965.1 Anoxybacillus sp. CHMUD
ACATATTGCTCGGTGACGATGGCGGAGAGGTCACACCCGTTCCCATCCCGAACACGGAAGTTAAGCTCTCCAGCGCCGATGGTAGTTGGCGGGACACCGCCTGCGAGAGTAGGACGTTGCCGGGCAAAAAATGAGCCATTAGCTCAGTAGGTAGAGCATCTGACTTTTAATCAGAGGGTCGGAGGTTCGAGTCCTCCATGGCTCACCATGATGCGGGTGTGGCGGAATTGGCAGACGCACCAGACTTAGGATCTGGCG
>NZ_SDLG01000106.1:0-244 GCF_013096965.1 Anoxybacillus sp. CHMUD
ATTCGAAACCATCGTGGTCGATGTTCCGAGTGATTATTATCGGGGACGCGGCAAAACTCCATCTGTTATAATCAAGGAGGTGCATTTACGTTAAGAAAAAGTTTCTTTTGGTGGCTTTCGCTACACCGATAGACAACAAAAGAAACAATAAAAACAAGGCGGATCACTCCGCCTTCTTTAACCAAAATAAGCAATAACAAAAATGATAACAAAACACACCAGCGCCACCACATCACTTGGCTTC
>NZ_SDLG01000107.1:0-244 GCF_013096965.1 Anoxybacillus sp. CHMUD
GCTTCGTCATGGAACACGCGCATTTTACAATCTTACATTCAACAAACCTATGGTGTTTCCATGTCACGGGAAGGGATTCGCAAGTTGTTGCATCGTTTGCGTTTGTCATGGACACGCCCGACGTATAAGCTCGTCAAAGGAGACGCTAAGCGTCAAGCTGCTTTTCAAAGAGAACTTGAATTTATAAAAAAAAACTAATTACCGAGAATGTTACCATGTTTTATGTGGATGAGACACATGTTCG
>NZ_SDLG01000108.1:0-231 GCF_013096965.1 Anoxybacillus sp. CHMUD
GTTATCTAGTTTTCAAGGAACAATCAGCGAAAATAACGAGGGATATTCCCTCAAAACTAAACGAAGCGAAAAAGCGTTGTTATTACGTTATGTCTAGCTTCGAACCAAGAACCGTTCTTCGCTTTTCGTATTTATCCTTAGAAAGGAGGTGATCCAGCCGCACCTTCCGATACGGCTACCTTGTTACGACTTCACCCCAATCATTTGCCCCACCTTCGGCGGCTGGCTCCC
>NZ_SDLG01000109.1:0-216 GCF_013096965.1 Anoxybacillus sp. CHMUD
AGCTCATTACTCACCAACAACAAGTCATTGAGCAACTGTTGAAAGAAAACAAACAGCTACGCAAAGAAAATGAACAACTGAAGTACCGTGTTCAAGAGCTGGAAGCACGCACGAAAAAAAACAGCTCCAATAGCCATTTGCCCCCATCTTCTGACCGTTTTGCCAACACACGTTCTTCTCGTCAACCATCTGGCAACAAGCCAGGCGGACAAGAAG
>NZ_SDLG01000010.1:0-94073 GCF_013096965.1 Anoxybacillus sp. CHMUD
AAGGCAAAGACGGAAAGCGTATCGCACAAGGAATAAATTATAGATATGTCCAAGTCATTCAGCGATTTGACGGATATGCTTATGGAAAGGGGGTGGCGGAACTTGCGTAAGGTGCAATTCCTCCCCGTGCCTAAAGGCGGGGGCTTCCTTGCGTAAGTTTCGTGATGCTCCCGCGTTTGTTAGAAGCATATGCGGTATATATAGGTGCGTTGAAAGCCGGGCTTGTCGTTATTCCGAGTTCCGAGATGTTGCGTACAAAAGATTTGCAATATCGGATTTCGCATGGGGAAGTGAAAGGGGTTATTGCTTATTTTCCATATGTTGAGCAATTCATTCCTATTGAGGGTATGGAAAATATGGTCGCATTTTCGGTCGGCGGTTCGACTGAGCGATGGCTCGATTTACATGAAGAAATGGCAAAACAAAGTGATGCATTTGTTGCTGTAGAGACGTCTCGTGAAGATATGGCATTTTTATCTTATACATCGGGGACGACAGGAAATCCGAAAGGTGTAGTGCATACGCACGCTTGGGCATATGCTCACTTAAGAACAGCAGCAAAAAATTGGCTTTGTATTGAAGAAGGGGATCTTGTTTGGGCAACAGCAAGTCCAGGGTGGCAAAAATGGGTATGGAGCCCGTTTTTATCAACGCTTGGATGCGGGGCGACAGGTTTTGTGTACCATGGCCGCTTTGAGCCGGAAAAATATTTGCATCTGCTAGAGAAGTACCGTATAAATGTACTTTGTTGTACACCAACCGAATATCGTCTTATGGCGAAGGTGCCGACGATTTCTCAATATAAGTTGCCGCACTTGCATAGCGCTGTATCAGCAGGTGAACCGTTAAACCGAGAAGTCATTGATACGTTTGAGCGGTATTTTGGTGTTCAAGTTCGCGATGGATATGGACAAACAGAAAATACGTTGCTTGTCGGCGTGATGAAAGGAATGAACATAAAGCCAGGTTCGATGGGGAAACCGACACCAGGGAATCGTGTTGAAATTATTAATGAGTTCGGTGAGCCTTGTGCGGTTGGAGAAGTCGGAGATATTGCGGTTCACGTCGAAACGCCAGCTTTATTTAAGTGTTATTATAAAGACCCGGAACGAACAGCGATGCAGTTTCGTGGAGAATATTATATTACTGGCGATAAAGCGAAAAAAGATGAGGAAGGGTACTTTTGGTTTGAAGGTCGTGGCGACGATATTATTATTAGCTCAGGTTACACAATTGGTCCGTTTGAAGTGGAAGATGCATTAGTGAAACATCCATTTGTGAAAGAATGTGCGGTTGTCGCTAGCCCAGATGAAATTCGGGGGCACGTTGTTAAAGCGTTTATTGTGCTACGAGAAGGGGTAGATAAAAACGACCCGAATTTAATTCCGCAGCTTCAAGAGCACGTGAAACAACTAACAGCGCCGTATAAATATCCGCGCAAAATTGAGTTCGTGGACGATTTGCCAAAAACGACCTCGGGCAAAATTCGTCGCGTTGAATTGCGCGAACGTGAAAGAAAAGCTGTACAAAAATAAAACGTTCCGCTCCAAGTCAATCGGAGCGGAAAAAAGCTTGACGAATAAAAAAATTTTTGTACTATACTTTTAGAATTTTCTTAAAATTAAGAAATATTTCTACAACCCTCTTTTTGATAGCGCTTACATTTTTGGGATTTGCCTCTGTAAAGTCATAAAGATATAAAAACGTCCATAAAGTGTTATCGAAAGAGGGAAATAAACAAAGGGGGATGAAGTGGGTACCGTCAAGAATTTTGTGTAATGTAAGATAGATAGGGTATCTCTGAATGGATTTAGAATGGATAGGGAACCGATTTCCTCCCCACAGGAGACTGAATATTCAGTCTCCTGTGGGGAAAGGGAAAATCCCCTTATTTTGTTTATTTTCGTTTACAATATATAGTTAATTGTAACATTCTTCAAACATTCGCTGGAGGACTTCCTGCGCTTCGGCAAATCCTTGTAACTTTCGCCCCGCCCATTTCTCATTAAAGTCTTGGATGGTTAAATACACGACTTTTTCCGCGGCTTCTAAACTGCTCAAACTGTTCATCAGCTTGAGACGTTTCCGAATTTCCTTGATCGTTCGTTCGATGGCATTGGTCGTGTAAATTACATTTCGAATACTGCTTGGATAATCCATAAATGTAAGGAGGACATCCAACTCATTTGCCCAAGATTGAACTTCTCTTGGATATTTGCTGGACCATTTCGACTCAAACTGTTGAAACATTTGTAACGCCATCTCCTTATTCGGCGCGCGATAAATCAGCTTGAAATCCTCGGCCACTTCGAATTGGTCTTTTTTCCGAACACAGCTGAGGGTGTTACGGACTTTGTGAACGACACAGCACTGTACATCGGCTTTCGGATACACCACCTTAAAGGCTTCCTCCAGCCCCGGAAGGCCATCGAAGACGCCAAGAAGCACTTCCTTGACGCCTCTTTTGTAGAGCTGTTGGAGAATCTCCCGCCATCCATAGGCGCTTTCTTGTCCTCCTACAAAGAAATCGAGAATTTCGCGTTATCCTTCTTCGTTCACCCCTAACACCACATAAATGACTTCTTTCTCCACGGTTTCGCGGCGAAGTTTCACGTACAAACCGTCCAAATATAAGACGGAATAACGCTTGTGTAGTGGACGATTGCGCCATTTTTCGATGTCTTCCTTTACGACATCGGTAATATGGCTGATTGTCGTAGGAGAATAGGTACTTCCTAGAATTCGTTCGATAAACTTGCCAATTTCCCGTGTACTCATGCCGCTTTGATACATCTTGATGATGGCTTCTTCCAGCCAGCCGGTGTGTCGTTGGTAAGGGGCAAACAGCTGCGTTTGAAATTCCCCGTTTCGGTCTCTTGGAACCAAAAGACCCTCAATCCGGCCATATTGCGTATCTAGATTTCGCTGATAGTAGCCGTTTCTCATATTCGGCGTTCCAGCCTGTTCGATTTCGAGGAAATGTTTGATTTCTTCTCGCATGATCAGTTCTAATTTTTCTTTTACAAACTGACGAATGGCATTTTCCAGTTGATTTGCCCAGTCGACATTCGGTATACTTCTTTTAGACATAGGTAGGGTACTCCTTTCTCTAAGATTTTTGGTCCAATCAGAGAATACCCTACCTTTTTTCTTTTGGTCTAGCAAAATGCTTTACACAAAATTTTATACATCATTCCTGTATATTAGATTTTACATTTTTTTGATTTTATGCTTTTATTTTTCTTGGAGTAATATCAATATAGACAAATTACTTTTTGTTAAAATAAAATGTTGTAACTACAAGCTGTGTTGTTTATTTAATTAATAAAAACGAATAAGGGGAATTTGCTTTATGTACAATATCATTGACCTATTTTGTGGCTGTGGAGGACTATCCTTGGGGTTTGAACTGGCCGGATACCGAACTTTATTAGGGATAGACAACGATAAAGCCGCTATTGAAACTTTCGAAAAAAATCATAAGGGAAGTATAGGATTATGTACAGATATCACTGAAATCACTAAAGAAGAAATTCTTCGAACCATAAATTATCAAAACGTGGATGTGGTGGTCGGTGGGCCGCCGTGTCAAGGGATGTCCATTGCAGGGCCAAGGAAACTTCATGATCCAAGGAACAAGCTATATTTATCGTTTATAAGAATTGTAGAAGAACTGCAACCTAAAGCTTTTGTGATCGAAAATGTCCCTGGATTGGTCAGTCTTTTTAAAGGCGCCATTAAAGATAGTATTTTAGAAGAGTTTAACAGAATAGGGTATACTGTTAATTACCAAATACTAAATGCAGCTGATTATGGTGTTCCTCAGCTGAGAAAGAGAGTATTTTTTGTGGGGCTTAAAAACGGGAAGAAATTTGTATTTCCGGAGCCAAAGATTCTATTTGAAAATGATTGGATAACTGCCGAAGAAGCTACTAGTGATTTACCATTATTAGAAGATTCATTAGGTAATGAAATAGAACATTATGTTTCCGAACCAAAAAATGAATTCCAGAGTTTCTGTCGTAGAAACTCCAAAGTTATTTATAATCATCAGGCCACAAATCATAGTGAACAAACTAAAAAAATCATTAGTCTAGTACCGGAAGGTGGGAACTTTAAAGACCTTCCTGAAGGGTATAGAAAAACTAGAAATTTCAATGTTGCATGGACAAGGTATCACAGCAAACGTCCAGCTTTAACAATTGATACAGGACATCGTCATCATTTTCACTATAAAGCTAACAGGGTACCGACAGTTAGGGAAAATGCTAGATTCCAGTCTTTTCCTGACGATTTTATATTTTATGGTAACAGGACACAGCAATATAGACAAGTTGGTAATGCAGTACCACCATTATTGGCAAAAGCTATTGCTGAACAGCTAACCGTTTATCTTGAATAACAAAATAATAATTGGGGAGAGAGATAAGACATATAGTTTCGTTCCTCTCTCCAAGCACTAAGATGGGGTCTAGGTAACGGGAAATTTCGCATAATATCTATAAACAAGAGGTGGGGGAGATTGTTATTGTACCAAGTTCCTGAACAGTATTATTTTAGAATACATCATCCAAGACCTCGATTTAAAAATGATATTGAAAATGTACTTATATACCTTGCTACAGAAATTACTGCCATTGGTAAGAAGATTGCCACAGATTTTACTAAAGAATTAAACGCTGCCATTAGAAGATATCCAGGAAATTTGACTAAGAAACAAAAGACAATAGATAACTGGAGAACAGAAATAGATGCCTTATTTTGCTTTATTGAGAGAGAGGACATTTACCTTAAACCTAGCAGACGAGCAGTTGAGTTAGCCACTACTCAGGACTTAGTGAAGTTTTTTAAGCTCTTTTGTTATCACTTTCAGTATCCTGGCGGTTTTCTGAAGCCACATATGAATTTAGAGTATTTAAGACAAGGCATTAAATTTCGGCCATGTTCTTATGTCTTAAAAATGCTATATACTGCTGAAAAAAACAGCGGAAACAGAGCCGGTATAACAAAAGCAGAAGCAACTCATTGTGTTTTTAATGACCTAAGGGTTACAAGAGACAATCGATGCGTAGAAGATACTTGGGACTTAGTGATGCACAATAGAAGAAATAATATCGAATATGACTGGACCGGTGACGTGATACGCTATGCCGGTGATATTTTGGATTATATGGTGCAAGCAAACTTGCTTGTAAAGCATGCAGATGGCAGATATTATATAAATCATGTAGAGGATATTGCGATTCAAAGATTTATAAATCCAACCAGTGATTTATTTGATTATTATGAAAAAATAAAGGATATTTCAAATATAACAATTGATGATGTTAAAGATCTAGATGATGAATGGGTCCGTTATTTTAATACCGAGCGTGAAGATGGCTTTTTTGATACCGACATTCTTGCATTAATGACCGACACGTCCTCTAAATATCAAGAACTAAAGGAAATGCTGGATTTGGATAAAATAATTGCTGAAGGTGGTTTATCATCTGCTGAAAGCATAGGATTTGTAGGAGAAAGCTTGGTATTAAATCATGAAAAGAAAAGAGTCGTTTTAGAGGGGAGACCTGATTTAGAACATTTGATAAAATTAATTCCAGATACATATGCTGTGGGATATGATATAAACTCACGGGAAATTGACGGAAAACATCGGTTTATTGAGGTTAAAACTACTGCAAGTTCTACCCCAATTAATTTTATGAGGTTTCATCTAACACCGAATGAGTGGTCTGCAGCTGAAACGCATGGGGAAAAATATTTTGTTTATCGTCTTATGGTAACAAAAGGAAACACAAGACTTATTATTATTCAAGACCCTGTCGGAGAATATAAGCGTGGAAATCTGTCTGCTATGCCTCGTGATGGAATGGACATTTATTTTGACCCGAAGAAATGTGGGGTGGAGGTACAATTATTGATATAAAAGGTGATGTTTATGTTTACTGTTGTTTCTTTATTTTCTGGTTGTGGCGGAGGAGATTTAGGATTACATGGTGATTTTGAATTCTTGGGTAATTATTACAGCAAACTGCCTTTTAAAACTATTTATGCAAACGAAATTGATCCCAAAGTAGCTGAAATATTTAGCGAAAACTTCAATATCATCCCTGATGTCCGTGATATTAGAGATGTACCAGAAGATGACATCCCGAAACATGATGTATTAGTGGGTGGCTTCCCATGTGTATCTTTCTCTATTGTAGCCCAAAATCCCAAAAGACTAGGGATAAAAAATGAGACAGGAAGACTATTCTTCGAAATGGTCAGGATATTAAGGGCTAAACAACCGCTGGCCTTTATTGCAGAAAATGTAAAAGGTATTTTATCAGCCAACAAAGGAGAAGCATTTCCGCTTATCCTTAAGGAATTCGAAGACTGCGGATACGAAGTGAAATACAGTGTACTAAATGCTGCTGATTATGGTGTACCACAAAATAGACATCGTGTTTTCATTGTTGGCTTACGAAAAGATGTTAAATTAAGTTATAATTTTCCTGAGCCTACTCATTTTGAAGAAGAAAGTCTCTTTGGACAACCTCATGTTCCTTTAAAAAAAGTCATTTTTGACGAGAACGAGGTGGAAGAGAAGTATTATTTTAGTCAAAGAGCAGTTGAAGGAATGCTTAGGGCTAAAAAAGAGATGAATAAAGGCCGTGCCCAAGATATTAACAAACCTTGTAATACAGTTGGCGCACATTTGGCAAAAGTTAGCCTTAACAGTACAGATCCTGTTCTAAATATTAACGGAAGATATAGACGCTTTACACCTAGAGAAGTGGCAAGAATACAATCTTTTCCTGAATCATTTAAATTGATCAATTCTGAAGGAACGCAGTATAAGGCATTAGGAAATGCCATACCTCCTGTTCTAATGTGGCATGTAGCAAAAAATTTAAGTCATACATTATCAAGCTATGTTAAAAGGATGACGGAAACTGAAGAGAGAGAATTGGTAAAATAAAATTATCCTAAAAAGGTCCTGCTAGGTGATGCTGTGCCTAGCGGACCTTTTTTAATGGGTAACGCTTATACCAAAACTTGCCCTTTTCGGTTACGGAAAATAATCATAATAGGTATTAATACCATAAAGCATTAATCCCTGGTAACATAAGTTATCGTTTCTTGTTTTTCACACTAAACGTAACTATTCAGCCACATCATAAAGTGAGCTGAATATTTTCTTCTTTCCTTGTCTATGATGTGAATACTGATAGACAAGGAGGTGAATCGCGTGTTGACGGTACAACAAGCTGTATTTACAGTTGAGAGCTTAATCAGCAAAGTCCAACAACAAAAACAGCTCATTCATCAACTCGTTCAAGAAAATGAACATTTGCGTCACGAAATCAAACAGCTGCGCAAAGAAAATGAACAACTGAAGTATCGCGTTCAAGAGCTGGAAGCACGCACGAAAAAAAACAGCTCCAATAGCCATTTGCCCCCATCTTCTGACCGTTTTGCCAACACACGTTCTTCTCGTCAACCATCTGGCAACAAGCCAGGCGGACAAGAAGGACATCAAGGAACGACGCTCCGTCAAGTGGAACATCCACATCATCGTGTCGTCCACCGTGTGCATACGTGTCAAGGATGTGGGGCTTCTTTGCGTGAAGTCAAACCGTTCAAAGTCGATATCCGTCAAGTGTTTGATGTCCCTCCTGTGCCGATCGAGGTGACACAACATGAACGTGAGGTGAAATCGTGTCCACATTGTCGATGTGTTCAACAAGCCGAATTCCCATCCCACGTCACGAATCATGTGCAATACGGTCCACGGCTCACGGCGCTCGTTGTTTATTTACATCATATCCAATTGATCCCGTACAAGCGTTTAAGTGATACAATCTAAGCGTTATATCAACACTCGATTAGTACGGGAACTCTTGCCAATATGGTGAAACGAGGACGCGAAGCGCTGGAATCAAATATGGACATGATCGAGAACGCCTTACTTGAATCCAACATCCTGCATGTCGATGAAACGAGTTTGCGCATCAATGGGAAACTCGCATGGGTGCATGTCGCGTGCACATCGAAATATACGTACTTGGCTCCTCACGCTTCTCGTGGAAAGAAAGCGACCGATGATATCGGGATTCTTCCCCGATATGAAGGAACGATGATGCACGATGCGTTCGGTACATATCCGAAATACACACATGCCACCCATGCCCTTTGCCATGCCCACCATTTGCGTGAGTTAAAAGGATTCATCGAACAAGGGCATACGCGGGCGATGCGCATGACCACGTTTCTGTTGGCCGCCAAGCAAGCCGTCGAAGCCCATCACGGTGCACTTTCCGAAGAAGAAGCGAGACGGTGGGAACGAGCGTATGATCGCATCCTAGAAAGAGCACAACACCGATTGGAAACGATGACGCCTCTTCCGAAAAAAGCACTCGCTTTTGTTCGATGCCTTCAAAAACGAAAGGAAGAAGCGCTGCGTTTCTTACGTGAAGTACATGTTCCCTTTGACAACAACCAAGCCGAACGCGATCTTCGCATGGTTAAAGTCAAAGAGAACATTTCGGGTACATTTCGCGAAGAAACATTCGCCCAGTCGTTTTGCATCACAAGAAGCATCATTTCCACACTGACGAAACACGAAAAAAACGTGTGGGATTCGTTATGTCTTCTGTTGACAGGCGAAACGCTCGATCGTGTTCTTTCTACCACTTAGGGCATTTTCTATTACGGGGATGCCTTATTTGTGTTGCGCTCCTTTACATACTACTATCGGGATGAATAGTTACCAATTTCTCCTAACAAGTTTCTTTTTTACCACGTTGAGTTTCCTCCCATTCTGTGCAAATTTTTCTTTTTGTAGACGTGTTGATTGACTTCTTTCTACTCTTTCTATAGTAATATTTTAACTTATTTGTATATTCACATCTTAAATAGACCATTCTTCCTATCACCACTCCGATTATCAATGGCAAAGGTAATTAATAACATATTATAGAAATGATCTTAGGATTTTGGTGTAAAAAATATGTTAGATAAACTGACATAAAAATTGTTCTTATTCTTTAAATATACTTTAATATTTATATAAAATTTTTTTAAAACCCGTGGTGCTAGATAAACTCAAACAAGCAAGAGGACGCTGTCATCATCGCCATTCATCTTTTAGGAAAGCTGCTCGGTTTTACTTCTGAACGGGCGTGGCATCGTTTTGTCACGGGAAATTTGTTCACAAACGGCTCGTTTCTCGAACGTTCTCGGTATAACCGCCGCTGCCGGGCGCTTGGTTTCGCCATCAAATGGATCCGTCATGAGCTGGCGAAACGTGGTCAATACCATGCTTATGCGGTCGTCGACAGCTTGCCTCTTCCGTTGTGCCATCCCGCAAGAATGCAGCGCGTCAAGCGGTTTCGAGGGATCGTGGATATGGGGTATTGTGCTTCCAAAAAGCAATGGTACTACGGTTTCAAGCTGCATCTTCAAGTGACCAATCAAGGGCTGGCCATGGGCTATGTCGTGACGGAAGCGTCCTGCCACGACGTCAAAGCCGCTGAAACGGTGATGACTCCAATCCCTCATCCCTACAACTTTGGGGACAAAGGGTACATCAGCCACGCTCTTCTAGAAAAGCTGTACGAAGAACACCAAGCCGCGTTCTGGACACCGTCTCGACACAATCAAAAGCACGGCCCATCCAAGGCATGGGAAGAATGGATCCGAAAAAAAACGCAAAGTGATCGAGACGGTGTTCTCGGTTCTGGTTGACCACTATCGCATCACGGGGATCCGAGCCAATTCGATTATCGGATTTGAAGTGGCACTAGACGGTATATTGTTAGCTTATTCCCTGGTTACACTTGGGCTAGTTGAGCGCTAAAGCTCAACTAGCACCACGGGTATTTTACAGAAGAAAAAATCTAAAAATCTATTAGATGAAAGAAGAGTATGAAATACTGATTCTACAGTTGATTGAAAAATTCTTGAGTATAATACGAAACCAGCGCCAATAACTGAAACACAGGATTTTTAGGATGTGAGTAGAGTGGAAGGTCAATCGATTATTAGCGTGGGAATCGATATCGGAACAAGTACGACAAAATTTATTGTAAGTCATTTAAAATATGCAAAAGTATCTAGTCATTTTTCTTTGCCTCGCTACGAAATTGTTGAGAGAAAAATTGTGTATGAAAGCCTTATGTACTCAACGCCGTTAAAAGAGAAACGGGATGAAATTGATTTGAAAACTCTCATGGGATGGCTTGAAGAGCAATATAAAAAGGCAGGAGTGAATGTATCAGAAGTAAAATCTGGCGCTGTGATCATAACCGGCGAAACCGCAACGAAAAAAAATGCAGAGAGCATTCTACATTATTTAGCTGAAAAATCGGGGGATTTTGTAGTTGCCATTGCTGGTGCTAGTTTGGAAGCGTTGCTTGCCGGCAAAGGATCTGGTGCTTTTTTGCGATCTAAAGAAGTGAAAGGAACAGTTGCTAACATTGATATTGGGGGTGGAACAGCGAATGTTGTACTTTTTCGGAGAGGAAAAGTATTAGGTACCATTACCTATCATGTTGGTGGAAGATTAATCGAATTAGATCAGAATGGTGAAATTACGTTTATATCCCCATCTATTGAACCATGGTTACATTCGAAAAATTATCGACTGGAGGTAAAGAAAAAAATTTGTTTTAAAGAAATGCAGCAGATTGTCCAAGAAATGTGCAAAGATATGCTGAATTCGTTAACCGGTCAGAAACCGATCCGGTTGGATGATTCGCTAATTCACAGCACGAGTTTTCAAGTGATTCCTCCTATCGATGAGGTGATGATTTCTGGAGGAATTGGTCAGTTGCTTGAGAAAGAAGCTCCTAAAACGATCTATGACACCGCTGTCTATGGAGATATCGGTCCGCTTCTTGCACATGAAGTAGTAAAGGAGATTGAAAATTGTTCGTTAAAACTAATAAAAGCGACGCAAACATCTCGTGCAACGGTAATCGGAGCCGGGATGCAAAGTACAGAAATTAGTGGGGCTACTATACATGTTGCCCCGTCACGTCTCCCGATCCGCAATTTACCAATCATGATGATTGAGCTAGACAATGAACAAATAAAAAACAGAGATTATGTGTATGAGCAAATCAAACATGCGATGATCGAGTGGAAGCAGTACTTTCAAGGGGAACAAGAAATTCCTTTTGCCATTCATATTCGAGGGATTTCTTATTGTTCATATGCAGTATTAAAAGAAGTAGCCAAGATATTATTTTCGCTTTATGAAAAATACTTTCCGAGGAATCCTGTTTTAGTAGTCATCTGTGAAAACGATATTGCGAAAGCACTTGGACAATTGCTAGTGCTTCAATCTAACAATAAAGTAGATATCATTTCGATTGATCAAGTTGTAGTTGAACAAGGTGACTACATTGATATAGGAGAAACAATCAATCAAAGTATGGTTCCTGTAGTCATCAAAACGTTGGCTTTTATGAAAAATTAGGAGGTGATTCAATTTGAAAACAACGATCACATTAATGAGAAAAACTTATCAATTTAAAAGTTTGAAAGAAATTATGGCAAAAGCAAATGAAGAAAAATCAGGTGATCAGCTAGCGGGTATTCATGCGCAAGATGCACAAGAACGAATTGCAGCAAGACATGTTTTATCAGAGCTAACTCTTGCTGATATTCGAAATAACCCGCTTTTGCCGCCAGAAGAAGATGAGGTGTCACGTGTCATAGAGGAAGGGGTTAACGAAAAAATTTACGCATCAATTCGAAATTGGACGGTTGCGGAACTTCGTGAATACCTTCTATCACCGAATGTAATGAACAACGAAATCACTCATATTCGCCGAGGACTAACAAGCGAGATGATTGCCGCAGTAACGAAGATTATGACAAATTTGGATTTGATCCAAGCGGCATCAAAAATCACAGTAGAAACACGTTGTAACACAACGATTGGTCAAAAGGGACGATTAGCAGGGAGAGCACAGCCTAATCACCCTAATGATAATTTACAAGGAATCAAGGCAGCGATTTTTGAAGCATTGAGTTACGGCGTTGGGGATGCGGTTATTGGAATTAATCCGGTTATTGATACGGCAGACAGTGTGAAGGCGATTTTAAATATGACAAAGGAGTTAATTGAGAAGTGGAATATTCCGACGCAAAATTGTGTTTTAGCACATGTAACAACACAAATGAGGGCGATTAAACAGGGAGGGTCAGCAGATTTATTATTTCAGAGTTTGGCAGGTACTGAACAGGGAAACAAAGCATTTGGCATTAGCGTGGAATTGCTAGATGAAGCAAATGAACTGATTCTAAAAGAAGGAACAGCCGCTGGTCCGAATGTATGGTATTTCGAGACAGGACAGGGATCGGAACTGTCAGCAGATGCTCATCATGGTATTGACCAACTAACGTTAGAAGCTAGGTGCTATGGGCTGGCCAAGCGATATAAGCCGTTTATAGTGAATACAGTAGTAGGCTTTATTGGCCCCGAGTATTTATATAACAGTAAACAAGTGATTCGTGCGGGACTTGAAGACCATTTTATGGGAAAACTTCATGGCTTGCCGATGGGAGTGGATGTTTGTTACACCAATCATATGAAAGCGGACCAAAATGATATGGAAAACTTAGCAGTCCTCCTGGCTGCAGCGGGTGTCAATTTCTTAATCGGTGTGGCTATGGCAGATGACTGTATGCTAAATTATCAATCTCTTAGCTTCCATGACATTGCCACACTAAGAGAATTGCTTCACATGCGACCGGCTCCGGAGTTTGAGCGCTGGTTAGAAAAAATGGGGATTATGGAAAACGGAAAGTTAACATCAATAGCTGGTGATCCTACTTTATTTTTATAAGCTATAAAGGTGGTGGTATGTGAAATGAATCAAGCGGATATTCAACAAGAGAAGTTGATTATGGAATTACAGACCAAAATATCAGACAAAATAATCGATAAAGACGAAGATGAAAAAAGTTTTCATTACACTGTGGTTGATTGGTCAACATATGTCCCAAATCCAAAATTTCCTGAAGGAATTGATGAATTGCGAAAAGTAACTCCTGCACGTATAGGGGTATGGAGGACGGGGACACGTCCACTGACGAAAACAATTTTAAAATTACAGCTTGATCATGCTGCAGCTGTTGATGCTGTTAACGGAGAAGTCTCTGATAGTTTACTTAAAGAATTTAATTTATTTACAGTAGAGACTTGTTATGAAAATAAAGAAGTTTATTTAAAGAGACCAGATAAAGGGCGGGTTCTTACAGAAGAGGCAGTCAAAACGATCCAAGAAAAATGTGTGAAAAATCCTCAAGTACAAATCGTTGTTTCTGATGGATTAAGTGCAAGTGCGATTGAGGCAAATCTCAGAGACATTTACCCAGCATTGTTGGATGCATTAGAAGTAAATGGGTTAACGCAAGGAACTCCTTTTTTTGTAAAAGGTGGAAGAGTAGCATGCATGGATCATATCGGTGAGATCTTGCAACCAGAAGTTCTTGTCCTTTTAATTGGAGAGAGACCAGGTCTTGTTTCTGCCAATTCTATGAGTGCTTATATGTGCTATAGACCGAGAAAAGGAACTATAGAATCGGAGAGAACTGTGATTTCTAATATTCATTCAGGAGGTACTCTTCCTGTTGAAGCTGGTGCCCATATTGGTACGATTTTAAGAAAAATGATTGATCAAAAAGCTAGCGGACTTCATTTAGAGCTTTAACATAATTATTAAGGGGGAAGGATAGTGTGGTGAACAATTCTAATCATTTGCAAAAGGCGTTAAAACCAATTCATTTATGGGGAATTGCAGTAGGAATGGTGATTTCAGGCCAGTATTTCGGATGGAATTACGGATTTGAGCAAGGTGGAACGATAGGATTAGCGATTGCCACGATTATTGTCACTATTTTTTATACGACTTTCATATTTAGCTATTCAGAACTTTCTACATCCATTCCACACGCTGGAGGACCATCCGCCTATGCAAGAAAAGCGATGGGTCCTTACATGGGGTTTATGACGGGATTAGCCTGTTTACTTGAATTTGTTTTTGCTCCGCCTGCCATTGCTGTTGCGACTGGAGCCTACATTAACTTTTTAATTCCAAGTATTAACGCTGTGTATGCTACAGTGGCTGTTTTTTCATTTTTTATTTTAATCAATCTAATAGGTGTAAAAGGAGCCGCAATCATTGAGCTTGTTGCTACTATTTTGGCATTGATTGGTTTAAGTGTTTACTACGTTGCTGGACTGCCTCATGTAAATAGCTCGGCGATATTTAATGATATGTCATTTTTTAACGGTTGGACAGGAGTATTTGCCTCTATTCCTTTCGCTATTTGGTTTTTTCTTGCTATTGAGGGAGGAGCGATGGCAGCAGAAGAAGTTCGTAATCCTAAAAAGGATATACCAAAAGGATTTATTTCTGGCATTTTGACATTAGCGACTGCAACCGTTCTTACATTGCTTGTAACAGCTGGGCTCGGCGGAGGAGAAGGAAAACCTGCTGATTATCCGCTTCCGCAAGCGTTAGCTGGCGTTTATGGTGAAAATAATATTTTACCAAAAACGGTCGCCATTATTGGTTTGTTTGGGTTAATAGCAAGTCTGCATGGCATAATCATTGGTTACTCCCGACAAACGTTTGCATTAGCCAGAGCGGGATATCTGCCTAGATTCCTCTCTAACTTATCAAAAAGAGGAGTTCCGCATTGGGGATTAATTGTACCTGGTATTATAGGAGTAGTTAGTGCTGGTTCTGCTAGCTTTGCCAATGCTTTGATTATCTTATCTGTATTTGGTGCGATTACCATGTATTGTTTGAGTCTCATATCGCTGTTTGTATTGCGGAAAAAAGAACCTCATATGGAACGACCTTTCAAGGTAAGCTATCCAGTTGTTCCGGGAATAGCACTCTTTTTAGGTATTATTTCGTTCTTTTGCGTATTAAAATATAGTGTATTAACTACAAACCTTCCTCTCTTCGGAATTGAAATTCCGTTAATCGCTGTAATTTTGTTCGTATTTGGCGCAGGAAGCATTTACTACTTCTTAGTAGGTGCTAAGAACATTCGTCCAATATCTGAGGAATTTGTATCTATCGAAGATGTAGCATCTAGTCAGCAGAATGTATCGTTATAGGCTCTATAAAAAGTATTTGTACCCAGATTTGAAATAACTGTCGTTCCTCGTGTTTATTTGGTATTCTCGAATGGTGACGGATATTTTTATCATACTCCCATGAGAAGATTCCCATTTCAACGTGCATCAACGGGTAAAGTGGGAGATAAATTGGCTTTAGGGAGAAATGATTCTTATTCTTTTGGACAATGAGATGTTGGGGATATAAAGGCGGAATCTATTTTAAAGATAACCTGCGTTTTTATGATTTAAAAACCCGTGGTGCTAGTTGAGCGCTAGCGCTCAACTAGCACGAGTGTTACAAGTGAATACACCAACAATATGCCATCTAGTGCTACTTCAAATCCCGCAATCGAATTCGCACGAATGTCTCTGTGATACGATACTGGTCAACGAGGACAGAGAACACCGTTTCAATGACTTTCCGTTTTTGTTTGAGCCATTTCTCCCATGATTCAGATGGGCGGTGTTTCTGATTTTTGCGAGATAGAGTCCAAAAAGCGATTTGGTACGCTTCATACAACTTTTTTTGCAATTCGCTACTGATAAATCCTTTATCACCCAAGTTATAGGGATGAGGAATTTGAGTCATGACGGTTTCCGCTGCGGTTCGATCGTGACAGGACGCCTCCGTTACCACGTATCCCTGGGCAGTCCTTGGTCTGTCACTTGAAGACGAAACTTAGACCCATAGTACCACTGCTTCTTCGACGCACAAAGCCCGATGTCCGCGATCCCTTGGAATCGTTTGACACGGTACATTCTTGCGGCATGGCACAACTCGAGTGGTATACTATCTACGACCGCATAGACGTGGTGCTGCCCACGTTTGGCTAGCTCATGGCGAATCCATTTGATCGCAGAGCGTAGCACTCGACAACGACGATTGTAGCGAGAACGTTCGAGAAAATGTCCATCCGTAAACAAGTTCCCAGTCACAAAGCGATGCCATGCACGTTCGGAAGAGAAGCCAAGCAGCTTCTCTAAAAGATGAATAGCAATGATTACCGCATCTTCTTGTTTCACCAAATGACGATTGCGACGTTGCAAATACATTTGAATCGATGGCAGTTGAGCAGAAACAAAGAAAAAAATGGCTGTATATTGTTTTTGAATCTTTGCTTGATCTGTAGTAAAACGAAAGTGCTCTTGCATGGGAATTCTCTCTTCGAATGTTGGTTGGCACTTTCATTCTACGGGAGATCCACAAGCAAGGGCTATTTTTATGCTTACTCGAGTTTATCTAGCACCACGAGTTTTACACAAAATTTTATACATCATCTTTATGGCGAAAGGGGGAAGGATATGGAACAGCAGATTGTGGCTGCATTGCTTTTGAAGATCGTCAAGGTCCGGGATTAAAAGTGAGTTCACGAGCCATTGTACAATTAGGTGATCCAATAACTGACGATCTACTTCATGAAGAAGGGGACATTGTCGTCACGATACTAGATCGCACATATCTGCTCATTCGTTTTGGCACAGGAGATGTCTCACGATGGGTGGATGATTACGAAGGAGAACGTATAGTAGGTGTAATCGGTCGAGTCGGTACAAGCGTGAAAGTGAAAGGAATGTTTGTTCACGAACAACAGTTAAAGCAAGTGATGGCTGAAGTAGGTTGCTTGCTGTTTCAGGCGATTGTAACAGATGAAAATGGTCATGATGAATTGACGATTTACATTGAGAAAGAGCTTGATGAAGAAAAGTAAAAAACGTCATTCGTGTAACACCGACATTTGTTCATGTTGATCGTGTAAATGAGGCGAATCGCTGCCTCGTTGATCAAAGAAAATGGTAAAAAGAGGCGAAATGCCTCTTTTTACAAAAATGTTCGTTTTACTTTTTCCCAAAAAGAGTTATCTTTTAACTTGACCGTTTTTATGACTTTTCCACTTAATGCAATATCAATTTTTTCAACATGTTGAATGCTTAATGCTTCATTATCCATCCCGATAATTGGATAGTCGTTTCCGTCTTGTACGACTTTTAATGTAAGTTTTCGGTTTCCGCTTAAAATAAATGATGAACCGAGGGTGCGATAACGATTGTTGTTTAGCGATGCTAATTCGCTTACTTGAAAGCAAGGAAGCATCGGGTCTACGACTGCCCCATTGACCGATTTGTTGTAGGCAGTACTTCCCGTCGGTGTAGCAATGATCATGCCATCCCCGCGGAATGTTTCAAAATGTAAATCGTCAATAAACACGTCCATGACAAATGTTTTAATAATACTTGAACGAATCGTACATTCATTTAAACAATAAAATGATGTAGAGTCATTTACTGTAACGTAAATCGTTGGATATTTACGCACTTCAATTTGTTCGGTTGTCATCGCCTCAATCATTTTGTCTGTATCATGAATATGAAAATCGCAATACATACTTAATGAACCCGACGTTGAAATACCGGCATATAAGCAGTCGTCACGGAAGCCTGTTTTTCTGACGGCTTGTAAAAATGTCCCATCGCCACCTACGCTTACAATAATGTTTGCGTGCTTCGCATCGTCCATGACTTGAAATCCATACTGTTTGGCGAGTTCAATAAGCGGTTGGACTTGCTTTGTCGTTTCTTCATCATGTTTATGAAAAAAGTACATGCGATTACGGCGTTCAGTCATCGTTTTCCCTCCGTTAAAATGTCCTCACGTTTATTTTATCATTTATTTTCCATTCATTGCGAATTTATTCGTTTAATTTTGCTCGTTTTTGTCGAAAATGTCATCGGGAAGGAAGTGAAAAACCGATGATTTTTATTATTGCCATCATCTTTATTGCCTTCTTAACGTTTATTCCTTTTTTACATGTATACATGACGATTCAATTTCAACATGCACAAGATAATGACCAATTCACCATTGATGTTCGTATCCTTCGCATATTTCATTATCGATTTGTTGTTCCGCTCATTGAAATATCGAAAAAGGAAGCTGGAGTAGTGACAGAGCAAAAAACAACAACAGGAAAAGACGAAAAAACAACGTTTACTGTCACCGACGCTCGCGAACGTCTAGCGCAATTGAAACAATGGCTAAACCAAATCGTTCATTTACATACAATCATGAAAAAGTTTTTGCAACATGTGTCGGTTTTACAGTTTCAATGGCATACACAAATTGGTGTCGGTGACGCGGCAAAAACCGCCGTGCTTGTCGGGGTTGGATGGTCGGTAAAATATTATGTGGTGGCAATGATAAGTAAATATATGAACGTTTGTATCACTCCTTCCATTTCTATCGTTCCTTTTTTCCAAGGAGCTGTATCGCGTACGTCATTTACATGTATGATCCAATTTCGAATTGGTTACGCTATATTAGCAGGACTGAAGGTCGTTAAACATTGGAAAAAAGACATGTGAGTCACAAATGATGTGGACAGTTGTTAGGAGGAATGAAAATGAATGGACATCCAATTGAAGGATTAATGACGACGGCGATGGAAAATTTAAAAGAAATGATCGATGTCAATACAATTATTGGTGATCCTGTCGAAACACCTGATGGAAGTGTCATTTTAACTGTTTCAAAAGTCGGATTTGGCTTCGCTGCAGGCGGTAGTGAGTTTATATTAAACAATGGAAACGAACAACAAAAAGAAGCACATCCGTTCGGTGGGGGAAGTGGTGGCGGAGTATCGATCACACCGATTGCTTTTTTAATTGTTAACAGTTCCGGTGTGAAATTGTTGCATGTGGACGAAAGCACGCACTTATACGAGAAAATTTTAGACTTAGCTCCACAAGCGATTGAAAAGATCCAGCATATGTTTGAGAAAAAAGAAAAGCCGAAGCAACAACATAACGGAGCGCCAGACTTTGATATTTAGTATCAATCGAAATAATTGAATTTTTCATCTAATTACGTTATGATGAGCCTGTATCTTATATAAAGAGGAGGCTTACTATGGCGAAGGTTACATTTAAAGGAAATCCTGTCACATTAGTTGGCAATGAAGTGAAAGTCGGTGATGCAGCTCCTAATTTCACGGTGCTTGCAAACGACTTATCGCCGGTGACATTAGACGATACAAAAGGATTTGTTCGGTTAATTAGCGTTGTACCATCAATCGATACAGGAGTTTGTGATGCGCAAACGCGTCGTTTTAATGAGGAAGCAGGTAGCATTGAAGGAGTAAAAGTATTAACGATTAGCGTTGATTTACCATTTGCGCAAAAACGTTGGTGCGCTGCAAACGGGTTAGAAAACGTTGTCACACTGTCTGATCATCGCGACGTATCGTTTGGCCAAGCATATGGTGTGCTTATTCAAGAATTGCGTTTACTTGCTCGCGCTGTATTTGTCGTTGATCGTAACGATCGTGTGACATATGTTGAGTATGTATCTGAAGCGACAAACCATCCGAACTACGAAGCGGCAATCGAAGCGGCAAAACAAGCCGCGCAACAATAATTGTTTGAGGCTGTCTCAAAAAGGGATAGCCTTTTTCGTTTACATTTTCTAAAATAAAATGTCGGACAGAAAGGAGTGAGGGATGTTGGAAAAATTGTTTACCATCATTGATGAAACGGCGACATGGCTTCAAGAAGAATTAAAATGTTCATATTTAGAAGCAGTTGCTGAAACTGGAGAAAATTTATTTCACGGGGATGTACTGCAAGAAGAAGTAAACGAGCTATTAAAAAAACGTTTAAAAAAGGCGTATGAAGTTGTGCATGTACACGAGTGGAAAAATGAACATATTCGTAAAGCGCTACAATTAGCGATATTAAAAGGAATGAAACAATATGTACAGCCACACCATCAAATGACACCGGATGCGGTCTCAGTATTTATTGGCTATTTAGTTGATGAATTTACAAAAACGTATTTTTCGTTATCGCTTCTCGATCCTGCTATTGGTACAGGAAATTTAATGACAGCTGTGTTGAATCAACTGACGAATAAAAAAGTAAGAAGTTATGGGGCGGATGTAGACGATTTACTATTAAAGCTCGCTTATGTGAATGCAAATTTACAACAACATGAAATTCAATTATTTCATCAAGACAGCTTAAAGCCGTTGTTTATTGAGCCGGTTGATGTAGTTGTGTGCGATTTGCCGATCGGATATTATCCAGACGATGAAAATGCCAAGTCATTTCGTTTACATGCAAAAAGCGGTCATTCATACGCTCATTATTTGTTTATTGAGCAAAGTATTCGTTATACGAAAGAAGGCGGATATGTATTTCTCGTAATTCCAAATACGCTGTTTACATCAGACGAATCAAAACAACTGCATGCTTTCATCAAAGAAGAAACGTTTATTCAAGGCTTGTTGCAACTTCCGCTTTCGATGTTTAAAAATGAAAAGGCAGCGAAAAGTATTTTTATTTTGCAAAAGAAAGGCGCGCATGCAAAAGCGCCAAAACAAGCGTTGCTTGCCCAGCTTCCTAGCTTTTCGAATAAGCAGGCGATGCAAGCCATGGTGCTAAAATTCGAACAATGGCTGAAAGAAAATCGTTCATAACCTTCTGAATATAACAAATATGTGAAGAAAACGTTTTCGGGAAGTTTGTATACTTGAAAAGAGCGGTGAACGACCCGTAAAATGAGAGACGTACCGATGAAATTCGCATAGTTGCATACAATAATTGTGAACGATGTTAAAGGAGCTGTTTAATCAAATGCCAAAAATCATTGCGATCAATGCAGGAAGTTCTTCGTTAAAATTTCAATTGTTCAACATGCCGAGCGAGGAAGTATTAACAAAAGGTGTTGTTGAGCGAATTGGTTTTGAAGATGCGATTTTTAATATTACAGTCAATGGTGAAAAAATAAAAGAAGTAACGCCAATTCCGGATCATGCGGTTGCTGTAAAAATGTTGCTTGATAAATTAATTGAACTTGGTATTATTCAATCGTTTGACGAAATCGAAGGAATTGGTCATCGTGTGGTACATGGTGGAGAGAAATTTAGCGACTCCGTTTTAATTACAGATGAGACGTTAAAAGAAATTGAAGACTTATCTGATTTAGCGCCATTGCACAACCCAGCAAACGTTGTCGGCATCAAAGCGTTTCGTGAAGTGTTACCGAACGTACCAGCGGTTGCAGTATTTGATACAGCATTCCATCAGACGATGCCAGAACAGTCGTTTTTATATAGCTTGCCATATGAGTATTACGAAAAGTTCGGCATTCGTAAATACGGGTTTCACGGCACATCACATAAATATGTGACACAACGTGCAGCTGAGCTATTAGGCCGCCCAATTGAGCAACTTCGTTTAATTTCTTGTCATTTAGGAAATGGAGCAAGTATTGCAGCGGTAGAAGGCGGGAAATCGATCGATACGTCGATGGGCTTTACACCGCTTGCAGGTGTAGCGATGGGGACGCGCTCAGGAAACATCGACCCAGCGCTAATCCCGTACATTATGCAAAAAACAGGGAAAACAGCCGAGGAAGTCATTGATATTTTAAATAAAAAGAGCGGTATGCTTGGTTTAACTGGTTTTTCAAGCGATTTACGCGATATTGAAGAAGCAGCTGCAAAAGGTGATCAACGCGCAGAATTAGCGCTCGAAGTGTTTGCTGGGCGCATTCATAAATACATCGGCTCATACGCAGCGCGCATGTGCGGCGTCGATGCGATTATTTTCACAGCAGGCATTGGAGAAAATAGTGATGTCGTCCGTGCAAAAGTATTGCGTGGTCTTGAATTTATGGGCGTTTACTGGGATCCGGCATTAAATAAAGTGCGCGGCAAAGAAGCGTTTATTAGTTATCCGCATTCTCCGGTAAAAGTATTAGTCATTCCAACGAATGAAGAGGTTATGATCGCCCGTGATGTGATGAGATTGGCGAATTTAGCGTAAAAAAGGTGTCCGTATGGGCACCTTTTTTATTGATGTATGCGATTTGTAACGGTTTGATTCATTCGATACCAAATCCATAAATCGTTAATGATGGACGCGAGCGCTGCAATTTCAAAGTTGAGCGTGCATGAGCGAGCGAAATCATTTTCTTCTCCAAGCTGTCGTTGCTTTTCATTAATTTGTTGTTCTAGCTCGATAATTCGATCAGGAATTTTGCCACGAATCGTCTCCCATTCTAATAAAATTTCTGCTTGTTCTTCTTTTGTGTACATGTCCCATTCTTTTTGTAAATGTGGCAGGCGAATGCCAAGGCGTTCATCATATATAAAATGTGCACTCATATTATTCTCCCATCCTTTTCGCTTATTAATTTTTATTTTAATCAAAATAGTTATTGAAAAAAAGAAAAATAGCTGTTACATTATTAATATGCGAAATGAATAAATATAAATATATAAGTATTTTTATTCTTCAAGGAGGAACGATTATGGCAAATCCAAAAGTGGTGCTCGCTTATTCAGGAGGTTTAGATACATCGGTAGCGATTAAATGGCTACAAGAACAAGGATATGATGTTGTTGCTTGTTGCTTAGATGTGGGTGAAGGAAAAGACTTAGAATTTGTAAAAGAAAAAGCGCTAAAAGTTGGTGCTGTCAAGTCATACATGATTGACGCAAAAGAAGAGTTTGCGAATGAATATGCGTTAATTGCTTTACAAGCCCATGCGCTATATGAAGGAAAATACCCACTTGTCTCTGCGTTGTCCCGTCCGTTAATTTCAAAAAAGCTTGTTGAAATTGCTGAATTAGAAGGAGCGGTTGCTGTTGCGCACGGTTGCACAGGAAAAGGAAATGACCAAGTGCGCTTTGAAGTATCGATTCAAGCATTAAATCCGAATTTAAAAGTGATTGCACCTGTTCGGGAGTGGAAATGGTCACGTGAAGAGGAAATCGAATATGCGAAACAACATCACATTCCGATTCCAATCGATTTAGATAGTCCATTTTCCATCGATCAAAACTTATGGGGAAGAAGTAACGAATGTGGCATTTTAGAAGACCCGTGGGCTGCGCCGCCAGAAGAAGCATACGAGTTAACAGTTGCGCTTGAGCATACACCGAATGAACCAGACATCATTGAAATCGGCTTTGAGCAAGGGATACCGAAAACAATTAACGGAAAAGCATATGCGCTTGCAGAGCTCATCTTACAATTAAATACATTAGCAGGGAAACATGGCGTCGGCCGCATCGATCATGTTGAGAACCGACTCGTTGGCATTAAATCGCGTGAAGTGTACGAATGTCCTGGCGCGATGACGCTCATTAAAGCGCATAAAGAGTTAGAAGATTTAACACTTGTTAAAGAAGTCGCTCACTTCAAGCCGATCATTGAGCAAAAAATCGCAGAAGTCATCTATAACGGCCTTTGGTTTTCACCACTAAAAGATGCGCTCGTTGCATTTTTAAAGGAAACACAAAAAAATGTTACAGGCGTTGTACGCGTGAAATTGTTTAAGGGCCATGCGATTGTAGAAGGTCGGAAATCTCCGTTTTCGTTATATGATGAAAAATTAGCGACGTATACAGCAGAAGATGAATTCGATCATCAAGCGGCTGTCGGATTTATTTCTCTATTTGGCTTGCCTACAAAAGTATATAGCATCGTCAATGGAGAAAAGAAGGTGAACGTGTGAGAAAGTTATGGGGGGGACGATTTACAAAAACAGCAGCACAATGGGTCGATGACTTTGGTGCATCGATCCATTTTGATCAACAACTTATTGAAGAAGATATCGAAGGAAGTATCGCGCATGTGACGATGCTTGGTGAATGTGGCATTTTGCCAAAAGAAGATGTTGAAACGATCAAACAAGGATTAACAAAACTATTAGAAAAAGCGAAACGAGGAGAGCTTTCTTTTTCTGTTGCTTATGAAGACATTCATTTAAACATTGAAAAAATGTTAATTGATGAAATCGGTCCTGTTGGGGGTAAGCTTCATACAGGGAGAAGCCGAAACGATCAAGTGGCGACAGATATGCATTTATATTTACGAAAACGGGTTATCGAGATTATCGAACTTATTCGTCAATTGCAACGTGTGCTTGTCGAAAAAGCAGAACAACATATCGAAACGCTTATTCCGGGTTACACACACTTGCAACGGGCGCAGCCGATTTCGTTTGCCCATCATCTCATGGCGTACGTATGGATGTTTGAACGGGATCGCGAACGTTTTACCGAATCGCTCAAACGAATTAACAAATCACCCCTCGGTGCTGGAGCGCTCGCAGGGACAACGTTTCCGATCGATCGCCATTTAACAGCACAACTTCTCGGTTTTGATAGCATATATGAAAATAGTTTAGATGCGGTAAGTGATCGCGATTTTATTATTGAATTTTTAAGCAATAGCTCTATTTTAATGATGCATTTATCTCGTTTTTGTGAAGAGCTCATTCTTTGGTCGAGCCAGGAGTTTCAGTTTATCGAAATGGATGATACGTTTGCGACGGGAAGCAGCATTATGCCACAAAAGAAAAATCCAGATATGGCTGAGCTCATTCGCGGGAAAACGGGGCGAGTGTATGGGAACTTAATGGCTTTATTGACCGTTATGAAAGGGCTACCGCTTGCTTACAATAAAGATATGCAAGAAGATAAAGAAGGAATGTTTGATACCGTTCAAACGGTGATCGGCAGCTTAAAAATTTTTGCTGGTATGATTGAAACGATGACAGTCCGCACAGATGTGATGGAAAAAGCAACGAAACAAGATTTTTCAAATGCAACGGAACTAGCTGATTATTTAGCGAAAAAAGGTGTACCGTTTCGCGAGGCGCATGAAATCGTTGGAAAACTTGTGCTGACATGTATTGAACGAGGTGTTTTTTTAGCTGATTTACCGCTTGATGTGTATCAACAAGCTTCCCCTCTATTTGAGGAAGACATTTATGAAGCGCTGAATCCGTATACAGCTGTCAACCGTCGCACGAGCGCAGGAGGAACAGGGTTTACGGAAGTGAAAAAAGCGATTGAGAAAGCAAAACAAATGATAGAGGCATAAAAGCAAACGCTTTTATGCCTCTGTTTGTTCAGGTGTGCGTACGACGAGTACGTCGCATTTCGCATATCTTGTAATATGTTCAGAAACGCTTCCGATGAAAAATCGTTCCACAGCGCTCATTCCTGTGGCGCCACAAACAATTAAATCTACTTCATATTTCGGAGCGACTTCTTTCGAAATTTTTACTTTTGGGGAACCGTACTCAATATCTGTGACGACTTCTTTCACGCCCGCATCGACTGCTTGCTTTTCGTATGATTGCAACAATTCTTTTGCGAATTTTTCCGCTCGTTCTGCCACTGTTCGATCGTATGCTTCGATCGTCGCGAATGAACGAACGTCGATAATGTGCGAAAGAACGAGTGAAGCATCGTTCCGTTTAGCAATTTCAATTGCTTTTTTAAACGCCCATTCTGCTTCTTTTGAGCCGTCGACTGCTACTAAAATTTTTTTGTACTTGTACATAAACACTCCCCCAATAAAAAATTTTCCTTCCAATTCAAGTATATCATTTTTTGTAAAACAAACACTACGTATTGTCGAAAAATTTATGACGAAAGGAGTAGAACGATGCGTGATAAGGAACAAAAAGAACAACTTTATTATGATGAAAATGGCGTTTCAGAAGTGACTGAACAAATTACAGACGCCTACATTAGCGGGGTCATTGAACAAGAGGAGGAACAAAAGAGGCGATGATGCCTCTTTTGTTTCTAACAAGCATAATAAGTGTGTTCCTCCGCCTGTTTGTAGTACGATAAACATAGTAAAGCATGGATGGAGGGATGAATGTGAGGCATGCTATTGTAACGGCAGGGGCAAAAGGGCTCGGAAAAAAAGTAACGGAACGATTTTTAAACAAAGGATATGCTGTTACCGTCCATTATCGGAGCGACATAAAGGCTGTTGAAGCGTTAAAAGAAATGTATCGTGGCTGTCATGAGCGTCTTCATTTTGTCCGAGGCGATGTGACGAAGAAAGAAGATTTAATTCGCATTGTTGATGAAGCTGTTGCCAAATTCGGACGCATCGATTATTTAATTCATAATGCAGGTCCTTACATATTTGAGCGAAAAAAGTTAGCCGATTATACGGATGACGAATGGTATGAAATGATTGAAGGAAATTTAAGTGCGATGTTTCATTTATTTAAGCGAGTTGTACCAATTATGCGAAATCAACGTTTTGGGCGCATTGTGACATACGGTTTTCAAGGAGCAGATCACGCACCAGGATGGATGTACCGTTCAGCATTTAGCGCGGCAAAAGTTGGGCTTGTTTCATTAACAAAAACGATTGCACTTGAAGAAGCGGAGTATGGCATTACAGCGAATATGGTATGTCCGGGGAATATTATTGGAGAAATGAAAGAAGCAACAATTGCATATGCTCGCCAGATGAAAGACGATATAACGCCGATTGGCCGTTCAGGGACGGGAGAGGATATTGCTCGTGTTGTGGAGTTTTTATGTGATGATTGTTCTGATATGATTACAGGAGCAGTCATTGAAGTGACAGGTGGTCTTGATGTCATTCATCGTTATCGAAAATAGGCTGCCATTGTGACAGCCTATATAATTTGTAGTTCTTTTGGATATGTTGTTAAAAGAAGAGGTCCTTTTTCAGTCATATATACATCGTCTTCAATGCGTACGCCACCGACTGATGGGACGTAAATACCGGGCTCAATTGTAAATACCATTCCTGCTTGAAGTGGCATGGTATTTGTTGCGTTCATTGACGGATATTCATGAACATCAATACCGAGGCCATGACCAATTCGATGTGGGAAGTACGCCCCGTAACCTTCTTGTTCAATTCGTGAACGAGCTGCCTTGTCAATGCTTCCGATGGATGCACCAATTTGACATGTATGAATCGCAGCTTGCTGTGCTTGTAAGACGGTGTTGTATATGCGTTTTTGTTCTTCTGTTGGTTGCCCGAATACGACCGTGCGCGTAATGTCGGAACAATATCCATCAAGCACGATACCAAGGTCAAACAAAACAAAATCCCCCGATTGAATGCGATTCATTCCTGGGACACCGTGAGGATGTGCGCTATTTGTTCCAACGAGAACCATCGTATCAAATGCCATCGTGCGCACTCCTTTTTTCTTTAACTCGTACTCAATTGTAGCAATGATTTCTAATTCTGTTCTTCCTTCTTTTATGGAATGAACACCGATATCGACAGCAAAATCGGCTAATTCAGCCGCTTGACGAAGTGTTTGTAGCTCTTTTTCATCTTTGATCATTCGTAACTCATGAAGCGTATCGGTCAAATCGACAAATGAGGTATGAGGAAAATATGATTGAAGTTGTTCAAGACGACTTACTGTCACATGGGATTTCTCGATGCCGATTTGTTCTGTTTGTACATTTCTCTTGTTCAATTCATTGCTCAACATACGCCACGGATTATGTACATCATCATAGCTGACGATCGCATATGGCCAACCCGCTTGCTTTGCTTGATTTGCATCCATTTCTGGACAAATGAGAAACGGTTCGTCATTTGGAAATATAACAATAGCTAACAATCGTTCATGTGGATTGCTGTAAAAGTTGCTAAAATAAAAAACGTTTGCTGTCGATGTAATGAACGCCCATGACGCGTTTGTTTCTTTCAATTTTTGTTGGAGTTTACTTATTCGTTCCATCCTGTTCACATCCTTTCTTTTTCAGCTTATCACGAATGAAAAAAGAAGGAAATAGTGCAAAAACGAAGAAACAAAATCATGTAAAAAACGAAGAAAGGAGAAGGAAAGATGAAGCTCACTTATCACGGACATTCTGTTGTAAAAATTGAAACGAACGGCAAAACAATTTTCATTGATCCTTTTATTACAGGAAATCCGCTAACCGACTTAAAAGCAGAGGACGTTCATGTCGATGTCATTTTATTAACACATGGCCATAATGATCATGTCGGTGATACGGTCTCATTAGCGAAAAAGAACGATGCCCTCGTCATCGCTCCGTATGAATTAGCTACGTATTTGAGCTGGAAAGGTGTTCGCATCCATCCGATGCATATTGGTGGATCATTTACGTTTGATTTTGGAAAGATCAAATTCACCCAAGCATTTCACGGCTCTAGCTACGTAGAAGAAAATGAAACGATTGTGTATACAGGAATGCCGAGCGGTATTTTATTTCAGGCCGAAGGAAAAACGATTTATCATGCCGGGGATACAGCGTTATTTTCTGATATGAAACTTATTGGTGAAATGAATGATATTGATGTGGCGTTTTTACCAATTGGAGATAACTTTACGATGGGACCGGAGGATGCGGCGATCGCAGCAAAATGGTTAAAGGCGAAAATGGTTGTTCCAATTCATTACAATACATTTCCTGTCATTCAACAAGATCCACAACAGTTTGTGTCAATGATTGAAGGGATTGGTCGCGTCTTACGAATTGGCGAAAGTATCGAACTGTAAAAACGTTCATTGAATGCCAACATGCACACCCTTATAATATAAAGTAAGAAACTGTCGAAAAAGGGTGGGACAACTTGACGATTACGAAGCACGAACAAATTTTACAATATATCGAAAGCTTACCGGTTGGAGAGAAAATATCTGTTCGTCAAATCGCGAAAGAAATGGGAGTAAGTGAAGGAACGGCTTATCGTGCCATTAAAGACGCTGAAACAAAAGGGTATGTAAGCACGATTGAGCGTGTTGGAACGATTCGAATTGAACAAAAAAAGAAAGAAAATATTGAAAGGTTAACGTATGCCGAAGTCGTTAATATCGTGGATGGGCAAGTGCTCGGTGGGAAAGAAGGATTACATAAAACGTTAAATAAATTTGTGATCGGAGCAATGAAGCTCGAAGCGATGATGCGCTATACAGGTGCAGGGAATTTGTTGATTGTTGGGAACCGAACGAAAGCGCATGAATTAGCACTTGAAGCTGGGGCAGGTGTGTTAATTACAGGTGGTTTTGATACCGAAGAACACGTGAAAAAATTAGCGGATGAGCGACAGTTGCCGATCATTTCGACAAGTTACGATACATTTACGGTTGCCACGATGATTAATCGCGCCATTTATGACCAGTTGATTAAAAAAGAAATCGTGCTCGTTGAGGATATTTTAACACCATTTGAAAAAACGGCATATTTGTATGTGACCGACCAAGTTGAGAGGTGGTATGAGCTCAATCGTGAAACGAATCATAGCCGTTTTCCAGTCATTGATCAACAATTAAAAGTGCAAGGAATTGTGACGGCGAAAGATGTGATGGGGTATGAGCGCGATGTGCTTATTGAAAAAGTAATGACGAAACATCCGATTACGGTAAGCGGGAAAACGTCAGTCGCTTCCGCTTCACATATGATGGTGTGGGAAGGCATCGAAGTGTTGCCGGTAGTCGATGAATATGATCGGCTCCAAGGGATTATTAGTCGCCAAGACGTATTGAAAGCGTTGCAAATGGTGCAACGTCAGCCGCAAGTGGGCGAGACGATTGACGATATTGTAACGACCCAATTTTTAACTGAAACAGTTGACGGCGTTTTTCGCTGTAACATTACTCCGCAAATGACGAACCATTTAGGAACGTTATCATATGGTGTATTTACGACAATTGTAACTGAGGCAGCTACGCGCGCGCTTCGTTTACATAAACGAGGTGATTTGGTGGTAGAGAACATTACCATTTACTTTATTAAGCCTGTACAAATTGATAGCGTGATCGATATTAAACCGAAATTGTTAGAAATTGGACGGAAATTTGGGAAAGTCGACGTTGAAGTGTTTAACGAAGGGACGCTTGTCGGAAAGGCATTAATGATGTGTCAGTTGCTTGAACGACAATAGGCTGCGTACGGCAGCCTATTTCGTTTCTTCCGCTTCTTTTACAGCAAGCGGAAAATAATAGCGATGAGCTCGGTATCCTGCCCATATGCTCCCTGCACCGACGAGAAGAAGCACAATGCCAACGATGAGAGATACTGTCGACCGATGAATGAAAAATTGGTTGATCGCAAAGAAAAATACAAACGACCCGAGCGCCATGCTTGATTTTGCGCTAATCCATTTTCGTTCCATCGGCTTTTTACTGCGGACATATTTTATTTTGTAATACAAATAAAACGAAAGCGAAAAAACGATAAGTATAACAAATATTGGCATATTCAGTCCTCCAAAAGAAAAAATTGTTGCGTGATTATTTTACATCTTTTCGAATCATAATAAAATATGTTTTAATGGAGAAAAAAAGGGAGAAGAGCCATGGAACAAAAAGTGCTGGAAATTATTGACCATATTCGGCAATTTGATACGATTATTATTCACCGTCACGTCCGTCCTGATCCCGACGCGTACGGTTCACAAGGAGGATTAGCGGAGCTTATTCAAGCGTCGTTTCCAGAAAAAAGAGTATATACGGTTGGAAAAGATGAGCCGTCGCTTGAATTTTTACGTAAGATGGATGTTGTTCCGGATGAAATGTATAACGATGCACTTGTCATTGTTTGCGATACAGCAAACGAAGAACGGGTATGCGATCAACGCTATAAGCTAGGGAAAAAGATTATTAAAATCGACCATCATCCGAATGAAGATCCGTACGGTGACATCTTATGGGTAGATACAAATGCAAGCTCCGTTAGCGAAATGATTTATGAGTTATACTTAATTGGAAAAGAACATGGTCTCATTTTAACGAAAGAAGCTGCTCGGCTCATTTACGCGGGCATTGTCGGTGATACAGGTCGCTTTCTTTTCCCAAGTACAAATCCGAAAACATTTAAATACGCAAGCGAGTTAGTTGAATACGGGTTTTCGTTTGTCGATTTATATGATCAACTTTATCGAACGAAATTATCGATTGCACATTTAAGCGGATATGTGTTGCAAAATTTCGAGCTATCTGAATATGGAGTGGCTCATATTGTATTAACAAAAGAGTTGTTGAAGCAGTATGATGCAACGCCATCGGAGGCTTCACAACTTGTGAGCGTGCTTGGAAATATTGAAGGGATTAAAGCATGGGTGTTTTTTGTGGAAGAAGATGATCAAATTCGTGTCCGTCTTCGTTCAAGAGGTCCGATTGTCAATGAAGTGGCGAAAAAATACCGTGGCGGAGGTCATCCGCTAGCAGCAGGTGCGTCGATTTATTCGTGGGAAGAAGTTAAACACATATTGGCAGATTTAAACGAAGTATGCAAGCAACAGTAGAACGCTTTCTACTGTTGCTTTAATTTTAGTTCAATAGATATATTAGTGAAAAATAAAATCGTTTCGATATCGAGATGGTATTTCTGATTGTCGATGATATACGTTTTATTTTCAATTGCTTTTTTTAATAGTTCTCTACTTTTATATACTGTTTCAATATCTTTTGCGGTGATATGTTGAATATCTTTTTTTATATCTTCCTCTATACGAAAAGTTGTATACGTATCGATACCATAAGATTTGGCATTGATCACTTTTACATCAATTGATTGGATTGTTAGTCGCTTTTTATTTTCTTTGTTTAGCTGAATGTAATCTTGTTGCCAAATGTTTAAATCGTGTTTTAATTGAGCAATAATTTCTTGTTGCATTTTGAGCAGGCGCACTTGTTTTTCTTGTAAAATGCCAAAGATTTGTGAGAAAACGATCCAACTGATAAGTGCACCAATTGCCGCTCCAGCGAAAAAGCGTTGCCAGCCTGGATCGCGTGTGTACGGTGGAACTCTCATGCGCCATGCTCCTGTGTAAACCAGCGAATGAATGTCATACCTGTTTGTGCCCCGCCAGTTGCCGATAAAATAAGTAAAAATTGTTTAATGACATCACGCGTTTCCCCTTGGAAAAATCCGCGTTCTACGCTGTAAAACGTATCAAACGTACCACCAATAGCTGCAATTAACGCCCAAATTTTTAAACTGCTCGCAAAGCGATACATCATCGTCAGCGGCGGTTCACCGGACAAAAAAGCCCCGAATCCTCCGATGAGTGCCCCTCCAACTAACACGCCTAAAGCAATGAAATAGCTTTGAATAAAAGCAGGTAAAAACGCCGTTTTCATCTCCATCTCACTCACTCCTTCTGTATACTATGTATATGGGACAAATAAACAAGGTATGTTTTGCTTTTCGGCTTTTATAGAGCATATAATAGAAAAAAATAGAAAAGGTGGGAGACACATTGTCGTTTATCCATCTACAAGTGCGGAGTGGTTATAGCTTATTAAGTAGCACAGTCAAAATAGAGGAACTTGTCACGCGCGCACGTGAACTTCAATTTCCAGCAATCGCTCTAACGGATGAAAACGTCCTGTATGGCGTTATGCCTTTTTATGAGGCGTGTCAAGCGCATGGAATTAAGCCAATTATCGGCATGATGGCAACGATTATGGATGAACATGGCCATACTGATCAGCTCGTGTTGTTAGCAAAAAATAACGACGGGTATCGTCAACTTGTCCATATTGCTACAGCCATTCAAATGAATGATGGAAAGGGCATTTCTTTGCTTGATTTCTCACATCATACGAGCGAACTCATCGGTATGACAAGTGGGGTATACGGTCGGGTGGAGCAACATTTATTGAACGGCGAAATTGAGCAAGCCGAGGCGATCGTTCAAACGTATGCGAAGCTGTTTCAACGTGGCGACTTTTATATAAACGTGCAGCAACATGGCTTACAAGAACAAGAACATTTGTTGTCACTACTTTTTGAACATAGTAAGCGATGGGACATTCCGCTCGTGGCGACAAACGATGTACGCTACATGTATAAAGAAGATGCACTTGCTTTTGAATGTTTACTTGCGATGAAACACGGAAAGAAAATGGCTGACCCGACACGTCCGCGTTTAGCAACAAATGAATATCATTTAAAAAGCGCTCACGAAATGGCCGCGTTATTTTCAAATTGTTATGAAGCGGTCGAGGAGACGGTACGCATTGCCCAACGATGTCATGTGACGTTTGAGTCTAAAAAATGGTTTATGCCGCGCTATCCTGTTCCTTCGGGGAAAACAGCTGACGAATATTTGCAAACGTGGTGTTGGGAGCAATTCACGAAACGGTTTCCTGATCGACCAAAAGCATATGTCGCTCGATTGCAATATGAACTGCAAATCATTCAACAGATGAATTTTAGTGACTATTTTTTAATCGTTGCTGATTTTGTGCGTTTTGCTCGTGGGCGAGGCATGTTAACGGGACCAGGACGTGGATCAGCCGCTGGATCGCTCGTCGCTTATATACTCGGTATTACCCAAGTCGACCCTTTGCAATATGGGTTATTGTTTGAGCGTTTTTTAAATCCAGCACGTTTATCTCTCCCAGATATTGATATCGATTTTCCTGATGATCGTCGTGAAGAAGTGATTCGTTACATTGAACAAAAATACGGACCCGACCACGTTGCACAAATTGTGACGTTTGGAACTTTCGGGATGCGTTCTGCTGTTCGTGAAGTTGGTCGTGTTTTTGATGTCGATGAAAGCGAAATCCAACAAACGCTAGCAACCGGAAGCTTTGATCATACGCGCCCATGGCACTACGTTGCACAACGAATTGAAGGATTACCGAAGCATACGTCCGTTCATGCTGCCGGTATTGTGATCAGCCCCCGTCCATTAACGGACATCATCCCTCTTCAAAGCGGGCAGACGACAACATATGTGACACAATATGCAATGGATGCGCTTGAACGACTAGGACTACTAAAATTCGATTTACTTGCGCTTAAAAATTTAACGATGATCGAACAAATGATTCAAAGCATTGAACAACGTACAGGTCATCGTTTGAGTTTTGAAAACATGCCAATTGATGATCAAAAAACGTATGCACTTTTAAGCCGAGGAGATACATTTGGTGTGTTTCAGCTTGAGTCAGAAGGGATGAAGCGGGTATTGCGCGAATTACAACCGACAACGTTTGAAGATATTGTTGCAGTAAACGCCTTATTTCGTCCGGGACCGATGGAACAAATTCCAACATATATTGCTCGTAAACATGGCCGTGAACCGATCCGTTACATGCATGATGATTTGCAATCGATTTTGCAATCGACATATGGCGTCATCGTGTACCAAGAACAAATTATGAAAATCGCTGAACAAATGGCGAAATTTTCATTAGCTCAGGCAGATTTATTACGTCGAGCAATAAGTAAAAAAGACGTTGGACAAATGGAAAAAGAGAAAAAACACTTCATTGAGGGATGCATACAAAATGGGTATGATGCGCATCTCGCAAACGAATTGTATGAGCTTATCGTTCGTTTTGCTGGATATGGGTTTAACCGTAGCCACGCGGTAGCATATAGCTACATCGCATATATGCTTGCGTATATTAAAGCACATTATCCGCTTGATTTTTATGCTGCTGTACTAACAAACGTAAGTGGGCAAAAAGAAAAAATGATGCAATGTGTACACGAACTTCGGAGCAAAAAAATACGGCTACTCCCTCCTTCCATTGCACGGAGCGAAGGGCACTTTACTGTTGATGATAACGGTATTCGCTTTGGATTGTTAGCGATTAAGCAAGTGAGCGTTGCTTTTGTCAAAGAAGTGATTCGAGAGCGTCAAAAACGTCCATTTTCCGATTTTTTTGATTTTGTTTCACGGCTACGTATGGAATCTTCACAAAAAAAAGTGGTCGAGGCGCTTATTTTTTCAGGTTGTTTTGACGAGTTTCATATTGAACGTGCCACCCTTTACGCAAGCATCGATGTCGCGATTGAGCATGCGGAGTTGATGAATTTCTCTCTTCATGTACAACCAAAATACGTTCAAGCTGAGCCGTTATCGCTTATCGATCAACTAAAATATGAAAAACAATGGCTGAACGTATACGTGTCCCCTCATCCGGTTGAATCATTTTCACATTTTTATTCGATGTGGGGAGCAAAGCGCATGTATGAATGGACGAAAGAAAATGTGAATCATGGCAAAGTAATTGTATATGTTGAGGAGGTGACGAGAAAACGGACGAAAAAAGGGGAAGAAATGGCGTTTGCTACAATTTGTGATGACAGCGATGAATGGCAAGCGGTCGTATTTCCGACGAGTTATCGGCGGTTTCATGATTTATTGCAACAAGGAAGCATACTGTATATGGAAGGAAAAATAGAACAGCGATCGAGCGGGTGGCATCTCATTGTACAACAAGTGAGAAAACCAGTATGTGTGTATATCAAAATTGATGAACAGCATGCATCGCCAGTTGTGTTAAAGCAGTTGAAGGATGTGCTAACCACTCATCGTGGACATGCACCTGTCATTTTGTATTATGAAACGGAACGAAAAAAAGTGCAGCTCTCCCATGAGTACGCAGTATCCCCAAACGATGAGAGCATTCGGCAATTGACAGCATTGCTTGGCGATGGGAATATCGTTGTGAAATAAAAATGCTTTACTATTTCTCATTTTTATTATATTTTTATAGAAGTTAAGTGGTCAGACCAGTGACCACTTGTTAGGGAGGAATATGTCGTGTCTTTGTTTAAAGAAGCGCTCCATATGCATGAGCGCTATCAAGGAAAATTAGAAGTAAAGGCGAAAGTGCCGCTAAAAAACGCTTACGATTTAAGCTTAGCTTATTCTCCCGGTGTAGCAGAACCGTGCAAAGTGATCCATCAAGAACCGAGCAAAATATACGATTATACGTTAAAAGCGAATACGGTGGCGGTTGTATCGAATGGAAGCGCAGTATTAGGACTTGGAAATATTGGAGCAGAAGCAGCGTTACCAGTCATGGAAGGGAAAGCAGTCCTTTTTAAAAGTTTTGCTGGAGTTGATGCGTTTCCGATTTGTTTAAATACATCAGACGCGGAACAAATCATTCAAACAGTAAAGCTACTTGAGCCGACATTTGGTGGCATTAACTTGGAAGATATCGCGGCTCCGCATTGTTTTATCATTGAAGAACGCTTAAAGCAGGAATTAAATATCCCTGTTTTTCATGACGACCAACATGGAACAGCGATTGTAACCGTTGCTGGTTTAGTAAATGCATTAAAGTTAGTGAATAAAAAAATAGAAGACATTCGAGTTGTCATTAACGGGGCAGGGGCGGCAGGAATAGCGATTATTAAATTGCTTCGCTGTTATGGCGTTAAACATATGATCATGTGCGATTCCAAAGGGGCAATTTATGAAGGACGTCCGTACGGAATGAATGACATCAAACATGAAATTGCGCAATGGACAAACGTGGAGAAAAAATCAGGGACGTTACAAGAAGTGATTGTTGGTGCAGATGTATTCATTGGTGTGTCGGTTGCAGGGGCATTGACAGCTAGCATGATCGAAACGATGAATCGAGATGCAATTATTTTTGCGATGGCAAATCCAACGCCAGAAATTATGCCGGAAGACGCGTTACAAGCAGGTGCAACTGTTGTTGGCACCGGGCGTTCTGATTATCCGAATCAAGTGAATAATGTTTTAGCATTTCCAGGTATTTTCAGAGGAGCGCTTGATGTGCGCGCCAAGCAAATTAATGAACAAATGAAAATGGCAGCCGTTGAGGCAATCGCCAACTTAATTACAGAGGACGAGCTACGTGCGGATTATGTCATCCCTGCTCCGTTCGATCCGCGTGTCGCTCCAGCCGTTGCCGCTGCTGTGGCGAAAGCGGCGATGGAAACGGGGGTTGCGCAAGTGATTGTTGATCCAAAAGAAGTAGAAAAGCGAACACGACAATTAGCTGTGATTGCAGGTGAGCATGAACATGACTACTTCTAAAGTGTACATCGAAACGTTTTGGCAAATTCATCGCATGATTGAAGAAGCAGGTCTTCAACCTGGAGACCGGTTGCCATCTGAACGAGAGCTAGCCGACCGATTAGGAGTCGGACGCTCTTCTGTTCGTGAAGCGTTGCGGGCGTTGGAGTTGCTCGGATTAATTGAAACGCGTCGTGGGGAAGGAACGTTTATGAAACCGTTTGGTGACCATCAGCTTATTCAGCTTCTCGGCTCGTTTATTTTACAAGGAAATCGGGAAAAACGAGATTTAATCGAAACAAAAGTTCTTATCGAACGAATATGTTTGCAGCTTGCCTGCGAACGACTGACGGATGAGAAGCTTGAGCGTATCAAACGGGAGGAACATACGTATCATTCATTTTTTCGGCGAATTGTAGAAGCGACGGATAACTATTTGTTGCTACGCATTTGGCTCGTATTAACCGACTTTTTTAAACACATCTATACGTTGACTCTCCCTTCCGAATTTTATGAACAAATGTGGGTGGCGTTACAAAAACGGTCGTGCGAAGAAGCAATAGCGATGTATGAACAATACGTGATGCAAAAAATGTCGAAAGAGAACTGACACAATATGACAAACAAAGTTGTTTTTATTCGGTAAAGTAGAAATGGACTAAGTAGGGGAGGGAAACATGTGCTGAAAGATTTGTTCTCCAAAAAGAAGAAATATGCTACCATTCCATCTGAACAAGCGAGGCAAGACGTGCCAGAAGGCATTATGACGAAATGTCCGAAGTGTAAAAAAATCATGTATACGAAAGAACTAGTGAAAAATTTACGCGTTTGTATATCGTGCGGCTATCATCATCCGATGTCTGCTCCTGAACGCATTGCGTGTTTGTTAGACGAAGGAACGTTTCATGAATACGATCGTCACCTTCTTTCTAAAAACCCGCTCGATTTCCCTCAATATATGGAAAAAGTTGAGGAGGATCGCGAAAAAACAAAATTAAATGAAGCAGTCGTGACCGGTGAAGGAACAATAAACGGTTTCCCTATCGTTATTGCCGTAATGGATTCCCGTTTCCGTATGGGCAGTATGGGATCAGTTGTCGGAGAAAAAATTGCACGTGCTATTGAGCGAGCGATGGAAAAATCGGTACCTTTTATTATTTTTACCGCTTCCGGTGGAGCGCGGATGCAAGAAGGTGTATTAAGTTTGATGCAAATGGCGAAGACAAGTGCTGCGTTAAAACTGTTTAGTGAACAAGGCGGGCTTATTATTTCAGTGATGACTCATCCGACGACAGGTGGTGTATCAGCAAGTTTCGCCTCGCTTGGAGATTACAATTTTGCTGAACCAGGGGCGCTCATCGGTTTTGCAGGACGGCGCGTCATTGAACAAACCGTTCGTGAGGAATTGCCAGATGACTTTCAAACAGCGGAATTTTTATTGAAACATGGACAACTAGATGCGGTGATCCCGCGTCATGACCTAAAAGACACGTTAACGAATGTATTAGACATTCACCAATCGCGAGGTGGAGACGAATGGCATACGAATTAGAATTTGAAAAACCACTTGTAGAATTGCGAAAAAAAATTAGTGAATTAAAAGAATTTACAAAGCATCGCGATGTTGACTTTTCCGATGAAATTAATAAATTAGAAGCTCGACTTGAAAAGCTGGAAAACGACATTTATGCGAACTTAAGCCCGTGGGATCGTGTGCAAATTGCGCGCCATCCGAATCGACCGACAACGCTTGATTATATTGAACGATTGTTTACAAACTTTTTCGAATGTCACGGTGACCGTTGTTTTGGGGATGATGAAGCGATCGTAGGAGGAATTGCAAAATATCATGGATTACCTGTGACTGTCATCGGTCATCAACGTGGGAAAGATACGAAAGAAAATATTCGTCGTAATTTTGGTATGCCACATCCAGAAGGATATCGAAAAGCGCTTCGTTTAATGAAGCAAGCTGAAAAATTTGGGCGTCCGATTATTTGTTTTATTGATACGAAGGGGGCGTATCCAGGAAAGGCTGCTGAAGAACGGGGGCAAAGCGAAGCAATCGCACGGAACTTATTTGAAATGGCAGGGTTGACAGTTCCAGTTGTATGCGTTGTTATTGGCGAAGGAGGAAGCGGTGGTGCGCTTGCCCTCGGTGTCGGAAACTACGTTCACATGCTTGAAAATTCGACGTATTCCGTAATTTCACCAGAAGGGGCAGCAGCAATTTTATGGAAAGATGCATCGCTTGCAAAAAAAGCTGCCGAAACGATGAAAATTACAGCAAAAGATTTAAAACAGCTTGGTGTTATCGATGAAATTATTCCAGAAGTGCGCGGTGGTGCGCATCGAAATGTCGATGAACAAGCGAAATACATTGACGATGTGCTGCAACGTTCATTGCGTCAATTGCTTCCATTAAGCGCTGAACAACTGATTGTGCAACGATACGAAAAATATAAACAGATTGGCGATTTTATCGAATCTCAACAACATGTATCGGTTATGTAAAAAGGTCATCATCGGATGGCCTTTTTACATGAAATAAATGATTTTGAGCAAACTTGTTGTAGTGAGAAAAATCAACGTTTTGTGAAACATTTCATTATGTATTGTGTTCCATATACCTTCATGTTATCTTAAAGTAAGAGGTCATACTTCTTATTTTATTTTTTTAAAGAGGTGAAGAGCGATGAAAAGAATTGGTGTGCTTACGAGCGGTGGCGATTCGCCAGGAATGAATGCCGCTATTCGTGCGGTTGTTCGGAAAGCGATTTACCACGGCTTAGAAGTGTACGGCGTTTATCACGGATATGCTGGATTAATTGCTGGTCAAATTAAAAAGCTTGAAATCGGGGATGTTGGCGATATTATTCATCGTGGCGGAACGATGTTATATACTGCTCGTTGCCCAGAATTCAAAACGTTAGAAGGGCAGTTAAAAGGAATTGAGCAGTTGAAAAAACATGGGATTGAAGGACTTGTTGTCATCGGTGGTGACGGCTCTTATCAAGGCGCGAAAAAGTTAACAGAACACGGTTATCCGTGTGTCGGTGTGCCGGGGACGATTGATAACGACATTCCAGGAACAGATTTTACGATTGGTTTTGATACAGCGTTAAATACGGTTATTGATGCCATTGATAAAATTCGCGATACAGCGACATCTCATGAACGTACATATGTGATTGAAGTCATGGGACGTCATGCGGGAGATATTGCGCTTTGGGCAGGTCTTGCAGGCGGGGCAGAAAGTATTTTAATCCCAGAAGCAGATTATGATATGGACGAAATAGTCGCGCGTCTCAAACGTGGACATGAGCGCGGTAAAAAACATAGTATTATCATCGTTGCAGAAGGGGTTGGCAGCGGTGTTGATTTCGGTAAACGCATTGAAGAAGCAACAGGATTTGAAACGCGTGTAACTGTGCTAGGGCACGTACAGCGCGGTGGATCACCGACAGCGTTTGACCGTGTACTTGCTAGCCGTTTAGGTGCGCGCGCAGTGGAATTGTTACTCGAAGGAAAAGGTGGACGTTGCGTTGGCATTCAAAACAATCATCTCGTCGACCACGACATCATTGAAGCGTTAGCACAAAAACATACAGTTGACCAAAAAATGTATCAACTATCAAAAGAACTTTCAATTTAGTGGTTATTTATGGTATCGTTTCCATATGCAAAGTGTAGGAGGGTATTTATGCGCAAAACGAAAATTGTTTGTACGATCGGTCCAGCGAGCGAAAGTGTAGAAAAGCTTGTGCAACTCATTGAAGCAGGGATGAATGTTGCCCGCCTCAACTTTTCGCACGGAAGTCATGAAGAACATGCAGCGCGCATTCGCAACATTCGCGAAGCATCGAGAATGACTGGAAAAACGGTTGCGATTTTATTGGATACGAAAGGTCCAGAAATTCGTACACATGACATGGAAAATGGTGCGATTGAATTGAAAGCGGGCGCTGAAGTCACTATTTCGATGACGGAAGTGCTCGGTACGCCAGAAAAATTTTCGATTACGTATGAAGGGCTAATTGACGATGTGCATGTCGGCTCAACGATTTTGTTAGACGATGGTTTAATTGGTTTAGAAGTATTGGCTGTTGATAAAGAAGCGAAAGAAATAAAAACAAAAGTATTAAACGGTGGCGTATTAAAAAATAAAAAAGGTGTAAACGTTCCGGGCGTCAAAGTAAAATTGCCAGGTATTACAGAAAAAGATGCTGCTGATATTCGTTTCGGTATCGAGCAAGGTATTGATTTTATTGCTGCATCATTTGTTCGTCGCGCTTCAGATGTGCTCGAAATTCGGGAATTGCTTGAGGCGCATGACGCGTTACACATTCAAATCATCCCGAAAATTGAGAATCAAGAAGGCGTAGACAATATTGATGAAATTTTAGAAGTAGCAGACGGTTTAATGGTTGCTCGTGGCGACTTAGGCGTCGAAATTCCAGCGGAAGAAGTGCCTCTCGTCCAAAAAGAGTTAATTAAAAAATGTAATGCGCTTGGAAAACCTGTTATTACAGCGACACAAATGCTTGATTCCATGCAACGAAATCCACGTCCAACTCGCGCTGAGGCGAGCGATGTAGCGAACGCCATTTTTGACGGAACAGATGCGATTATGCTTTCAGGTGAGACAGCGGCAGGGGCTTATCCAGTCGAAGCGGTACAAACGATGCATCGCATTGCTTTGCGCACAGAACAAGCGTTACAATATCGCGACTTATTATCGAAACGAAGCAAACAGAGCGGTACGACGATTACAGATGCAATCGGGCAATCAGTTGCTCATACCGCATTAAATTTAGATGTCGCAGCGATTGTGACGCCGACAGTAAGCGGTCATACCGCCCGGATGATTTCGAAATATCGCCCAAAAGCGCCAATTATCGCTGTGACATCGAATGAAGGTGTTTCGCGTAAATTAGCGCTCGTTTGGGGTGTTTATCCACGCGTCGCTCAACACGCAACGTCAACGGATGAAATGCTCGATATTGCTGTTGAGGCAGCCCTTGACACAGGCATCGTGAAACATGGTGATCTCGTTGTGATCACAGCGGGTGTTCCAGTTGGAGAAACAGGTTCAACAAACTTAATGAAAGTGCATATGATCGGTGATATGATTGCAAAAGGTCAAGGGATTGGCCGTAAATCAGCATTCGGGAAAGTTGTTGTAGCCAAAACAGCAGAAGAAGCGCTTGGAAAAATGGTTGAAGGCGGTATTTTAGTTGCTCCAGCAACGGATGCAGACATGATGAAAGCGTTAGAAAAAGCTGCGGCGATCATTACAGAAGAAGGCGGCTTAACAAGCCATGCGGCTGTTGTTGGTTTAAGCTTAGGGATCCCGGTAATTGTTGGGGTAAACCATGCGACATCTATTTTAAAAGATGGACAAGACATTACGGTAGATGCAAGCTTCGGTGCTATTTATCGCGGTCATGCGAGCGTGCTATAATAAAGAAGGGGGACATCCCCTTCTTTATTATTTTGGAGGGATGTGTGTGCGAAACATCTTTTTTCTTCTTTTTATCGTTATTCCAGCGCTAGAAATTGTCGTTCTTGTTTTGTCGGGAAAAGCAATTGGCATATGGCCAACATTTACATTGATTGTGACAACAGGTATCATCGGTGTCTTTTTAGCGAAAAAACAAGGACTATCCACGTTTCAACGAGCAAAATATGAGTTCATGAACGGGCGCATACCAAGCGATGCGCTATTAGATGGTGTTTGTATTTTAGTTGGTGGGACGTTATTGTTAACGCCAGGGTTTATTACTGATACAGTAGGTTTTATTTTACTTCTCCCATTTGCGCGTGAAAAAATAAAACCGTGGCTTGTGCGCCTATGGAAGAGGATGTTCTATGAAAAAACATGGATTTACATTCGAAAATAAAAGCATAAGCTCGCCGCTTATGCTTCTTTTTTTCCGATAATAAAGTTCCAAATATCTTGAAAGACGCCAGCATGATGCAATGTTCGCCCAATGACGAGCAATACCGGCCCAACGATTAAACCGAGAAACCCGATCAATTTAAAACCGACGAATAAAGCGATCAACGTTGCTAACGGATCGAGTCCGATATTCGAGGAAAGGAGCTTTGGTTCCATCACTTGACGTTGTACGAGAACAACGACATACAGCACACCTAGACCGATCGCAAAATGAGTATCGCCGCTCATCGCAGCGTACACAATCCATGGAACAAATACTAGTCCTGTCCCTAAATACGGTAAAACATCGACAATGCCGATAATAAGAGCGATCGTAATTGCGTATTCTACTCGCAACACAAGCAAGCCGACTAATACAATAAGTGTTGTAATAGAAATGAGTGTCGCCTGTGCTTTAAGAAAGCCAAATAGCGCCTTTTTTAATTCGGCAAATACTTTTGTCGTACTCGTCTGCACTTTGGTTGGTAACAATTTTTGAAACAATGCTTTTAGACGATACCAGTCTTTGCTTATAAAAAACGTGGCAAGCAACGAGAAAATAAAAATTGTTGCAAAATTAGGCAACCATCCAATGATTGAAGGAATATTTTGTAATATATTTTGGATGAATTGCCCGACCGTTGTAGCAATTTTTGTTCCAACGGATTGAATGTTTGCCATAATCGTGTCTTGTTGAGACGTGTCTAAATTTTTAAAGAGTGTCGCTAGTTGGTTATAGAGCGGAATGATTTGGCTTGCCACAAACTGCTCTATATAAATGACAAGCTTTTGAAAATGATTTGGCACAACTGTCGCTAAATATTGTGTTCCAGTCACGATTTCCGCAACAAGGAGGGTAACGAGCCCAGCAACGAGTGCAAGTAAAAGAATTAAAACAACGATGACCGCCAACGCCCTTGGCATTTTCGCTTTCTTCTCTAATACATCAACGACCGGGTTAATAAAGTAAGCAATCGCTAACGCAATTAAAAACGGATATGTTAGCGTTGATACATAGTATAAGCTCGCTAACCCGGCAATGATGACAAAGATGACAAATAAAAAGCGAAGGGAGCGATATACGTAGTGAGTTGACATGTCCTCACCTCCCGTCTTTTGTCATTTATGACTATTATAATATACAATGCAAAGAAAGAAAAAGTTTCAAAGAAGGGGGCATATTTCATGCAGCCATTCATTTTTTTATTTATTCTTTTCGTTGTCGGTATCATTGCGAAAAATCAATCCCTCATAATCGCTGTACTATTTTTACTTATTGTGAAAAGTATCGGATTAAGTTCTAAAGTACTGCCGTATTTAGAGCAAAAAGGAATCCATCTTGGTGTAACAATCATTACGATTGCGGTCTTAGTTCCGATTGCAACTGGAAAAATAGGATTTAAAGAACTAACGGACTCTGTTCGCTCAATTTATGCTTGGATTGCGATGTTATCGGGTATTGCTGTTGCTTTGTTGGCAAAAGGAGGCGTGACATTGCTTGCGAAAGATCCGCATGTAACGACTGCGCTCGTTCTTGGTACTATTTTAGCCGTATCTTTATTCAATGGAGTGGCTGTCGGCCCGTTAATAGGCGCAGGTATTGCTTATGTAATCATGAAAATAGTGGATATATTTTCATGATTGATTGCTTTTTTATAATAATATTTTTGAATTATGATGTCTTTTAGTTCACAAAAGTCTGATAATTGTTTATAATAATAGTGGAGCATGTACGAAACTATCGTGTATATTCCCCTGCTCGCTTCGTGAAGCGACTAGGTGAATATATAACAAAATGTAAGCATTTTCTTTGCATTTTTATTCAGCCGTTTTGAGCAATCGCTCGACGACGCGTTTTAACATGGGAAAAGGGGAATAAAAGAAAAAAAGGAGAGATGTAAGATGACAGTAACTCGCGGTCTCGAAGGGGTTGTAGCAACCACTTCCACAATTAGTTCAATCATCGATGATACGCTCACATATGTTGGGTATAATATCGATGACTTAGCAGAACATGCTACGTTTGAAGAGATCGTTTATTTGCTTTGGCATCGCAAATTGCCAAACAAAGAAGAGCTAGAAACGTTAACAAAGCAGTTGGCGGAACATGCCGATATTCCGCAACAAATCATTGATCATTTTAAAATGTATCCGCTTGATCAAGTTCATCCGATGGCAGCGCTTCGTACAGCGATTTCATTTCTTGGCTTATACGATGAAGAAGCGGAAGCAATGAATCCCGAAGCGAACTATCGCAAAGCGATTCGTTTACAGGCGAAAGTATCAACAATTGTTGCTGCGTTTTCGCGTATTCGCAAAGGATTAGAACCTGTGCCACCGCGCAAAGATTTAAGTTTTGCGGCAAACTTTTTATATATGCTAACGGGTAAAGAGCCAGATCCAATTGCTGAGGAAGCGTTTAATAAAGCACTCGTGCTTCATGCGGATCACGAGTTGAATGCTTCAACGTTTACTGCGCGTGTCTGTGTTGCGACTTTATCAGATGTGTACTCAGGTATTACAGCAGCGATTGGAGCATTGAAAGGCCCGCTTCATGGTGGAGCAAATGAAGCGGTAATGAAAATGTTGACGGAAATCGGCACACTTGAAAATGTGGAAACATACATTCACAACAAATTGAATAACAAAGAGAAAATTATGGGGTTCGGTCATCGCGTTTATCGCCAAGGTGACCCACGTGCGAAACATTTGAAAAAAATGTCTGAGAAATTGACGAAGTTAACAGGTGAACCACACTGGTATGATATGTCGGTGAAAATTGAGGAGATTGTTACATCGACGAAAGGTTTGCCGCCAAATGTTGACTTCTACTCCGCTTCTGTTTACCATAGTTTAGGAATTGATCATGATTTATTTACACCAATTTTTGCGATTAGTCGCATGTCTGGATGGCTTGCGCACATTTTAGAGCAGTACGAAAACAACCGTCTCATCCGTCCACGTGCCGAATATACAGGACCTACGAGACAAGTATACGTGCCGCTTGAAGAACGTGCATAACATGCATAACAGTGGTTGCTCAAGGTGAGAAACTCGCCTTTCTCACCTTTTTACACTACATGATTTGGAGGTCGTTATTGTGATGCAAGGTGAAAAAATTACGGTTACAAACGGGGTATTAAACGTTCCAAACTATCCGATTATTCCATTTATTGAAGGGGACGGGACAGGTCCAGATATTTGGGCAGCCGCATCTCGCGTATTAGAAGCGGCTGTGGAAAAAGCTTATAAAGGGGAGCGCAAAATCGTTTGGAAAGAAGTGCTTGCTGGTGAAAAAGCGTTTAAGTTGACTGGTGAATGGTTGCCACAAGAAACGCTTGATACGATTCGTGAATACATAATTGCGATTAAAGGACCGCTGACAACACCAGTAGGCGGTGGAATTCGTTCATTAAACGTTGCGCTTCGTCAAGAGCTCGATTTATTTGTGTGCTTACGCCCAGTTCGTTATTTTAAAGGAGTACCGTCTCCGGTCAAGCGTCCTGAAGATACAGATATGGTGATTTTCCGTGAAAATACGGAAGACATTTATGCGGGGATTGAGTATGCAAAAGGAACACCAGAAGTGAGAAAGTTAATTGATTTCTTGCAAAATGAAATGGGTGTGCGTAAAATTCGCTTCCCTGAAACATCGGGAATCGGTATTAAGCCAATTTCAGAAGAAGGTACGAAACGATTAGTGCGCGCAGCAATTAAATACGCCATTGAACATGGTCGCAAATCTGTCACGCTCGTTCATAAAGGAAACATTATGAAATATACAGAAGGTGCGTTCAAAAACTGGGGCTATGAATTAGCTGAGCAAGAATTCAGCGATCAAGTGTTTACTTGGGCGGAGTATGACCGCATCGTTGAAACGCACGGAAAAGAAGCTGCAAACCGCGCGCAAGCGGAAGCAGAAGCAGCAGGAAAAATCATTGTGAAAGATGCGATTGCAGATATTTTCTTGCAACAAATTTTAACTCGTCCGCGCGAGTTCGATGTTGTTGCAACAATGAACTTAAACGGTGACTACATTTCTGATGCGTTGGCAGCACAAGTAGGTGGCATCGGTATTGCACCAGGTGCAAATATTAACTATGAAACAGGCCATGCAATCTTTGAAGCAACGCACGGAACTGCACCAAAATATGCGGGATTGGATAAAGTAAATCCATCGTCGGTCATCTTATCTGGTGTCATGATGTTTGAACATCTTGGTTGGAATGAGGCGGCAAAACTGATCGTTGACTCTATGGAGAAGACGATTGCCTCAAAAGTCGTCACATATGACTTTGCACGTTTAATGGAAGGCGCAACAGAAGTGAAATGTTCGGAATTCGCAGATGCTCTCATTCAAAACATGGGAGAATAAAATAAAAAAGGGGATGGAAGAACGTGGGGATGAAACGAAAAAAAATCTCAATTATCGGTGCTGGATTTACGGGAGCGACGACGGCGTTCATTTTAGCGCAAAAAGAGCTTGGAGACATCGTTCTTGTCGACGTTCCACAATTAGAAAATCCGACAAAAGGAAAAGCGCTCGATATGCTTGAGTCAAGCCCTGTTCTCGGATTCGACGCTAACATTATTGGCACGTCGGATTATGCGGATACCGCTGATTCGGATGTTGTTGTTATCACTGCGGGCATTGCGCGCAAACCAGGCATGAGCCGCGATGACTTAGTCACGACAAACCAAGGAATTATGAAGGCGGTCACGAAAGAAGTAGTCAAGTATTCGCCGAACTGCTTTATTATCGTATTAACGAATCCTGTTGATGCGATGACATATACGGTTTTTAAGGAATCTGGCTTTCCGAAAAACCGCGTCATCGGTCAATCTGGAGTATTAGATACCGCACGTTTCCGTACATTTGTTGCACAAGAGTTGAATTTATCTGTGAAAGATATTACAGGGTTTGTTTTAGGCGGTCATGGAGATGACATGGTGCCGCTTGTGCGCTATTCGTATGCAGGTGGCATTCCGCTTGAAACGTTAATCCCAAAAGAGCGGTTAGATGCCATTGTTGAACGTACGCGCAGAGGTGGCGGTGAAATTGTCAACTTACTTGGTAACGGTAGTGCCTATTATGCGCCAGCTGCATCCCTTGCTGAAATGGTTGAAGCGATCGTAAAAGACCAGCGCCGAGTTCTTCCAGCCATCGCTTATTTAGAAGGCGAATACGGGTATGAAGGAATTTATTTAGGTGTGCCAACCATTTTAGGTGGCAATGGAATCGAAAAAGTTATCGAATTAGAGCTAACAGAAGAAGAGAAAGCGGCGTTAGCAAAATCTGTTGAGTCGGTGAAAAATGTGATGAAAGTGTTACAATAGTAAAAAATTCGGGGTGATTCCCCGAATTTTTGTATATGGTCAAACAAAGGGGAGATGGATATGCTGAGCAAAAAACGCAAACTTGGACGTTTAATTTCGGACATTTCCGTTGGTGAGAAGCTCGTCTTAACGGAAGCGATCGAAGATAAAGATTTATTGTTATACTTAGGGCTCACAAACGATGCCAATCCGCTCTATATTCAACATGACTACGCATCGCAAACGCCATGGAAACGTCCGATCGTACCAGCTATTATGTTAACAGGTATTATTACATCGGCTGTTTCAAAATATTTACCGGGACCAGGAAGCCATATTGTTTCGCAAACGATTGAATTTAAACGACCAGTATATCATTATGAGCATGTTGAATTTTTATTTGAAGTGACATCTGTTGATGAAGAAAATAATGAAATTCATATTTCCGTTCAAGCGATCCGCGATGGTGAAGAAATATTAGTTGGATCATTGCGTGTCGTTCCGCCATATCCGTTCGTTGAAGAGAAAGCGTTAGATAACTTTTAAAAAGGGGCTTTTGCCTCTTTTTTGTTTTTTTCTTTTCACATAACTCGTTATAATAAAAATGTAACAAATTTACGTTGTTGGAGGATAGCTATGTCGAAACGTGTGTTAGTTGTCGATGATGAGCAGTCGATCGTCACGTTGCTAGAGTACAATTTAAAGCAGGCAGGGTTTATTGTATTGACAGCTTATGATGGAGAACAAGGACTTCATAAAGCGTTAGAGGAACGCCCTGATTTCATCATTCTCGATTTAATGCTACCGAAATTAGATGGAATTGAAGTATGTAAACATTTGCGTCAACAAAAAGTGATGACCCCCATTTTAATGTTAACAGCAAAAGACGATGAATTTGATAAAGTGCTTGGTCTTGAACTGGGTGCCGATGACTATATGACAAAGCCGTTCAGCCCACGTGAAGTTGTAGCGCGTGTGAAGGCGATTTTACGTCGCACAGTTATCCATGGACAAGAAGAAAAGCAAGAACATAATGACGATTCGCTCGTTGTCGGACAACTAGAAATTTTCCCAGATCGTTATGAAGCTTATTTTGCACAACAAAGATTAGAACTCACCCCGAAAGAATTTGAACTACTAGCATACTTAGCGAAATATAAAGGACGTGTATTGACACGTGATCAATTATTAAGTGCAGTTTGGAACTATGACTTTGCAGGGGATACACGCATTGTCGATGTGCATATTAGCCATTTGCGTGACAAAATCGAACATGATACGCGAAAGCCTGTGTATATTAAAACGATACGCGGCTTAGGGTATAAACTGGAGGAGCCGAAAGTGGATGAATAAATTTCGCTCTCGGCTATTGCTTGGGCTTATTTCTGTCATTTTGTCTGTTTTATTTGGCCTAGGTTTGTTATTAGGTCAACTGTTTCAAAAATTTTATGCAGACACGGTACATGATCGAATAGAGAAAGAGGCAAAACTTTTGGCTTTATACATGGAAAATAAATCGTTCCAATCTAATATGTTTAAGCAACAATTACACGCAATTAGCGACATGTTGTCGGCGCGCATCACGATTGTTGATCGTGAAGGACAGATCATGTTTGATACAAACAATTACGTATCAATTGATGAAAAACGTCATAAAACATTCATTCGAACGTTACTAAAACAAGAAGATCGTCCTGTTATTTTTCAAGAAGAACAAAATGTATATTATTATGCTGTACCATTTTGGCAGCGTGACCAGAAGCTCGGACATATTGTCATGAGTTTATCTATGGATGCGATCGAGCGGGTAGATGAACAAATTTGGCTGTTGCTTACGTTTAGCTTAAGTATTGCTTTTTTCATCATTCTTTTATTGGGTATTAAAATTACAAATCAATATACAAAGCCGATTGAAGCGGCAACAAAAGTAGCGATGGAGTTGGCGCGTGGCAATTATAAAGCGAGAACGTATGAAAGTAGAGACGATGAAACAGGAATGCTCAGCCAGTCATTAAACATTTTGGCGCGAAATTTACAAGAGATGGTGCGTACACAAGAAATGCAACAAGATCGTTTGCGAGCCCTTATTGAAAATATAGGGAGCGGTTTAATTTTAATTGATCAACGTGGCTATATTTCATTAATGAACCGCGCATATAAAGAAATGTTCCATATCGATCCGTCTGACTATGTTCATCGTTTATATTATGAGGCGTTCCCATATAAGGAAGTGATTGCACTTGTAGAAGAAATATTTATGACAGAGGTAAATGTACGTAAACAAATGCTCCTTCCGATCGACATTGAACGGAAACATTTTGAAGTGTACGGAACGCCAATTATTGGGACAAACGACGAATGGAAAGGAATTATCGTTGTGTTCCATGATATTACTGAGCTAAAAAAACTTGAACAAATGCGCAAAGATTTTGTCGCCAATGTTTCTCACGAGTTAAAAACACCGATTACGTCCATTAAAGGTTTTGCAGAAACGTTGTTAGACGGGGCGATGCACGATGCTCAAACGCTTGAATACTTTTTAACGATTATTTTAAAGGAAAGTGAGCGTCTTCAACATTTAATTCAAGATTTGCTCGATTTGTCAAAAATCGAACAGCAAGGATTTACGTTAAATATATCCGTTGTTGACTTGCATGAAGTATTGAAGGAAGTTATCGTCATGCTTGAAGCGAAAGCAAACGATAAACAAATCACATTGGAATGTACATCGAATGCACCGCTTTGTTATATGTATGGCGATTTACATCGTTTAAAGCAAATTTTTATTAATTTAATTAATAACGCGATCACTTATACACCAGCTGGTGGACGCGTAACGGTTTATGTGGAGAAAGATAATAAAGAGCTACACGTTCATGTAAGTGACACAGGAATTGGAATTGAACAAAAAGAAATTCCACGTATTTTTGAACGATTTTATCGTGTGGACAAAGCACGAAGTCGCAACTCAGGTGGTACGGGTCTTGGATTAGCGATCGTGAAACATTTAGTGGAAGCACATCATGGAACAATTTCAGTAAAAAGTGAAGTGGGGATAGGGACGACATTCACTGTCCATTTTCGTGCAGACGCTTGTGCAGACGAATAATTTTAACGATATATTTACAATCGATTTACCATATATTAAAAAAATATTGATAACATAACAGGTGAAAACCCCTTCATCCAAGAAGCCGATTGTCTTGGAATAGGCGAGGACAGCGAACGTTCTCGTCTTTTTTCTTTTTTGGAGGCAATCATGGTAAAATAAGCGTAAATGAATACAAGAGGAGGTTTTCGGTTTGGCAAACAAACTCGTTTTAATTGATGGCAATAGCATCGCTTATCGCGCTTTTTTTGCATTGCCGCTCTTACATAACGATAAAGGCATTCATACAAACGCTATTTATGGTTTTACAATGATGTTAATGAAACTCATTGAAGAAGAAAAGCCGACGCATATGCTCGTTGCGTTTGACGCAGGAAAAACGACATTTCGTCATGAAGTATACACAGAATATAAAGGTGGGAGACAAAAAACGCCACCGGAATTATCGGAACAGTTTCCGTTTTTACGCGAACTGCTTGATGCATATAACATTCGTACGTACGAACTTGAAAATTATGAAGCAGACGATATTATCGGAACGCTTGCCACCAAAGCAGAAAAAGAAGGCTTTGACGTCGTCATTATTTCGGGAGATCGCGATTTAACACAATTAGCGTCGGAACGTATTCATGTTCATGTCACGAAAAAAGGCATAACAGATATGGAGCGATATACACCGGAATACGTATTTGAGAAGTATGGACTAACGCCTGCACAAATTGTTGATTTGAAAGGATTAATGGGCGATGCATCAGATAATATTCCAGGCGTTCCGGGAGTCGGAGAGAAAACAGCATTAAAATTATTAAAAGAATATGGAACGGTTGAACATGTACTTGCCTCACTTGAACATATTTCTGGAAAAAAATTGAAGGAAAACTTACAAACGTACCGTGAACAAGCGTTACTAAGTAAACAGTTGGCAACCATTCATCGTGATGTTCCATTGACACTATCGCTCGATGAGTTAGCATGGCAGTCGTATGATGCAGAACGGGTAGCAGCGCTATTTCAAGAGCTTGGTTTCACTTCGCTTATGGACAAAATTGGTCAAATTTCACAAGAACAACTATCATTAACCGATATTTCGTTTGTTACGGTTCAAGCGATTGATGAGCACATGTTGACAAAAGAAGGTGCACTTGTTGTTGAAGTGATGGATGCGAATTATCATCAAGCACCAATTATTGGATTTGCACTTGTAAATGAGCGTGGACACTTTTTTATTCCGACGGACATAGCTCTCGCTTCATCACGATTTAAAAGATGGCTTGAAGATGAGCAATGTAAAAAAAGTGTGTTTGATGCCAAACGAGCGATCGTTGCGCTGAAGTGGAACGGTATTGAACCTAAAGGTGTCGATTTTGATCTATTATTAGCTGCATACTTGCTCAATCCGACCGATGCGAATGGGGATGTGGCGGCCGTTGCAAAAACGAAGCAATATACGGATGTACAAAGCGACGAAGAAGTATATGGAAAAGGAGCGAAACAAGCTATTCCGCCGACAAATGTATTAGCTGAACATCTCGTACGAAAGGCGAAAGCGATCGCTTCGTTGAAAGAAACATATATTCAAGAACTAAAGCGAAATGAACAATTTGAATTGCTTGTACATTTAGAATTACCGCTTACATTTATTTTAGCACAAATGGAATTTTACGGTGTGAAAGTGGATGTTGATCGTTTGGAACAGATGGGAAAAGAGTTTACTGCCCAACTCGAACAAATTGAGCAACGCATTTATGAACTTGCAGGAACAACGTTTAACATTAATTCTCCGAAACAACTAGGAACGATTTTATTTGAAAAACTTCAGTTGCCGATTGTGAAAAAAACGAAAACGGGTTACTCTACCTCCGCGGACGTTCTAGAAAAATTAGCGCCATACCATGAAATTATTGAGCAAATTTTACACTATCGTCAGCTCGGAAAATTACAATCCACATATGTCGAAGGATTAATGAAAGTCGTCCGAAAAGATACAGGAAAAGTGCATACGATTTTTCAACAAGCGTTGACTCAAACGGGACGTTTAAGCTCTACAGAGCCTAATTTACAAAATATTCCGATTCGTATTGAGGAAGGAAGAAAAATTCGTCAAGCGTTTGTCCCATCCTCAGACGATTGGGTTATTTTTGCAGCTGATTATTCTCAAATCGAGTTGCGCGTTTTAGCGCATATTGCCAATGATGAAAATTTAATTGCCGCGTTTCACCACGACCTTGATATTCATACGAAAACGGCGATGGATATTTTTCATGTCAAGGAGGACGAAGTGACCGCTCATATGCGCCGTCAAGCGAAAGCAGTCAATTTTGGCATCGTTTATGGGATTAGCGACTACGGATTATCGCAAAACTTAGGCATCACGCGCAAAGAGGCAGCCGAATTTATTGAACGATATTTTCGAAGTTATCCGGGTGTAAAGCGGTATATGGAAGAGATCGTACAAGATGCAAAACAAAAAGGGTATGTGACGACATTGCTTCACCGTCGTCGTTATTTGCCGGATATTACAAGTAGTAATTTTAATGTTCGTAGTTTTGCGGAACGGACAGCGATGAACACGCCAATTCAAGGAAGTGCGGCCGATATTATTAAAAAAGCGATGATTGATTTGGCTAATCGTTTACATGAAGAACGACTGCAAACTCGTTTGTTGCTGCAAGTACATGACGAATTGATTTTAGAAGCACCAAAAGAAGAAATTGAATTGTTGAAAAAAATCGTACCAGATGTGATGGAGAACGCAGTATCATTACGTGTTCCGTTAAAAGTCGACTATCATTTTGGCCCAACATGGTATGATGCGAAGTAACGAAAGGGGGGAGCAACCATGCCAGAATTGCCTGAAGTCGAAACGGTACGACGTACACTTCTTTCTCTTGTTGTTGGTAAAACGATCGAACGTGTGAAAGTGCATTGGCCAAAAATCATTCAGCACCCTGATGTAGCTACGTTTTGTGAGCGTCTGAAAGGACAGACGATTCACAATATCGGGCGGAGAGGTAAATTTTTGCTTTTTCAATTGGATGATGTCGTCCTCGTTTCTCATTTGCGGATGGAAGGACGTTATATATATGAAAAAGAAGATGCTCCATTTGATCAACATACACACATTTTTTTTACATTCACAGATCAGACGGAACTTCGTTATCGCGATGTGCGCAAATTTGGTACGATGCATTTATTTAATAAAGGTGAAGAATTACGTGTCCCTCCTTTATCAAGTATTGGGGTTGAGCCGTTCGATGAGCAATTTACGGTTGCATGGCTTACAGATCAACTTCAACGAACAAAACGTACAATAAAAGCGACATTGCTTGATCAAACGATTGTCGCAGGATTAGGCAATATTTATGTCGATGAAGTATTATTTCGTTCGTCCATTCATCCAGAGCGGACAGCAACGACGTTAACGATACGGGAAATCGAAGCATTACATGAGGCAATTGTTCAAACGATACAAGAAGCGATTGAAAAAGGTGGGAGTACCGTTCGAACATATGTGAATACGCAAGGGAAGACAGGGACGTTTCAAACGCAATTGTATGTATACGGTCGTGCCAACATGCCGTGCCGTCGTTGTGGAAATCCCATTTCCAAAACAACTGTAGCCAATCGCGGCACACATTATTGTAAACATTGTCAAACGTAGTGTAAGAACATTGCCTAGACCTCTTCCATATACTATGGTAGCTTTTCAAGGAAGGGGCGGGCGTATATGATTACATGGTCTTTATTTTTGCTTGCGTTTGCTGTAAGCATTGATGGGTTGACTGTCGGTATTACGTATGGTATGCGGAATGTACATGTTCCGCTTCGTTCGTTGCTGATTATTTCGTTTTTTTCATGCATGACATTTTTAGTAGCGATGGGCATTGGTCGCATGTTATATATGTTTTTTTCGCCAACCGTTGCCAACGCAATGGGTGGGGGGATATTAATCATATTAGGATTATGGATGCTCATTCAATTTATGCTTAAAAGCGATGATAAGGAAGAAAAATTTTTAATGAACGTAGAAATTCGTTCGCTCGGCATTGTCATTCAAATTTTGCGCAAACCAACGATGGCTGATTTTGACCGTTCAGGAACGATTACAGGGATGGAGGCTGTATTTTTAGGAATCGCCTTGTCGCTCGATGCGTTTGGAGCAGGCGTAAGCGCGGCGCTTTTAAACTATTCGGTAGCGTTTACTACATTTCTCGTTTGCTTGCTTAGCTTTAGTTTCTTATTTAGCGGGTTGAAAATTGGAAAATCGTTTAGAAAGTATGACTGGCTACAAAAATACTCGTTTTTACCTGGGATTATGCTTATTGTCATTGGTATTTTTAAAATGAGATAGGGGTGAAGGTGGTGTTAACGATCGGATTAACAGGGGGCATCGCAAGTGGAAAAAGTACGGTCGCGGCGATGTTCCGTGACTTACATATCCCTGTCATTGATGCAGATGAAATCGCTCACCGTGTCACAGCCATCGACGGTGAAGCGTATCAACTAATTGTTGAGACGTTTGGAAGCGACATTTTAGACTCAAATGGTGCGATTGATCGACGTAAGCTTGGTGCGATCGTATTTCATGATGAACAAAAGCGAAAACAGTTAAATGCCATTGTTCATCCGCTCGTACGTAAACATATGCTACAACAAAAAGAGCAATATGCAAGAAAAGGGGAAAAAGCTGTTGTTCTCGATATTCCGCTTTTATTCGAAAGTAATTTAGAACATCTCGTTGATCGTATTCTCGTTGTGTATGTAGATGAACAAATTCAACTTCGGCGCCTTTGCGAACGCAATGGCTTTTCGTTTGAAGAAGCATGGGCGCGTATAAAATCGCAAATGCCGCTCGAACAAAAACGAAAAAAAGCAGATGCTGTCATCGATAATAATGGAACGATCGAACAAACGAAACGACAACTATACGAACGCTTAGTTGAGTGGGGTATCCTTGAAAAATAGGACGCCCTTTTTTTATTTTTTTATAGCATAAACACTTTAAAAATGTTATACTATTTTTGTGTATAACAGATAAACAGTATAACACATATATTGAAAGGGGCTATATAATGAAAGCGAGAGTAGCGATTAACGGGTTCGGACGCATTGGACGTATGGTGTTCCGAAAAGCTATTATGGACAATGATGTTGACATTGTAGCCATTAATGCGAGCTATCCGCCTGAAACGTTAGCTCATTTAATAAAATATGATTCGAACCATGGTAAATTTGATGGGGATGTCGTTCCTGTTGAAGATGGTTTAATTGTAAATGGAAAAAAAGTACAACTATTAAATTCACGTGATCCACGACTATTACCGTGGGGAGAGCTTCAAATCGATATCGTTATCGAAGCAACGGGAAAGTTTAACGCAAAAGAAAAGGCGATGATGCACGTTGAAGCGGGAGCAAAGCGCGTCATTTTAACTGCACCAGGAAAAGATGAAGATGTGACGATTGTAATGGGAGTCAATGAACATATGCTTTCTCCAGAGCACGTCATCATTTCAAACGCTTCATGCACAACAAACTGTTTAGCACCTGTTGTGAAAGTGCTTGATGAAGCGTTTGGTATCGAAAATGGACTTATGACAACTGTTCATGCCTACACAAACGATCAAAAAAACATCGATAATCCACATAAAGATTTACGTCGAGCACGTTCATGCGCACAATCGATCATCCCGACAACAACAGGTGCGGCTAAAGCGTTAGCACTTGTATTGCCACATTTAAAAGGAAAAATGCATGGTATGGCATTGCGCGTTCCAACACCAAACGTTTCACTTGTTGACGTCGTTGTCGATGTGAAAAAAGATGTCACAGTCGATGAAGTGAATGAAGCGTTTATGCAAGCAGCTCGTGGGGAGTTAAAAGGCATTTTAGACGTGACGATGGAACCGCTTGTATCCATTGATTTTAATACAAATCCACATTCTGCGATTGTTGATGGGTTATCGACAATGGTGATCGAAAATCGAAAAGTAAAAGTGTTAGCGTGGTATGATAATGAATGGGGCTATTCATGTCGCGTTGTTGATTTAACAAAACTTGTTGCGAAACAATTGTTAAAAAATGAAACGGTTGCGATGTCATAACGCTGGGGTTCCCAGCGTTATTTTTCTACCCATTTTTTAAAAAAATAAAAAACGATATTGAAAAAAATATATAAACGAAGTATACTATGTTTCGTGAACTTCTTGAACGCGTGGTAATGTGACTACTTAAAGGGTTAGGACCTCTTTGGACTAACTTTCCCCCGTGGTAGTTATACATTCCAGAAAGCAAAAGAAATTCATCGTTTATTTTTTTCAAAATTTATAAAAGGGGGATACGATCATGGATACAATGGGTCGTCACGTTATCTCAGAACTTTGGGGATGCGATTTTGATAAGTTAAATGACATGGAGTTTATTGAAAAAACATTTGTTGATGCAGCGTTAAAGTCTGGTGCTGAAATTCGTGAAGTTGCGTTTCATAAATTTGCACCACAAGGTGTTAGTGGCGTTGTTATTATTTCTGAATCACATTTAACTATTCACAGTTTTCCAGAGCATGGTTACGCGAGCATCGACGTGTACACATGTGGGCATCTAGATCCAACGATTGCAGCTGACTATATTGCAGAAGCATTAGGTGCACAAACGCGTGAAACAATTGAATTGCCTCGTGGTATGGGTCCAATTGAAATTAAACAAGCAAAAGCTTTATAATAAAGTGTAAGAGGAAAAGAGGTGTAGATTCTGCACCTCTTTTTTATCATTCATTGAAAAGTGAGGAGACGAACAGTGAAATGGAAGCATATATTAACAAATCATAATGAAACATCTGAACGTCATCCGGATGAGCAGCTAAAAAGCCGTTATTACAAAACGACACAATCCACTGCATTACAAGTAGTGAAAGAAATGTTTGAACAGATGGACGGGTGTCACATTGTTGCCGTCTCAGCAGAACGAGGAGAAATAAGTGTATCACTCACGAAAGGAAGAAAAGTATTTATCGTCGCAACTATTGTTTCTGTTCGTCCATTTGAAACAGCTATTGATTTTTCAGTTACGACAGAAACAAAATGGTTTCCAATTGACTTCGGATTTAGTCGCCAACTCATTATTCGTTTATATGATCAATTAGAGAAAAGACTCCCATATATCGGATCGGGAATATATGGGGATAAGTAGTTGTATATCCGCCTTGTTTTGTCTACTATAAAAGTAAAATTACTGCTAGGGAGCTGATACATATGAAATGCCCGTCGTGTCACCACAACGGAACGCGTGTGCTCGACTCGCGTCCTGTTGATGAAGGGCGTTCTATTCGTCGCCGTCGTGAATGTGAACGTTGCCATTTTCGATTCACAACGTTTGAAAGGGTGGAAGAAACACCGTTAATTGTTGTGAAAAAAGAAGGAACGCGAGAGGAATTTAGCCGTGAAAAAATTTTGCGTGGTCTTATTAAAGCGTGTGAAAAGCGACCGGTTGCGCTTGAACAGCTAGAGGAAGTCACGCAACAAATTGAACGAGAGTTGCGCAATAGCGGGATCAATGAAGTGAAAAGCGAAACGATCGGTGAAATGGTGATGGAACGCTTGTCCAAAATTGACGAAGTCGCTTATGTTCGTTTTGCTTCTGTATACCGCCAGTTTAAAGATTTAAACGTCTTTATCGAGGAATTAAAAGAACTAATAAAAAAAGAACAAGGAGAAAGGGCATAATATGCTCTTTTTCATATGAAGAAGGTCGATAATATGGAATATAGCTGGAAAGAATTAATTGCGGTCGACCGATATATTGTCCACGCCAATGGTGTTTTAAGTGAACTAGATCGGAAAGTATTGACACTTTTATATCAACCGTTAATTGGTGCGCAAGCGTATAGTTTATATATGACGTTATGGAGCGAACTTGAGCAAACACGCTTATGGAGTGAAGAGACGACACACCATAGTTTAATGGCAATTATGCAATGCAGTTTGCCAACGATATACGCTGAACGTTTAAAACTTGAGGGAATCGGGTTGTTAAATACGTATATGAAGCGAACGAATGCAGATGATGAACGCGTATTTATTTACGAGCTTCGCCTTCCCCTTACACCAGAACAATTTTTCACTGATGGTGTGTTAAATGTATTTTTATATGATCGTGTAGGAAAAACGAAATTTCAAAAGTTGAAAAAGTTTTTTTCTGATCGTGCTATCGATCGCACTTCTTTTGTACCTGTGACGCGCTCATTTCACGATGTATTTTCATCGATCCAGCCTGAAAAAATGATTCATAAGTTAGGCGACGAAGCGAAACAAGAAGTAACGCTCCAAGACGGGCATCAGTATATAGGAAAAGAACAAGCGATGTATACGATGCAAGATGATATATTTGATTTTGACGCATTTTATGCAGGACTGTCTCATCATCTCGTCCCACGTCGTGCGATTACTGCAAAAGTGAAAGATGCGATCAAAAAGCTAGCTTTTTTATATGGCATTGGCCCGCTTGACATGCAAAAAATTGTGATGAGCGTCATCGATCCCGCAGAACAAATTGATATCGAATCATTAAGAAAAGCGGCGCAAGAATGGTATCAATTTGAACGTGGTGAGGCGCTTCCGCGGCTATATGATCGCGTGCAACCGTTAGCGGAGCGGACGATGGCGCATGTCGAGCCAAAAAACGAAGAAGAATATTTAATGAAACAGCTCGAAACCGTTTCACCGAGACAGTTGCTTATGGACTTTTCTGGTGGAGCTGAACCGGCGTTAGCGGATTTGCAGCTAATTGAAGAAATGATGTTTAAGCAAAAACTGCCACCAGGCGTCATGAATGTGCTTATTTATTACGTCATGTTACGTACAGATATGAAGCTTCCGAAAAAATATGTAGAAAAAATTGCTAGTTCGTGGGCGAGAAAAAAAGTGCGTACGGTCAAACAAGCGATGGAATTGGCGAAAAAAGAAGCGCGTGAATACGAAACATTTATGAAAGAAAAAGAGGAAAAAGGGTCGAAAAAGCCGATTCGTACTGAGATGTTGCCAGATTGGTTACAAACAGACTATTCACAATTTGAACGAAAACAAATGAGATCGGAAGAAGAGCTAGAACAAAAACGGCGCGAGTTGGAAGAACGGTTGAAAAAGCCGAAAAGTTAGGGGATAAATGATGAAACCAATTCGGGAAACTATCCACCATTTGATGAATCGTCATGATTTTAAAGAACGATATGAGGCGATGAAACGCGATATTTTAAACGATCCACACGTTCAATCGTTTTTACGTGGTCATGATGTGACAGATGCGATGTTAAATCGCCATCTTGGCAAATTGTATGAGTTTGTACAACAAAGTAAACATTGTGAGCGTTGTTCAAGTTTAGAACAGTGTCCTAATTTGCTGAAAGGTTATACACCACATTTAATTTGGCAAGGGAAAAACATTGATGTGCAATACGAGCGCTGCGCTCGCAAAGTGCAAGAAGATGAACGAAAAAAACAACAATCGCTCATTCGTAGTTTGTTTATCCCGCGTGATATGTTACAAGCATCATTTGATAAGCTAGAAACGGACGATCTTGGGCGTATTGAAGCGATCGAACTTGCGAATACATTTGCATCGACGTATGAAGTAGGTAAACGAATAAAAGGGCTATATTTATATGGATCATTTGGAGTAGGAAAAACATACTTGTTAGCAGCGATGGCGAATGAATTAGCTCAAAGACATATTGCTTCATTTCTTGTGTACGTGCCGGAATTTGTTCGTTCATTAAAATCGTCGCTTCAAACGGATGCGTTTCAAGATACGATTGAATACGCAAAACAAGTCCCTGTGCTTATGCTCGACGATTTAGGGGCAGAACTTATGTCAAGCTGGTGGCGCGATGAGGTGCTCGGGCCGATTTTACAATATCGCATGCTTGAGTATTTACCAACATGTTTTACATCCAATTTTGACTTAAAACGTCTTACTCATCATCTCGCCCATTCGCAGCGCGGTGAAGAAGAACAAGTGAAAGCGGCGCGAATGATTGAGCGAATTGTCTATTTAGCTACTCCGATCGAAATGAAAGGAAAAAATCGCCGAATCGACATGTGATAAACGTTCGGTGTTCCCCATATATATAAAACAAGCATGTTTTTGGAAAAGGGGGGGCACCGTTGATTTATATCGTATTTCAAGATGGACAAGATGCGCAACGACTATTTGCTGAATTAAGTAAAGCACCACAACCGTATGGGAAATTGCTTTACGATGACAAGACGATTACTATTTTCTTTCATGAACAAGATGTTGCGCACATGCGCGCATTGTTTATTCCGATTTTTACTTCATGTATCATTCGAGCGTTTGAAGCACGTTGGATTTTATCGATCATTTCACGCACATTTTTTTACGAAAATGAAGAAGAACAACAACAAATTTTACAGCTCGCCTGTTCGTTTATTGAAGGGGAAAGGTACGATTATCGCCCTAGGAAAAAAGCGAATATATCGCGTGAACAATTAATTGCACAATCGTTGCACGAATGTTTGCATGAAGGATTGTTTTCGTTTGAGTCGCTTATGACTTTCCGTTTAAAACCGTATTACGATCGGCTGATGCATTATGTTGAATTAGCGATCGATGAATACAAACTAGAGCAAGAATACCAGGCGTTTGTTCATATGTTGCGTGAAATTGTTGCATTACGTCAACCGCAAATGAACGCTCTTCACGTATTATATGAGCACGGATCGTTTCAATTTTTCGATGAGCGATTCGTCTACTTGTCACCTCAGCAGCTGAAGCAGTGGATTGACCGTAGATTGATGGTGAGTCAGCCGATGTATATTGATACATCTGTATTAGCACCGCTCGTCTCTATTGCGCCAGAAAAAATATGGATATATACCGATGTGACAGATGTTGGGATGATTCAAACGATTCAAAACGTATTTCAAGAGCGAATTGAGCTACGAACACCTCTTGATTTTCCAAAAAAATATGCTTATAATGACATACATAATGAATAAGGTCAAAAGTGATGATGAGGACATGGGTGTATTTTTACGGTTCACAGAGAGGGAAGGCATAGGCTGAAACCTTCCTAACACGAAGAATGCACTTACCACCTCTAAACTTCAGCAGTGAACAATGGGACGATTACCCGTTTAGTAATTGCTGACGGTTTGCGCCGTTATCGAAATGAAGCCGTTTATACGCTCGCTGTTATTCGTATAAGCGGGAAGAAGGGTGGAACCACGAAACCAACTCGTCCCTCGTTTTTGGGACGGGTTTTTTTATTTTTAAAAAAGGAGTGAATAGCTTTGGCGGATGTAGTAAAAATTACATTTCCAGATGGAGCAGTAAAGGAGTTTCCGAAAGGAGTGACAACGGAAGACATTGCGGCTTCCATTAGCCCAGGACTGAAGAAAAAAGCGATTGCAGGAAAGCTAAATGAGCGCATGATCGATTTACGCACACCGATTGAAGAAGATGGCGCCATTTCAATTATTACACAAGATATGCCAGAGGCGCTTGATATTTTGCGTCATAGCACAGCGCACTTAATGGCGCAAGCGGTGAAACGACTATATAAAAATGTAAAACTTGGCGTTGGACCTGTTATTGAAAATGGTTTTTACTATGATATTGATGTCGATGTACCAATTACAGCAGAAGACTTACCAAAAATCGAACAAGAAATGAAAAAAATCGTAAAAGAAAACTTAGACATCGTTCGAAAAGAAGTGAGCCGTGAAGAAGCAATTCGTCGCTATGAAGAAATTGGCGATCCGTTGAAAATTGAACTCATTCACGATATTCCAGAAGGAGAAGTTGTCTCTATTTACGAACAAGGAGAGTTTTTCGACCTTTGTCGAGGCGTGCATGTGCCATCAACAGGAAAAATTAAAGAGTTTAAACTGTTAAGCGTGGCAGGTGCGTATTGGCGTGGCGACAGTAAAAACAAAATGTTGCAACGCATTTACGGCACAGCCTTTTTCAAAAAAGAAGACTTAGACGAATATTTACGTCTTTTACAAGAAGCAAAAGAGCGCGATCATCGCAAGCTAGGAAAAGAACTTGATTTATTTATGACATCACAAAAAGTTGGACAAGGATTGCCACTTTGGCTTCCAAAAGGTGCGACGATTCGCCGAACAATTGAACGTTACATCGTCGATAAAGAGCTATCCCTCGGTTATCAGCACGTATATACACCGGTGCTTGGTAGCGTGGAATTATATAAAACGTCTGGCCATTGGGATCATTATAAGGATGGCATGTTCCCACCGATGGAGATGGATAATGAGCAGCTCGTATTACGCCCAATGAACTGTCCACATCATATGATGGTATATAAACATAAAATTCATAGCTATCGCGAGTTACCAATTCGTATCGCGGAGCTCGGTACGATGCACCGTTACGAAATGTCAGGAGCGCTTACAGGCTTGCAACGGGTGCGTGGCATGACATTGAATGATGCACATATTTTCGTGCGCCCAGATCAAATTAAAGATGAGTTTAAGCGCGTCGTGAATTTAATTTTAGACGTATATAAAGACTTTGGTTTAACAGACTATTCATTCCGTCTATCGTATCGCGATCCGCAAGATAAAGAAAAATATTATGACGACGATGCGATGTGGGAAAAAGCACAAAGCATGCTAAAAGAGGCAATGGACGAGCTTGGGCTTGACTATTACGAAGCGGAAGGTGAAGCGGCGTTTTACGGTCCAAAGTTAGATGTTCAAGTGCGTACGGCGCTAGGAAAAGACGAGACGTTATCGACTGTTCAGCTTGACTTCTTGTTGCCGGAACGTTTTGATTTAACATATATCGGTGAAGACGGAAAACCGCATCGTCCGGTTGTCATCCATCGCGGTGTCGTATCGACGATGGAACGCTTCGTTGCCTTTTTAATTGAAGAGTACAAAGGAGCGTTCCCAACATGGCTAGCACCTGTACAAGTACAAGTGATTCCAGTCGCTCCATCTATCCATATGGACTATGCGTATGAGGTGAAGCATGCGCTACAAGCTGCAGGTATTCGTGTTGAAGTCGATGAGCGTGAAGAAAAAATCGGCTATAAAATTCGTGAAGCGCAAATGCAAAAAATTCCGTACATGCTCGTTGTCGGCGATAACGAAGTAAAGGAGAAGGCGGTAAACGTGCGAAAATACGGGGAACAAAAGAGCGAAACGATGCCGCTTGATGCGTTTGTTGATTTCATCACAAAAGAAACGCGTAAATAAATAGTTGCAATTTTTTTCGATGTTTGTTATAGTGTTGCTTGTTGTGAGAAACGAACGTTAGTTGACAATGTATTCCCGTTTATGGTATATATGTTAGAGTAAAAATAAATACTTGTTTGACACAAGCAGAAGCACCCGCTTCTCACCTGATGGACGCCGTAAGGCTGTTAACAGGTTCATGACAAAACAAATGTTGTGAGTGAGACGTGTGGGTGTATTGTGCCCACACGTTTTTTGTTGTGTGCGTTCTGCTTTAACAAACAAGTTTGAAAAAACCGTGGAGGTGGCTAGTTATTAGCAAAGATTTTATTATTAATGAAAACATTCGGGCACGTGAAGTTCGTTTAGTCGATCCAAACGGCGAGCAGCTTGGGATTAAGACGAAACAAGAAGCGTTAGAAATTGCAGCGCGTTTAAACTTAGACTTAGTGATGGTTGCACCAAATGCGAAACCGCCAGTATGCCGCATTATGGATTACGGTAAATTCCGTTTCGAGCAACAGAAGAAAGAAAAAGAAGCGCGCAAAAAGCAAAAAGTAATCAACGTGAAAGAAATTCGTTTAAGCCCAACGATCGAAGAACATGACTTCAACACAAAATTGCGCAACGCGCGGAAGTTCCTTGAAAAAGGAGATAAAGTGAAAGCGACAATTCGCTTTAAAGGACGTGCGATTACGCATAAAGAAATTGGTCAGCGTGTGCTTGATCGATTTGCTGAAGCGTGCGCGGATATTGGTACGGTTGAGACGGCTCCAAAAATGGATGGCCGCAGCATGTTTTTAGTGCTAGCACCGAAAAACGACAAATAACAAAAGGGAGGAACACCTTATGCCAAAAATGAAAACTCACAAAGGCTCAGCGAAGCGTTTCAAAAAGACAGGAACAGGTCAATTAAAACGTTCACACGCATTCACTAGCCACTTATTCGCAAATAAAACACAAAAACAAAAACGTAAACTTCGCAAAGCAACACTTGTATCAAAAGGCGATTTCAAACGCATTCGTCAATTGTTAGATAACGTAAAATAATTTTAGGAGGGAAATGTTATGCCACGTGTAAAAGGCGGTACAGTCACACGCAGACGTCGTAAAAAAATTCTTAAACTAGCAAAAGGATATTTCGGTTCAAAACATCGTTTATATAAAGTAGCAAACCAACAAGTGATGAAATCGTTAATGTACGCGTATCGCGATCGTCGCCAACGCAAACGCGATTTCCGTAAACTTTGGATTACGCGCATTAACGCTGCAGCGCGCATGAACGGTCTTTCTTACAGCCGTTTAATGCACGGATTAAAGCTTGCAGGAATCGAAGTAAACCGCAAAATGCTTGCTGATTTAGCAGTAAACGATGCAGCAGCATTCACACAACTTGCAAACATCGCAAAAGAAAACTTAAACAAGTAATAAAAGAAATGACCATTCTCCCTTGAGGGGATGGTCATTTTTTGTAAGAGGGGGAGAAAAAATGGATATAAGAAAATTATTTGCTATGCAGCGGCAATTGGACGAACGAATTGAGACGGAGCGCGGATTGCGCGGTGAACGTTTAGTTGAACGGAAATTGTTAGCTCTTCTTGTTGAAATCGGGGAACTTGCGAATGAAACGCGTTGCTTCAAGTTTTGGAGTTCAAAGCCACCAGCAGCAGTCGAAACGATTTTAGAAGAATATGTCGACGGTCTTCATTTTATTTTATCGCTCGGACTAGACCTTTCTCTTGATAAGCATGTTCAATGGCCAAACGTTGAAGAAAGCGAACCGCTTGTTGATCAATTTTTACGCGTATTTGAGGCGGTTCATGCGTTTCGGATGAAGTTAGACATCGAGGCATATAACCAATTAGTATATGCGTACGCTAAGCTCGGTCATGCGCTTCAATTCACTGCTGAGCAAATCGAACGAGCGTATGTCGCAAAAAACGAAGTGAATCATGAACGGCAAAGTCACAATTATTAACAACTGTCAAAATGTTTAGTATAATGAATGTTGTACATAGAGAGGAGTGACATACGTGAAAAAATTAGATGAAACGTTAACGATGTTGAAAGCGTTAACGGATGCGAAAGGTGTTCCAGGGAATGAGCGAGAAGTGCGCGAAGTGATGAGATCGTATATCGCTCCGTATGCGGATGAAGTGACGACTGATCGTCTTGGGAGCCTCATTGCGAAAAAAGTAGGAAAAGAAAATGGACCAAAAGTGATGATTGCCGGTCATTTAGATGAAGTAGGCTTTATGGTGACGCAAATTGATGAAAAAGGTTTTATTCGCTTCCAACCGCTCGGTGGCTGGTGGGGGCAAGTCATGCTTGCTCAGCGCGTGACAATCGTGACGAAAAAAGGCGACATTACAGGTGTTATCGGATCGAAACCGCCGCACATTTTACCAGTTGAAGCGAGAAGAAAAGCTGTTGAAATAAAAGATATGTTTATTGACATCGGAGCTTCGAGCCGTGACGAAGCAGTCGAGTGGGGGGTGCGCCCTGGCGATGCGATTGTACCATATTTTGAATTTACGGTTATGAACAATGAAAAAATGTTGCTTGCGAAAGCATGGGATAACCGCATCGGTTGCGCAGTTGCTATTGATGTGTTGAAACAATTAAAAGACGTTGAGCATCCAAACGTCGTATACGGCGTCGGAACCGTACAAGAAGAAGTAGGCTTGCGCGGGGCGCGAACATCCGCTTTTGCGATTGAACCAGATATTGCGTTTGCGGTAGACGTCGGCATCGCTGGCGACACACCAGGTGTATCAGAAAAAGATGCTATGGGGAAACTTGGCGGGGGCCCACATATCGTCTTATACGATGCAACGCTCGTTTCTCACAAAGGATTGCGAGAATTTGTCGTTAACGTTGCGGAGGAAATGAACATCCAGTACCGCTTTGACGCGATGCCAGGTGGTGGAACGGACGCTGGTGCGATCCATATGACGATGCGCGGCGTTCCAGCGCTCACCATTTCCATCCCAACACGCTACATTCACTCTCACGCTGCCCTTCTTCATCGCGATGACTACGAACAAACAGTAAAACTACTAGTCGAAGTCATTAAGCGTCTCGATGAAGAAAAAGTGAAAGAAATTACGTTTGATTAAGAGAAGAGAAGTCGACTCGAATAGGGTCGACTTTTTACTTTTTTCAGAAAATTTTTATTGACTTAAGTTAAATAATTTACTAAAATTTTTACTAACAGAAGTAAGCGCTTACTAAAATAAAACTTATTTCTAGGGGGAGATAACAATGAATAAGAAAAGGTTATTTAATTTCTGATTATTTAGGTAACTAGTATTAAAATAAATTTAAGTAAAAGTGGTGTTCTAGAATGATTGAACATTTAAAAAATGAATATATAAAAGTATTTCAGGGGGGATATGGAAGATCATCTGTCTTCTTTGCCCCCGGCCGTGTTAATTTAATTGGAGAACATACAGATTATAACGGCGGATATGTGTTACCTTGCTCATTGCATATCGGAACATATGCGGTCGCTCGGTTGAATGATGATGGGATGATTCGGCTCTATTCAAAAAACTTTCATGAAGATGGAATTGTCTCTGTGACAAAAGACGAACTTGCATATGACGAACGTCATGGATGGGCGAATTATCCGAAAGGAATGATTCGTGCGCTCATGCCAAAAGATGTACAAAGCGGGATTGACGTCTTATACTATGGCAATATTCCGAATGGGGCTGGATTATCTTCGTCTGCGTCGATTGAGCTCGTTACGGCCGTCATGTTGAACCATTTGTTTGAATTAAATATCGAGATGTTGGAATTAGTGAAGATTAGCCAACAAGTAGAAAACGAGTATATCGGTGTCAATTGTGGCATTATGGATCAATTTGCGGTTGGAATGGGAAAAGCAGGTCATGCGCTACTGCTCGATTGCCAAACGCTTCAATACGAGTATTTGCCCCTGTCTTTGGAAGATTGCTCGATCGTCATTGCAAATACGAATAAAAAGAGGGGATTAGCTGATTCAGCATATAACGAGCGCCGTGCGACATGCGAGCAGGCGTTGACGAAATTACAACAATATGTACGCATCAACTCGCTTGGAGATATGACGATGGAACAGTTTAATCAATATGCACATGTATTGTCTCCGATCGAACAAAAAAGGGTGCGACATGTCGTTTCAGAGAATGAGCGGACAAAGCAAGCGGCTTTTGTTTTACGCCAAGGAGATTTGCATACATTTGGACAATTGATGCGTCAATCACATGAATCATTGCGTGATGATTATGAAGTGACGGGAAAAGAGTTAGATACGCTTGTTGAAGCGGCATGGAAACATGAAGGTACAATAGGAGCACGTATGACGGGGGCAGGCTTTGGTGGTTGTACTGTAAATATTGTAAAGGACGATCATATTCCATCGTTTATTGAGCAAGTCGGTCAAATGTATGAAATGGAGATTGGTTATGCCCCAAGTTTTTATGTAGCTAAAATTGGCGATGGGGCAAAACAGCTTACAAAAGAAGGAGAGAGCATACGATGATTCTCGTTTGCGGTGGGGCTGGATACATTGGAAGTCATGCAGTGTATCGTTTAATCGAAAAAGGAGAAAGAGTTGCTGTCGTGGATAATTTACAAACAGGACATCGAAAAGCTGTTCATCCAGAGGCGATATTTTATGAAGGTGATATTCGTGATCGCCACTTTTTAAGCAACGTATTTAAAAATCATGAAATCGATACAGTGATCCATTTTGCAGCACATTCTCTTGTTGGAGAAAGTGTGAAACAGCCGTTAGCTTATTACAACAACAACGTTTATGGAACAGAAGTGTTGCTTGATGTGATGAATGAATATGGCGTCAAACAAATTGTTTTCTCCTCAACGGCTGCGGTGTATGGGGAACCAAAACAAATTCCGATTCAAGAGGCAGATGAAACAAATCCTGAAAGTCCGTATGGAGAAACAAAACTAGCGATGGAAAAAATGATGAAATGGGTGAACGTTGCACACGGTATTCGTTACATTTCTTTACGATATTTTAATGTTGCTGGAGCGTATGGAACGATGCTTGGTGAAGATCATCGTCCGGAGACCCATTTAATTCCGCTTATTTTGCAAGTACCGTTACGGAAACGAGAAGAGATTCATATTTTTGGAGATGATTACGACACGCCTGATGGCACGTGCATTCGTGACTACATTCATGTGCTAGATTTAGTCGATGCTCATCTATTAGCGGTAGAAAAACTAAGAAACGGTGGGGAAAGCAACATATACAATTTAGGAAATGGCAACGGTTTTTCTGTAAAAGAAGTCATTGAGGCTGCACGACGCGTGACGGGACATCCGATTCCTGAAAAAGTTGTGCCGAGACGACCTGGAGATCCTGCGCGTTTAGTTGCTTCATCGGAAAAAGCAAAACGTGAACTTGGCTGGAAACCGTTATACACAACGATTGAAGAAATTGTTGCTTCAGCATGGGAGTGGCACGAGGCGAATCCGAACGGATATGAAGAGGTGTAACTCATGGTGAACATTTACGAAGAAATTGAAACACTCATTCAATATGCGCTCCATCATCGCCTAATTGAACGAGAAGATGTCATTTATACACGCAATCGAATATTAGCGTTGTTGAAATTAGACGAATGGCAACAAGTTGACGTGATGCCTTCCTCGGATCGCCCACTTGTTTCCATCTTACAACGGATGATCCATTGGGCTGAAGAACATGGACGGCTTGTTGGAAAGACAGTTACTGATCGCGATTTATTTGATACAGAGATTATGAATTGTTTTGTAGCGCGTCCGTCAACGATCATTCAAACGTTTTATGAGAAATATAAGCGAAACAAACAAGAGGCGACAACTTGGTTTTATGAGCTTAGTCAAGCATCCAATTACATTCGCGTAGACCGAGTGATGAAAAATAGACGATGGAAAGCGCGTACGAAATATGGGGATATGGATATCACGATTAACTTATCCAAACCCGAGAAAGATCCTCGAGATATTGCGCGCATGAAGGACGTAAAGGAACAACGTTATCCTACTTGCTTGTTATGTATTGAAAATGAAGGGTATGCAGGAACGATTCGTCATCCTGCACGAGCGAACCATCGTATCATTCCGATTGAACTATGCAGTGAACGTTGGTTTTTCCAATATTCCCCTTACGTTTATTACAATGAACATTGCATCGTATTACGCGATAAACATATGCCGATGAAAATGGAAAGAAAAACGTTTGAACGGTTGCTTGATTTTGTCGATCAATTTCCACATTATTTTATCGGCTCTAATGCTGATTTACCAATTGTAGGAGGATCTATTTTATCGCACGATCATTTTCAAGGTGGAAAATATACGTTTGCGATTGAAAAAGCTCCATCTGATTTTTCGTTTACATTGCCAGCTTATCCTCACGTACAAATGAGCATTGTTCGTTGGCCGATGTCAGTTATACGTATACGTGGAGCAAAGAATGATGTATTACAAGTGAGTGATTTGATTTATAAAGAATGGAAAAAATATAGCGATCCTCAAGTGGATATATATGCACAAACAAACGATGTGCCGCACAATACAGTCACGCCAATTGCTCGTCGACGTGGGGAGTTGTACGAGATGGACATCGTATTAAGAAACAATCGCACATCAGCGCAACATCCATACGGTATTTTTCATCCACATGAGGAGCTCCATCATATTAAAAAGGAAAATATCGGTTTAATTGAAGTCATGGGGTTAGCGGTATTGCCTAGTCGATTGGCGGATGAGCTAGACCATATCGCACGATATATGAAAAATCAAACGCCAAAAGAGCAATGGGAACCGTCGTTATTGAAACATTGGGAATGGGTGCAAGACATAATGGAAAGACACTATGTTTTTGATGATGTACATGAATTATTAAAAGAAGAAGTAGGAAAACGATTTGAACAAGTACTCGAACATGCGGGAGTGTTTAAGCGGACGGAAGAAGGAAAGCGAGCGTTTCATCGCTTTATTCAACACCTTCAGGAACGAAATGAATAAAGATGGGGAAAAAAGATGTATATCGGTGTAGACTATTATCCAGAATACTGGCCAAAAGAAATGATTGAAGAAGATATTCGAAGAATGGGTGTGAAAACGGTCAGAAGATGGGGGCAAATGGCTATTGGAGCTGTTTGTACCGTCAATATGCGATATTGATGGAAAATGTTTTCGAGGAGGTGAATTGAGGATTCAGGGGGGTGATGTAGCAGTGTTAAGAGAGCATGATGAAGCCGTGAAGGTTTAGAGAAGTCTCGTTCCGACAGTTGGCAACATAATATGCATAAGATGATAATGTCTATAAACATTGGATCTTACGCACTTAGTGAAAAGGCTCATTTCATTAAGACAACAACTGAAAAATGTATGTTTTTCGGCTGTATATTCTTAATTAGACTCCTTTTTCACCAAAAGTTCATAAGAATTAAAAAAACAGGAGGGATTTTCTTTGAAAAAGATTTTGACACTATTTTTAGTAAGTATTCTTCTATTAACTGCTTGTTCTTCAGAAACGAAAACCGGGGGAGATACAGATGGTACAAAAAGTACGAATGAAATAACAGTGTGGACGTGGGATCCAAATTTTAACGTAAAAGCGATGAAAATTGCAGAAGAGTTTTATAAGAAAGAGAATCCTAATTTTAAATTAAAAATTATTGAAAATGCTCAAAAGGATGTCGTTCAAAAGCTTAATACAAGTTTAAGTTCTGGCACAACAAAAGGCTTGCCAAATATCGTATTAATTGAAGACTATAGTGCACAGAGCTTCCTTAAATCGTATCCTGATGCATTCTATGACCTATCAAAATATTTCAAAGCGGAAGATTTTGCTGAATATAAACTTGCTTCTACTAGCTTAAATGGTAAACATTATGGGCTTCCGTTTGATACAGGGGTTGCTGGGTTATATGTGAGAACAGATTATTTGCAAAAAGCGGGATATACTGTTGATGATTTACAAGGATTGGACTGGAACAAATATATTGAAATTGGGAAAAAGGTAAAACAAGCAACGGGTAAATATATGCTTGCACTCGATCCTAAAAATCTGGGGATTATTCGTGAGATGATTCAAAGTAGTGGTTCATGGTATGTGAAAGAAGACGGAGTAACCCTGAATTTGGCAGACAATGAGCCGCTGAAGGAAGCATTTAAAACTTACAAAGAAATTGTAAACGCAGGGATATCGAAACCTGTTTCTGACTGGGGTCAATTTATTTCCTCTTTTAATAGTGGAGCAGTTGCATCGATCCCGACAGGAAACTGGATTACAGCTTCTGTTAAAGCCGAAGCTTCTCAGGCTGGTAAGTGGGCTGTTGTGCCTTTTCCGAAACAATCGGGCATTCCTAACTCTGTTAATGCTACGAATCTAGGTGGAAGTTCTTGGTATGTACTTAACATTCCTGGAAAAGAAAAGGCGGCAGAATTTCTAGCTAAAACGTTTGGATCAAATGTTGAGTTTTATGAAGCGCTAAACAAAGAAATTGGTGCAATTGGCACATACAAACCAGCTGCTAATAGTGAGGCCTATAAGGCTGCAGATGAGTTTTTTGGAGGTCAAAAAGTAACAGCTGATTTCTCCAAATGGATGACAGAAATTCCTCAAGTAAACTATGGTGCACATACGTATGTGATCGAAGATATTTTAGCAGTTGCGTTGCAAGATTACTTAAAAGGCAAAGATCTTGATAAAGTGTTGGAAGATGCACAAAAACAGGCAGAACAACAAGTTAAATAAATATACAGAACATCTATCAATTGTTTTATGAATTAAGCCCCGGGATTCCGCCGTCCTGTCTGGTTTTTATACTAGCACCATTCCGTAGGAGGCGGAGTGGTTCGGGGCTTTTCAGTGAAGAGGTGCGCCTTGAGTTGTTATTTTCATGCGCGGAAGGAGAGTAAAAGTTTGTTCATGGATTTTTTGTTATCAATAGTGATAGGGAGTTGAGATAGAGTGATTCCGTCAACAAAGATGAATATAGATTTGACGATTAAAACAGGTCCAAATATTAATCGGAAACACCGTATTAAGAGCACAATAGTTGGATGGTCTTTTGTGATATTGGCTACTATTATGATTTGCGTATTTTATTTCTATCCAATGGTTCAGGCATTGATTCTTTCGTTACAATCAGGTTCGGGTGCGAATCTAACTTTTGTTGGACTGAAAAATTATGCTCGTCTATTTAACGATCCTACCTTTTTAACAACTGTAAAAAATACAGTGATATACCTTATTATTCAAGTTCCGATTATGATTATTGTCGCTTTATTCTTAGCCGTACTATTGAATAATCCGAAATTAAAGCTGAGAGGATTGTTCCGAACAGCAATCTTTTTACCATGTGTCACTTCCCTAGTTGCGTATTCTGTCATATTTAAATATTTGTTTAGCGAAGATGGATTGATCAACGTTATGTTGACGAAATTTTCCCTTATATCTGAGCCAATCAACTGGCTAGGTGATCCTTTTTGGGCTAAAGTGACCATTATTATTGCTCTTACGTGGAGATGGGCAGGATATAATATGATTTTTTACTTATCTGCTCTACAAAATATTGATCAATCCATTTATGAAGCCGCTAAAATTGATGGTGCTTCGCCAGTTCAGCAGTTTTTTAAAATTACGATTCCATTGTTAAAGCCTGTGATTTTGTTTACGTCAATCACTTCAACAATCGGTACGCTCCAGCTGTTCGATGAAGTAGTGAACATTACGCAAGGGGGACCGGGAAATGCAACGATGACGATTTCTCAATATATCTACAATCTTTCATTTAAATATACTCCTGATTTCGGTTATGCGGCAACAGTTTCGTATGCGATTGTGATTATGATTGTATTCTTTTCTATTATTCAGTTTAAAGTGGCAGGTGATAAAAATGAGTAATCTTAAAAACGTATTCAACTATACTGTTTTAACCATTGCATCTATTGTTTCTGTGTTTCCATTTTTGTGGATGGTTGTTAGTGCAACGAATAAATCAGTAGAAGTGACGAAAGGGCGGTTATTGCCAGGTAGTCACTTTATGGAAAACTTCCGCAACCTGCTTGATAGCACTAATCTGGTCAATGCATTAATGAATTCGGCAAAAATCGCGATTGTAACAACTTTACTTGCATTGTTGGTCTCCTCTTTGGCTGGTTACGGATTTGAAATTTTTAAAAGCAAAACAAAAGATTTTGTATTTAATTTCTTGTTGCTTTCAATGATGATACCTTTTGCTGCTTTAATGGTCCCGCTGTTTAGAATGTTTGGGACAATATCACAAATATTTCCAAGCATCGGTATTGATACAATGACGGCCGTTATTTTGCCGACAGTCACAACGGCATTTCTGATTTTTTTCTTCCGCCAAAACACGAAAATGTTCCCGAAGGAAATTATTGAAGCGGGCCGAATTGATGGATTGTCTGAATGGGGGATCTTCTTCAGGCTGTATGTCCCTACCATGAAAACAACCTATGCAGCCGCGGCCATTATTACATTTATGTCGAGCTGGAACGGCTATTTATGGCCACTTGTCATATTACAGTCCCCGGAGAACCAGACGGTGCCATTGCTTATATCAAATCTCGGATCGAGTCATTATCCGGATTTTGGAATGATCATGACCGCTGTTGTGATCGCTACCTTGCCGACGGCGCTAATCTTCTTTTTCATGCAAAAGCACTTCGTTGCTGGGATGCTCGGTTCAGTAAAATGATGAGTAAGGAGTGTGGAAATAATGAAAAAAACATTAACAACCCCCACATTAGAATGGCTTTCAGATCCTCGTGTGTTCGGTGTTAATCGCCTGCCTGCCCATTCGGACCATATTTATTATGAGACGTTGGAAGAAGCAAAAAGTGGAGTTTCCATGTCGATGCGCTATGAGTTGAATGGGAATTGGAAGTTTCACTATGCAGTCAATCCAGCTAGCCGACCGGCGGAATTTTATCAGCTCGATTTTGACTGCTCAAACTGGAGTGATATTTCCGTACCAGGACATATTCAGTTGCAAGGTTATGGAACTCCCCAGTATGTAAATATAATGTATCCGTGGGATGGTCATTGCGATGTTCATCCTCCAGAAGTTCCTATGGATTATAATCCAGTAGGAAGCTATATAAAAATTTTTAATCTCCCTAAAAGCATGAAAGATAAACCGGTGTATATTTCTTTTCAAGGAGTAGAGTCAGCGTTTTATGTTTGGTTGAACGGGCAGTTTGTTGGGTATAGTGAGGACTCTTTCACGCCGGCAGAATTTGAACTTACACCTTTTATAAAGGATGGAGAGAATAAGCTCGCGGTTGAGGTTTACCAGTACAGCACCGGAAGTTGGCTTGAGGATCAGGATTTCTGGCGTTTTTCTGGAATCTTTCGCGATGTATACCTTTATACAGTGCCAGATATTCATGTCTATGATTTACATGTTCGCGCCGAATTGGATTCGTCCTATACGAGAGGCATGTTAACGGCGGACCTTACCTTTTTGTCTCCGGTACCTGCCGGCTCTAGGTTTATCGCTGAACTGTATGATGCGAAAGGCGACCTTGTCGCCAAAAAAGACGGAGAGCTTCATGGCGAAAAGGGGACATTTTCCATTGCGGTCGATGAACCGGAATTATGGAGCGCGGAGAAACCGTATTTGTATAAGCTATATATTCAGATTTTTAACGAGTTTGGCCAATTGGTAGAGGTTGTTCCACAGAAGGTCGGTTTTCGAAGATTCGAGATCATCAATAAAGTTATGCACCTTAACGGAAAACGGATTGTATTTAAAGGCGTTAACCGACATGAATTTCATTGCCGAAGAGGCCGGGCGATCACAAAGGAAGATATGCTATGGGATATTAAAACGTTGAAGCGTCATAACATTAACGCAGTCCGTACGTCACACTATCCGAATCAAAGCTATTGGTATGAACTATGCGATGAATACGGCATCTATGTCATTGATGAAATGAATTTGGAAACGCACGGAACGTGGCAAAAAATGGGCCGTGTCGACCCCACATGGAATGTTCCGGGGAACAATCGAGAATGGCAAGACATTGTTATGGACCGGGCGATTTCAATGTTTGAAAGGGATAAGAACCATCCTTCCATCCTGATTTGGTCATGTGGAAATGAATCGTATGCTGGGGAAGTTCTGTTAAACGTCGCCAACTATTTTCGGTCAGTCGATCCGAGCCGTCTTGTCCATTATGAAGGAGTATTCCACGCCCGCGAGTACAATGATATAAGCGACATAGAAAGTCGTATGTACGCAAAGCCTCATGAAATTGAAAAGTATTTAACAGAAAATCCGGATAAACCGTATATCAGCTGCGAATATATGCATGCAATGGGGAACTCGCTCGGCGGGATGTACAAATATACGGATTTGGAACAAAAGTATCCGATGTATCAAGGTGGTTTTATTTGGGATTTCATTGATCAAGCCCTTGTGAAAAAAGATCGTTATGGAAAAGAATTTTTGGCATATGGAGGGGACTTTGGCGACCGTCCAACCGATTACGGTTTCTGCACGAACGGAATTGTCTATGCCAACCGGGAGTTGTCACCGAAAATGCAGGAAGTAAAATATCTTTATCAAAACTTTAAGCTTTCACCGGATCAATACGGTGTCAATATTAGAAATGAAAGTCTTTTCACTGACACAAGTGAATATGGTTTAGAATACGTCCTATTCCTTGAAGGGAGAGAGTTGTATCGAAGCAAGCTGAATGTATCGGTAGCACCGCAGGAAGAGAAAAGAGTCGAGTTCGACTGGCCCCTTGGGATGATGGCAGATGCAGGTGAATATTGCATTCATGCATCATTTAAATTGAAAGAAAAAACACTTTGGGCTGATGTTGGTTATGAGGTGGCATTCGGCCAATTTGTATTCCAGATTGGTTCCAAGGAATTCGTTGTTCCTAGCGGAAAGTTAAAAGTTGTCCATGGTGATGTCAACATTGGGGTGCACGGCAAAGATTTTACGATCATGTTTTCCAAACAGGCAGGAAGCCTAGTTTCAATGAATTACGCAGGCAAGGAGATGATTGCGGTCCCTCCTGCACCATTGTTTTGGAGGGCCACGACTGATAATGACCGAGGTTTTTTGCAAGACTTCTATTCGGGGCTTTGGTATGCGGCGAGTTTGGCGCGTAAATGTGTAAAAGTCGATGTGAAAGAGGAAGCAGCCCAAGTAAATGTCACCTTTACCTACAAATTTTCCATTAACCCTGAATTGGAAGTGAAAATTGGTTATACCGTTTATGCTGATGGCAGCATTCGCGTGAAGGCGGTCTATCATGGAGTCGAGAATCTTCCGTCAATGCCGATTTTTGCGGTATCATTCAAGGTTCCAGCCGACTATAATCAACTCGAGTGGTATGCAATGGGGCCCGAAGAAAACTATGTCGACCGCTCAAAGGGGGCAAGACTTGGAATTTTTAGAAATCAAGTATCTGACAATGTATCGCGCTATCTCAAACCGCAGGAATCAGGAAACAGAACAGGTGTTCGTAAAGTAAGCTTAACGAACAGCAATGGACAGGGAATAAAAATTTCTTCTATAACTGAACCGTTGGAGTGCAACTTTTCGCCATACACAGCTTTTGAACTTGAACATGCCAATCATCATTACGAGCTGCCCAATATTCATTATACGGTTGTCACGGTAGCAGGTCGACAAATGGGAGTTGGCGGAGACGACAGCTGGGGCGCCCCAGTTCACGATGAATACGTCATAAAGGCAGATCAAGACATGGAATTTGAGTTTATGATTCATAAAGTTTAGCGACAACAGCATCATGATGTAAACTTCTCATCTTAGCGTTTTCATTTATCTTGAAAAATAAAAATTGCCCTAACAATATGTGTTCATTAAAAACTAATCTTCTTAAATTACTCGTGCACACTCCGATGATCCTGTTGCCCTAAGGAAACCAATGGAAAAGGAGCAGGATCATTCATGAAGCGTTTGTGCATCACCAACGATCACGGATGGACACCTCGGACACTTCGCAAACAGGAACGGAAAATCAAAAACACCCTTCTTCGCCAACGGGTGATGGCGGTTCGCCTGGTCATGGAAGGCTATTTGGGCAAAGAGGTGGCCTCCATGGTCAACGTGTGCCGACAAACCGTTTCCCATTATGTGTCGCTGTTCAACGAAGGCGGTCTGGAGCTCCTGCTTCATCGGGATTTCGCCCCCGGGCGGGAGCCGTTTCCCACCGAAGAACAGCAGGAAGAGATCAAACAGCTTGTGTTGACCACCACTCCCGTAGAACTGGGCTGGGACGTCGCTTCGGCGTGGAACACCAAACTCCTGCAATCCTATGTCGAAAAGCACTTCGGTGTTTGCATTTCCCGCGAAGCGTTGCGAAAACTCCTGCACCGCAAAGGGCTGTCGTGGACACGGCCGACCTACACATTGGCAAAAGGCAATCCGGATCGACAAAAGAATTTTGAGAAACAGATCGACTTCATAAAAAAATTTTATCCGCTCGCCGCGATAACTGAAAATGAATATGGTGATGGGAACGTTTATTATATTGGTGGGGGCATAGATGACGATGTGCTGAATGACCTTGCAAAGGAAATTGTGCAAAAACATCACATATGGCATGTAGAAAGCGACGAAGGTGTTGAAGTGTATCGACGTGTATGTGATGATGGTGAGTACATGTTCATCTTAAACCATACAGATCAAGAAAAACGGTTTCACAATTTGACCCTCAAACCGTATGATAGTCAAATCGTTAAAATCTAGCATAAATAAAGGGGTTGCATTAATGGCTACATTGAAAGAAATCGCAGAGAAGGCAGGGGTGTCCGTTGCCACTGTATCGCGTGTATTAAATTATGATATGACGTTATCTGTATCGGACGAAACGAAAAAGCGCATTTTTGAAATTGCCCAAGAGCTGAACTACAAAACGCCTCGGGAACGCAATCAAATGAGCGCGAAAGAACGGCTTCGTTTTGGCGTTGTCAACTGGTACTCGGAATCTCAAGAGCTTGACGATCCATATTATATGGCAATCCGTCTCGGTGTAGAAAAGGAATGTTTTCATCGCCAAATTGAGCTCGTCAAGTTGTTTAAGAAAGATGGTTCGTATGAATCAGAATGGTTAACAGGTTTAGATGGAATTATTGCTGTTGGGAAGTTTGGGAAACAAAATATTGACTTATTCATGTCAGTCACAAAACATATTGTTTTTGTTGACTACTCTCCCGATGAAGATCGCTTTGATTCTGTCGTTGTTGATTTTCGGAAAGCAACTGTTCGTGTTCTTCAATATTTGATGGATCTCGGTCATAAGCATATCGGTTATATTGGGGGGCGCGAATATGTTGGTGATGGTCAACTAGTTCAAGATGAGCGTGAACGTACATTTTATGAATATTTATATTTGCGCGGCATGTTCATTCCAGAGTATGTATTCACCGGACGTTTTATTGCTGAAGATGGATATATGTTAATGAAACAAGCACTTCAGCTACCAAATCGTCCAACTGCGTTTTTTATCGCAAGCGATTCGATGGCGATTGGAGCGTTGCGGGCGCTACATGAAGCTGGAATTGATGTACCAAATGAAGTGGCCATCGTAGGCTTTAACGATCTTCCTACATCGAAATTTGTTCAACCACCGTTATCGACTGTGCAAGTTTATACGGAATTTATGGGCGAGACGGCCGTTGAATTGCTTGTTGAACAAATTCAAACGAAAAGAGAAATACCGAAAAAAATTGTTGTTCCAACAAAACTTGTTGTGAGGGAAAGTAGTTGTATCTACACAGTAAAGAAATAGCTTCCGCTTTGGCGAAAGCTATTTCTTTTATGACACTATCCAAAAAGGAGTACAAAAACATGAAGCTTGTACAAGAACAACGAACGGAAATCAACGGTCACCCGATCATCGCATTTACGCTTGCAAATGATCATGGAATGGAAATCACTTGTTTAAACTACGGGTGCATCATTACAAGCATACTTGTTCCTGATAAAAATGGAAACTATGAAAATGTCGTTTTAGCATTTGATGACTTTTCTTCTTATTTGACAAACCGTCCATACTTGGGAGCTGTCATTGGGAGAGTAGCTGGAAGAATAAAAAATAGTTGTTTTGAGTTAAACGGGAAAACATACAAGTTATATGCAAATGAAAATAGAAACCATCTGCACGGTGGAGAGAAAGGCTTTCATCATGTTATTTGGCAAGCAGCAGGATTCTCAAAAAAAGAAGAAGTCGGTGTACGTTTTTTACATCGAAGTGTTGATGGAGAAGAAGGATATCCGGGAAATGTTGATGTACAAGTCACATATACGTTAAATAATCAAAATGAGCTCATCATTTCTTACTATGCCGTTTCAGATCAAGACACTCCGCTTACATTAACAAATCATACGTACTTTAATTTAAGCGGTAACGCACAGAGAGATATTTTGCAACACGAACTAAAAATGAAAAGTGACCGTTTTTTACCGTTAGATCATGAATTTATCCCGACTGGGGAAATAAAAGATGTGACAGGTACACCTTTTGATTTACGTCAAGGGAAAAAGTTGAGAGAAGTCATTGAGTCAACTGATCCGCAAATTCGTTTAGTCGGACAAGGATATGACCATCCATTTATTTTAAATACTCATCATGATGAAGAAATTGTCTTATTTGACCGTGAAAGTGGGCGAACATTAGTTGTTGAAACGGATGAAGTTGGTGTCGTCGTATATACTGGGAACCAAATCCCTCATGGTGAAAAAATGAATGGTCTACAATCTCGAAAGTATTTAGGCATTTGTTTAGAAACACAAGCGTTACCAGATGCGGTACATCATTCAAATTTTCCGTCTTGCATTTTGCGAGCAGGAGAAGTGTATTCATCGACGACAAAATATGCATTTCGTGTGTCATGTGAATAGGGGCGACAATGTGAAAATAGCCTTCAACGCGAAGGCTATTTTTTTACGGCTTCTTCTAATGTTTCAAGCATTGATTGTTTTTGTTCATCTGTTGCATGATTCCATAACGCTTCAAATAAAACGCCAAGACCAGGTAAATATTTTTCTTCACCTTGTTGAATCGCATCAACGATCGTATGTTCAAGCTGGTCTTTTGAGCTGTTTGCGACGTTTGCCATGACGGCACCGCGTAAATTAAAGTCCATTGTTTTCACTCCATTCTTTATGTATTGCGTAAGTAGTTTTTGCTATAATGATAATTACTATTCATAAAAGAGGAGAGAGGGAAATGGAAAAAGCAACATTTGCGGGCGGATGTTTTTGGTGCATGGTCACTCCGTTTGAAGAACTTGACGGCATTTATGGCATTGTTTCCGGATACACAGGCGGTCATGTGGAACATCCGACGTATGAACAAGTGAAAACAGGAACGACAGGACATTATGAAGCGGTACAAATTACGTTTGATCCCGATGTATTTCCGTACGAAAAATTGTTGGAGTTGTATTGGTGTCAAATTGATCCAACGGATGACGGGGGGCAATTTCACGACCGTGGTCCACAATATCGAACAGCGATTTTTTATCATAACGAAAGACAAAAAACATTAGCGGAGCAATCGAAAAAACAACTAGAAGAAAGCGGTCGTTTTTCCAAGCCGATCGTGACAGAAATTTTACCGGCGACAACGTTTTATCCAGCAGAAGACTATCATCAAAACTACCATAAGAAAAATCCAAAACATTATAAGGAAGACCGAGCGGCATCTGGACGTGATGAATTTATTGCGAAACATTGGGGGAAAAACGAGTGAAGCGAATTGAATCGCCAAAAAATGAACGAGTGAAGCAATGGAAAAAACTGCTCACTAAAAAAGAACGCGAGAAAACGGGGCTATTTTTAGTAGAAGGATTTCATTTAGTTGAAGAAGCTTTAAAAAGCAACATCGTTGAACTTCTTATTTTATCAGAAACGAAAACGATTCCGACAAGCTGGAAGGTAGATCATATTCCGATGGTGATTGTCACGGAAGCGGTGATCGGCGAATTAAGCGATACGGAAACACCGCAAGGAATTGTTGCAGTGTGCAAGCATTTGCATTGGAACGTCGATAGTGTGCAAACGGCGCTGTTCATCGACGCGGTTCAAGATCCAGGGAACTTAGGAACGATTATTCGTACCGCAGATGCTGCTGGAATAGACGCCGTTGTCGTCGGAGAAGGAAGCGTCGATATATATAACGCAAAAGTGATTCGTGCAACACAAGGTTCGTTGTTTCATTTCCCTGTGATAAAAGGAGATATTGGACAATGGATCGCCTATTTTCAAAACAGGCATATTCCGATTTATGGAACATCGCTTCAAAACGGAGTAGACTATCGATCTGTATCCCCTTCGTCATCGTTTGCATTAATCGTTGGAAACGAAGGAAGCGGTGTGAACGATAAGTGGCTACAGCAAACAACTGCCAACTTATATGTGCCGATTTACGGGAAAGCAGAATCGCTCAATGTAGCCGTTGCAACAGGGATTTTACTTTACCATTTGCAGAAAAAATAAACACATGTTTGCATCATCACCTTGCACCGCATTGTACATTTGCTTATAATAAATGAAGAATTTCATCATATAAAAAACGATGATCGAGAAGAGTAGCTTGCCGATCGCCATTCAGGGAGAAAACGCCATAGACTGCGAGCGTTTTTATGGCTCAAGCAAGTGAATTCACCTCGGGAGTTGGCGCTTGGACCATTTTGCGCGTGCAAAATGTAAAGGCGTTCCGGTGTAGACCGTTATCACAATGAAGTGAGCTATGTTGATCGCATAGCTAACAAGGGTGGTACCGCGAGTGCACTCGTCCCTTATGTGAGGGGCGAGTTTTTTATTTTTTATACATAACAAGGAGGGATTTCCATATGAAGGAGCGGTTACAACAGCTTCAACAAGAAGCGCTTGAAAAAATTGAACAAGCAAACGATTTAAAAACGCTCAATGAAGTGCGTGTGGCGTATCTCGGAAAAAAAGGCCCAATTACAGAAGTGTTGCGCGGCATGGGGGCGCTGTCGCCTGAAGAGCGTCCGATCATGGGAGCGCTTGTCAACGACGTACGCGAAGCGATTCAACAAGCGTTAGAGGCAAAACAAGCAACGCTTGAACAAGCAGAAGTCGAGAAAAAACTAGCGGCGGAAGCGATTGATGTGACACTTCCAGGGCGTCCGATTAGACGTGGCAATCATCATCCACTCACGCGCGTTATTGAAGAAATTGAAGATTTATTTATCGGCATGGGATATACGATTGCTGAAGGTCCAGAAGTAGAGCAAGATTATTACAACTTTGAAGCGCTCAATTTGCCAAAAGGTCATCCGGCGCGCGATATGCAAGATTCGTTCTACATCACCGAGGAGATTTTGTTGCGCACGCATACGTCACCAGTGCAAGCAAGAACGATGGAAAAACATCAAGGGCGAGGCCCTGTAAAAATCATTTGCCCGGGAAAAGTGTACCGCCGCGACAACGACGATGCAACGCATTCCCATCAATTTACGCAAATTGAAGGGCTCGTGGTGGACGAAAACATTCGCATGAGCGACCTAAAAGGAACGTTACGTGAATTTGCCCGCAAAATGTTTGGTGAAGATCGCGACATTCGCTTCCGTCCAAGCTTTTTCCCATTTACCGAACCGTCTGTTGAAGTCGACGTATCATGTTTTAATTGCGGCGGGCACGGCTGTAACGTATGTAAAGGAACAGGTTGGATTGAAATTTTAGGGGCAGGGATGGTCCATCCGAACGTGCTCGAGATGGCGGGATTTGACTCGAAAAAATATACAGGTTTTGCGTTTGGTATGGGTCCAGAGCGTATCGCAATGCTCAAATATGGCATTGATGATATTCGCCATTTTTACCAAAACGATCTTCGTTTCTTGCAACAATTTAATCGGGTGTAAAGGGAGGTTTCATGGATGTTTGTTTCATATAAATGGCTACAGGAATATGTCGATTTAACAGGCATTACCGCAAAACAATTAGCCGATCGCATTACGAAAGCAGGCATTGAAGTAGAAAGCGTTGAGGTGCGCAATAAAGGAATACAAGGTGTTGTCATCGGACATGTAATTGAGCGCGAACAACATCCGAACGCCGATAAACTAAGTAAATGTCTTGTCGATATCGGGGAAGGGGAGCCAGTGCAAATTATTTGCGGGGCGCCGAACGTCGCAAAAGGACAAAAGGTTGCCGTTGCTAAAGTTGGTGCCGTATTGCCTGGCAACTTTAAAATTAAACGCGCAAAACTGCGCGGTGAAGAATCGAACGGCATGATTTGTTCGTTGCAAGAGCTTGGCGTGGAGTCGAAATTAGTACCGAAAGAATACGCCGATGGCATTTTCGTTTTCCCAAGCGATGCACCGGTCGGAGCGGATGCGCTACAACTACTTTACTTGGATGACGAAGTGTTAGAACTTAGTTTAACACCAAACCGCGCCGATTGTTTAAGCATGATTGGCGTCGCTTATGAAGTGGCAGCGATTTTAGGAAGAAGCGTGAAGCTTCCGACCATCGAGCTACAGGAAAACGATGAAAACGTTCATAACTATATTTCTGTACGTGTCGATGCACAAGAAGATAATCCTTTATATGCAGGGCGCATCGTGAAAAACGTAAAAATTGGCCCATCGCCGCTTTGGATGCAAGCGCGTTTAATGGCAGCTGGCATTCGACCACATAATAATGTCGTTGATATTACGAACTACATTTTACTTGAGTACGGTCAGCCGCTTCATGCGTTTGACTACGATCGCCTCGGTTCAAAAGAAATCGTCGTTCGCCGCGCAAAAGCCGGTGAAACAATTGTGACGCTTGATGATGTAGAGCGCACGTTGACAGAAGATCATCTCGTCATTGCAAATGGGAAAGAGCCTGTCGCTTTAGCTGGTGTGATGGGCGGTGCGAACTCGGAAGTATGTGATGAAACAATAAACGTATTTATTGAAGCAGCATATTTTAATGGAGCGACGATTCGCCAAGCGGTCAAAGATCACGGATTGCGCAGTGAGTCGAGCACACGGTTTGAAAAAGGCATCGACCCAGCGCGCACGAAAGAAGCGCTTGACCGCGCAGCTGCATTAATGGCGGAATACGCTGGCGGCGAGGTCGTTGGCGGCGTTGTCGAAGCGAATACATTACAGCTAAAGGATGTCGTTGTTACGATTACGTTACATCGTATTAACCGCGTGCTTGGCACAGCGATTACGAAAGAAGAAGTCGCAGGCATTTTAACGAACTTGCAATTTACATTCACAGAAGATAACGGAACGTTTACGATTACCGTTCCATCGCGCCGCCGTGATATTGCTATTGAAGAAGACATCATCGAAGAAGTAGCGCGTTTATACGGATACGATCATTTACCAGCAACGCTTCCAATCGGCGAAGCAAACCCGGGTAAGCTCACACCATATCAAGCAAAGCGTCGCAAAGTACGCCGTTATTTAGAAGATGCGGGCTTGTTCCAAGCGATTACGTACTCGCTTACAAACGAAGCAAAAGCGACGATGTTTGCGCTTGAAACGGCGCAACCGATCCGTCTTGCTCTTCCGATGAGCGAAGAGCGCAGCGTCTTACGACAAAGCTTAGTACCGCACTTATTGGAAGCAGCAAGCTATAACCGCGCCCGCCAAGTCGAAAATGTCGCGCTATATGAAATCGGCTCGGTATATTTAGCAACAAATGAACACGAGTTGCCAAACGAAAAAGAGCGGTTAGCCGGCGTCTTGACAGGCGTATGGCATGCGCATTTATGGCAAGGGGAGAAAAAAGCAGTTGACTTCTATGTCGTTAAAGGAATTTTAGATGGTTTGTTTGCGTTGCTAGGATTAGAAAACCGCGTGGAATATAAGCAAGCAAAACGCGAGCACCTTCATCCAGGGCGTACAGCAGAAATTTTATTAGATCATAAGACAATCGGCTTTGTCGGTCAGCTTCATCCGAACGTGCAAAAACAATTTGATTTAAAAGAAACATATGTATTTGAGCTAGATCTTGAAGCGTTATTAAAAGCGGAAGTAGCCGACATTCGCTATACGGCGATTCCACGCTTCCCGTCCATTACGCGCGACATCGCTCTTGTCGTTGATGAGCATATCGTAGCAGGTGACCTCGAGCGAGCAATTATCGAAGCAGGCGGTGAACTGTTGAAAGACGTATCGATTTTCGACGTTTACAAAGGAGACCGACTTCCAGAAGGCAAAAAATCGATCGCCTTCTCGCTCCGTTACTACGACCCAGAGCGGACATTGACGGACGAAGAAGTAACAAACGTTCACGAACAAGTCATCAAAGCGGTCGAACAACAATTCGGCGCCACATTGCGCGGGTAAAACGAAACCCCTATCTGATGCACGGGCATTGGATGGGGGTTTTTATGTCCTTGGCGGATCGGTGGGGGCGTTTTTTATCTAGTCCGCCAAAATTGGCGGGCGCACCGTCAAAAAATGGCGGGGTTCGACATCAAGTTGGCGGTGAAGGAGGAAGAAAATTAGGTATAATGAGGTTGAATAGGAAAAATATTCGTGAGGGAGGTACTGTTATGAAAAGGAAAATAACTAGGCTAGGAGTTATGTGTCTAACATTAGTAGCATTATTAATCTTGCTATTTCTGGTCTAGGCGAAGATGTTGAATTTACGAGAACATACAATAGCCGAAAGTCCGGATCGAATGGGATGTTTGGTTATGGATGGATGTCTAATCTCGAAATGAATATTTGGGATGCAGGCAGTGGACCAGTTACGTTTGTTGATGGAGATAATACTCGTCATATTTTTGGTGAAAAAGTTGGCGGGGGATACGAAGCTGCTGGTGGTGTCTATCTCGATCTAATCAAAAATGGGGACGGCACTTATACAATAACCAAAACCGATGGTACGAAACTTTATTTCAATACAAATGGCAAACTTTCTCGCATGGTCGATACAAATGGGAACACGACTACATTGAATTATAATACAAACGGAAAATTAGCTTCAATTACAGATGCATCAGCAAGAACGACGACGATTGCCTATGGAACAAACGGATATGTATCGAGTATCACCGACCCAGCAAACAGAACCATCTCTTATGAGTATGATGCTTCCGGCAACCTAACGAAAGTTACGGATGCTCAAGGAAACGCGACCATTTTTACGTATGATTCGGATCATAATCTAACAAGTATTAAAAATGCCCGAAATATTACGACGACAATTGGTTATGATACACTCGACCGCGTAACAAGCATTGAACGCCCTATTACGATTAACGGCGCACTTACAAATAGTACCACAAATTATTCATATGACAAAACCAATGGTGTTACGTCGGTCACAGATGGCGAAGGGAGACGGGTAGATTATACGTACAACGCTAACGGCAATATTATTCAAATCACAGAAAATCCTTTAGATGCTCAAAACAAGGCTGTGACAACATTCGATTATGATAATAACAATAATTTAATCCGAGTAGTGGAACCAAATGAAAATAAGGCGAATGGAACCGCAGCGTTCATTTATCAATATGACGAAAAAGGAAATATTGTCAGCGTTCAATTGCCAGAAAATCAGTCGGCACAATATACGTATGATTTGCAAAATAATCTTATCAAAGAGCAGGATTTCAACAGCAACGTCAGCACATTTGATTATGATCAAAATAACAATCAAACCGAAGCGATCGATCCTTATACACAATCAGTTTCACAGCGATACGATAATCTGGGAAATTTGCAGTATTCGACGTATCCAATGTCTACAGCTGATAACTTGGTAAGTAACTCTAGCTTCGAATTCGATCATAATGCGGATAATTGGCCAGACAACTGGACAAAGGCCGTAGAATCAGGGAAAATCGCTACATTCAGTTGGACGACAACAAGCAAATTTGGGAATAAAGCGATCAGCATTTCGAATTCGACCGGATGGGCGATTGTCAGTTCTGATAAGCAGCCGTATGATGGTGGAGTTTATGTGGCAAGCGGTTATGTAAAAACATCGTCCATGTCTGCCAGAGCTCTTATTAAAGTTGAATATTTTGATGCGCAAGGAAACTGGTTAAATCAAAAAATTTCTTATGGGTTGGCAGGAACGAACGATTGGACTCGGCTTCATGTCGTCGCGGATAACGCACCAACTGGCACCAAATCTATTCGGGTATCGGTTGGCTTAAATGCCGGTTCGGGAACTGCTTATTTTGACGGTATTCAATTAGAGAAAGGAACGGTTGTCAGCGCCTATAATCTTGTTGATAATTCCAGCTTCGAGCGAGATATGAATAGTGATGGAATTCCTGACAATTGGACGACAAGCGGCAATTTATCAACAAATGATGGACTAGATACAACAGTTGCGAATATATATGTTGGAAGCAAGTCATTTAAAATCACAGGAGAGTCTGGGAAAAATAAGCATATTAAACAACGGATTAATATTTCTGGCGACAGCAACACTAAACTTACGTTGTCTGGATGGTCCAAACAAGAAGGAGCCAATCCAAACGGCGGTTACTATAGCTTGCAAGTAGCAATCCACTATACGAATGGTACAACCGATTGGGGTTATGCAAACGACTTTGATAAGGCGAAGACTGACTGGCAACATGTTGCCGCGGAAGTAAAACCGAAACAGGCCTTCGATTACATTGACGTGTATTATTACTATTATAATCAAACGGGCACAGCATGGTTTGATGCAATGCGTCTAGAAGTAGGAGCTTCTCTGACGTCGTACACGTATGATGCAAAGAAAAACTATGTAACCCAAATCAAAGATCCGGCAGGAGATACGGTTTCTTTCGGTTATGATGCCGTAGGAAATCAGACAAGTGTAACGGATGGAAAGGGAAAAACGACTTCTTATGAATATAATGCCAATAACCAATTGACAAAAGTCACGGATCCAAACGGCAATGTGACGACGTATGGTTATGACGGTGTAGGAAATCGTACATCGGTTAAGAATGCAAAGAATTATATAACCAACTATACGTATAATGAGTTGAATCAGGTTTCTGGTTTCACGAACCCGTTAAATCAAACGACGTCCTTTGCCTATGATAAAAACGGTAATCTCACAAAGGTTACCTACGCCAATGGCGATAAGGTATCCTATAGCTACAACGCGCTGAACCGCCTTGTTTCGATTGCTTACAATGGCTTGACGAAATGGACGTTGAATTACGATGCCAATGGCAACGTGACATCGGTCACGGATGGTAGTGGAAATACGATCACGTACACGTATGATAAGAATAATCGTCCAACACGAATCAGTAAAGGGGCATCTAATTCCATTGCCTATGGCTACGACAATAACGGAAACGTGATGTCCACCTCCATCACAGTGGGTACAACAACCGACACCATCGGATACAGCTACAACCCGTTGGATCAGCTAGTCGTGTTGTCCAGAAACAGCGCCAACCTTGCGAGATTTACGTACGATGAGCGAGGGAATATTTCATCCATCATCCATGCGAATGGCACCTATACCGCCTACGAGTATAATGATGCCAACCAGTTAAAATCGATTAAAAACTTTGGCGCGAACGGCAATGTCTTAAATTACTTCAACTACAGCTATGATGCCAATGGCAACATTACCAGTGTGGAAACCAACAATGGAACGATCACGTATCAATATGATGCATTGAATCAGCTGACAAAGGAAACACTAGCGGATGGAACAACGATTACGTACGAATACGATGCGGTTGGCAACCGGACGAAGAAAATCGTCAACAATGGAACAACTACGACGACTACGTACACGTATGACGCCGCCGACCAACTAACAGCCGTTAACGGACAGGCATACACATATGACGTGAACGGGAATTTAACGAACAACGGCAACAAGACGTTTGTGTATGATGACGAAAACCGTCTCATTCAAGTAAAAAACGCATCCGGCACTACGATCGCAACCTATACGTATGACCATCAAGGAAGACGCATCAGCAAAACAACATCAAGCGGTACGACTTACTATCACTACGATGGCGACTCGATTCGTCTGTTGTATGAAACAGACGCCAACAACAACATCACAGCGGAATATACGTGGGACGCATTGGGCCGCCCGGTCACGATGACGAAAGGCGGAGCCACTTACTACTATCATTTGAACGGTCATGGAGATGTCGTCGCATTGACGGACGCAAGCGGAAATGTCGTCGCCCAATACGAGTATGACGCATGGGGCAACATTGTGTCTAAAACCGGTGCGCTGGCAACAGCGAACCCATACCGTTATGCCGGGTATTATTACGATGAGGAAACCGGGCTATACTACCTAATGGCGCGGTATTATGATGCGAATATGGGGCGGTTTATTACAAGAGATACGTTCCATGGGTTTGAAAATGAGCCGCAAAGCTTGAATCAGTATGTGTATACGAAAAATAACCCGGTAATGTATGTGGATCCAAGCGGCCATTTTTCAGTAAGACAGTATGTAAGTCACTTGCCTAGATGGGTACAAAATTTACTAAGAAAGATATTTCCCAATGATCCTAAAAAAGTTGCAGAAGGGATAGCAGTAAAGTCGCTACAATGGTCAATGATAGGGGCTTTTACAGGGGAGCTTGTAGTGAGTGTTAGTGTCTATGGTAAACCAAAAACATATAAAGCTGTCGGAAAAGTAGGAGCGATGGCTGGAGCTGTTTTTGGAGCGAATGCAGGTGCTTTTGCTGCTGCAATTCCATTGACAATTAGGTATCAAATTGGTGTTTATTTGTTTGGTAAAAAGAAAGATTAATTTAGCATCGATGGAGGTGCAAAATTGATACATCTCGTTGGTCTATTGCTATTTATAGCTGGAATTACTATTTTAATTATCATTTCCGTTCATGAGTATAAACAAATTAAAGAGGCAAAAGATAAAACAAGTTACACGATTTTTTTCGCAGCCTTAGAACTCATCAGTATTTTGTTTGGATCCAGCAGCATATTATTAGTGTTTGGAGCGATTATTTTAGGTTTGGTCCTCATTTTTTATCCCTAACAAAAAGCCGGATGGTTTTCGATAACCATCTGGCTTTTTGTTCTTATTTTGCAGTCACAGTTTAGGGGAAGATAGGGATTAATTTCTCTTTTTTGCCGATGGCATTATTCTCGTTACGGAGGAAGAAAAAACGTCTTTTCCTGTGTGTATTTAGGAAAAGCATAGTTATTCTTTAAGAAATTCATATCATGAAGAGTGTATGGAAGAATCTCTCTATGAAACGTTTAGAAATGTCAAGATAATTGTTTGTTCTTGTCTTTTTTGGAATTTCCACTTCAAGTGGAACGATAACGTTCATTCCATGTTTCAATGGACGAAATATATTCATTTTGGCGAAGACCGTGCTCGATTTTTTTGCTTCTTTCCATGTATGATTCCGGTCAAGTCCAAACGATTGTGTAAACTCCCACATGAGTACACAAAATTATTGCAGGCCCTTTCTGTGAAAGTTAAATAGTAGGAGATGAATTTTAATGGAACTTAGTGAAGTTAAAAGATTGATGAAAAACTTGAGTTGGAATATGCCCCAAGAAGTTCAACTATCTGCAATAAGGGAGTTAACAACAATTGATGATGAATACACTCCTTTGTTAATACAAGATACCGAGAAGCATTGTTGGGAGAATGCGGTTAAAGTTTTAAATAAAATTGGATACCCACGAAATAGGCTGGCGATACCCTGCTTAATAGAGTTAATGCAAGATATGAATTGGCCTGGTGTCCCTACAGCGATAGAGATATTGAAGAGTATAGATAAAAGTGTGATAGTTCCACATATAGAGGCTTCGCTAATAAAAGCAGCTGAGGATGACGATCGCATGTGGATAGGGGGAATTCAGAGACTTATAGATATATTACAAATTTCTGAATCAGACTTTCATGATAAGGAAGTATATAAGTTATTAAAATTATCGGATTGGTAAACCAAGAAATTAGGAGCGGGCACTTGTCTTTTATGAAATAATATTGTATAGAATCCCCCAACTGCGTAAAATGCAGATGGGGGTGTTTTATAGGATGAGTATCTGTCACTTGGTTTATGTGACGAAGCGGGTGCCAATAAAAAATGGTAGTGCAATATATATGGGCCGCCTAGTGATGATGACGAAAGGCGGAGTCATTTACTATTTCGGTCTTCCATACTTTTTGCCAGCCTGCCTCTGTTTTTTCAATGCAATCGCTCCGAATTTGGAGCGGGAAGGCGGTTCGCCCGCTTGAAGTTGGAATGTCGCCACGATTTGGTTGCGCCCGTCTTGATCAAAATCATACAGCTCGATCGATTCGGGATCTGCAAGAACAGTGTTGGGTGGTATAAACTTTTTCGCTATTTCCATCCACTCATCGCGGGCCAAAGCATGAATGGACTGCAAGGAGAAGAGCCCTGCGAAAAGCAAAAAGCGAGCCGTTTTTTCATCTTGTTCCTCCGTTATCCGGTTTTTGAAGTTATGATTCCGGATTAGCGGCGGCATTTATACATGAAAACAGCGGCTCATCCCGGCAACATGCCGGACTTATGCAGCGCGGTGGAAAGCAGAAGAGCAGCGATCAAAGCGGGAATCGATATTGGCGAACAGTGCCTGGCACTGTTCGATAATCCATGCGAATGGCACCTATACCGCCTACGAGTATAATGATGCCAACGAGTTAAAATCGATTAAAAACTTTGGCGCGAACGGCAATGTCTTAAATTACTTCAACTACAGCTATGATGCCAATGGCAACATTACCAGTGTGGAAACCAACAATGGAACGATCACGTATCAATATGATGCGTTGAATCAGTTGACAAAAGAAACACTAGCAGACGGGACGACCATCACGTACGAATACGATGCTGTGGGGAACCGTACGAAGAAAATTGTAAATAATGGAACGACTACTACCACAACATACACGTATGACGCCGCCGACCAATTAACAGCGGTCAACGGACAAGCGTACACGTACGATGCCAATGGCAATTTAACGAACAACGGCAATAAGACATTTGTGTACGATGATGACAACCGTCTCATTGAAGTAAAAAATGTATCTGGTACAACCATCGCGTCTTTCACGTACGATCAGCTTGGAAGACGCATCAGCAAAACCACATCAAACGGAACCATTTATTATCACTACGATGGCGACTCGAACCAAGTGCTATATGAAACAGATGCAAACAACAACATCGTGGCGGAGTATACGTGGGACGCATATGATCACCCAATCACGATGACCAAAGGCGGAGTAACTTACTATTATCATGTCAACGGTCATGGGGATGTTACGGCATTAACGGATGCAAGCGGAAACGTTGTAGCGGAATATCAATACGATGCATGGGGGAATATTCTTTCCAAAACCGGCGCGATGGCATCAGCCAACCCATACCGTTATGCGGGTTATTATTATGATGAAGAAACTGGATTATACTATCTCATGGCACGTTATTATGATGCTAATATTGGTCGGTTTATTACAAGGGATACGTTCCATGGGTTTGAGGATGATCCGCAGAGTTTGAATCAATATGCTTATGGAAAAAACAACCCAGTAACTTATATTGATCCAAGTGGACACATATCAATAAACAAGCGTGTTCAGTATGCACTCAAATACGCCATAAAATTTTGGTTAGCAAATTATATAGGATGGGATTGTCAAGGCCGATTATTTTTTCCCCAAAATCGCCGGTTTAAAATTCCCCAGAAGGACCTCATTGATCCTTCTGTTTTTCTTGTTGGAGCCTTTTTTCCCGCAATCGATAGCTTTCCCCCTTTAGGTT
>NZ_SDLG01000110.1:0-213 GCF_013096965.1 Anoxybacillus sp. CHMUD
GAAATCTCCGGATCAACGCTTACTTACAGCTCCCCGAAGCATATCGGTGTTTGTCCCGTCCTTCATCGGCTCCTAGTGCCAAGGCATCCACCGTGCGCCCTTTCTAACTTAACTAAACACACTTTGCATTGCTTGGCTTTATCGTTTAGCTCCAAACGAGAACCGTTTGTCGCTTTTCTTACTGCCTGTTATCTAGTTTTCAAGGAACAATCA
>NZ_SDLG01000111.1:0-207 GCF_013096965.1 Anoxybacillus sp. CHMUD
AGTATTTTAGGCGTTGTACCGAGCGTATTTCTCACTGCAGCTAACTTGGCGGTATTCGGTTTTTGGAAAGGCACCTTTTTATCGTTTGTAGGGGAAGCTGTTGGGGCGATTGTTTCTTTCGTTTTATATCGAAAAGGATTTCATAAACTTTCGGAAACGAAATGGTTTTCCTATCCGAAAGTGAAACGTTTGCTTGAGGCAGAAGGG
>NZ_SDLG01000112.1:0-204 GCF_013096965.1 Anoxybacillus sp. CHMUD
GGAAATCTCCGGATCAACGCTTACTTACAGCTCCCCGAAGCATATCGGTGTTTGTCCCGTCCTTCATCGGCTCCTAGTGCCAAGGCATCCACCGTGCGCCCTTTCTAACTTAACTAAACACACTTTGTATTGCTTGGCTTTATCGTTTAGCTCCAAACGAGAACCGTTTGTCGCTTTTCTTACTGCCTGTTATCTAGTTTTCAA
>NZ_SDLG01000113.1:0-203 GCF_013096965.1 Anoxybacillus sp. CHMUD
GTGACACAACATGAACGTGAAGTGAAATCGTGTCCACATTGTCGATGTGTTCAACAAGCCGAATTCCCATCACATGTCACGAATCATGTGCAATACGGTCCACGGCTCACGGCGCTCGTTGTTTATTTACATCATATCCAATTGATCCCGTACAAGCGTTTAAGTGATACAATCGAAGCGTTATATCAACACTCGATTAGTAC
>NZ_SDLG01000011.1:0-78969 GCF_013096965.1 Anoxybacillus sp. CHMUD
TGATGGAACAAAGTACGTCAACCCGAAATGGCTTCGTAAGCTAGAAGAACAACTAGCAAAAGCACAACGTATTCTTTCCAGACGAAAAAAAGGTGGCTCGAATTGGAATAAGCAACGAATAAAAGTTGCACGATTGCACGAAAAAATAACAAATGCACGACATGATTACTTGCACAAAATTTCCACCGAGATTGTCAAAAACCACGACATCATCGGGATGGAAGATTTGTCGGTAGCTAATATGCTAAAAAATCACAACCTTGCAAAAGCGATTCAAGAAGTATCTTGGTCAATGTTTAAAGCCATGATCGAATACAAAGCTAGATGGTACGGAAAACAAGTTGTCACCGTAGCAAAAAACTTTCCGTCTAGTCAGCTTTGTTCGTGCTGTGGCTATCAAAACAAAGACGTGAAACATCTTGCTTTGCGTGAATGGGAATGTCCTGTGTGCCATACTCATCACGACCGAGATGTGAACGCAAGTATCAATATTAAAAACGAAGCGATTAGGCTTCTTAACCGCAGGAACTGTGGGGATCGCCTACTAAATAACCGAAAAAACTTTCGGTGTTCGTAGGAATCCGCTATGGCTTTAGCCTAGTGGTAGTTCAATCGTGTATCAAATGTTTTCGATTTGCCAGTCAATCGTCTCTCTCCCTGTTCGTTGTAAAAACGCGTTCGTTTTCGAAAACGGGCGGCTGCCGAAAAAGCCTCGCGCGGCTGAAAGTGGGCTCGGATGCGGGGCTTCAATAAGATAATGATGTTCATTTGTAATGAGCGCTTTTTTCGCTTGCGCATGACGCCCCCATAAAATAAAGACGACCGGCTCCGTCTTTTCATTCACAAGTTCAATGACACGATCCGTGAAATGTTCCCATCCTTTTCCTTTGTGCGAGTTTGCTTCCCCTTGCCGTACCGTTAATACCGTATTTAACAATAATACCCCTTGCTTCGCCCATTTTAACAAATAGCCATTGTTCGGTATGTAACAGCCGAGATCATCGTGTAATTCTTTAAAGATGTTTAATAACGACGGAGGTAAAGGGACGCCCGGTTTAACAGAAAAACTTAATCCGTGCGCTTGATTCGGTCCATGATACGGATCTTGGCCTAAAATAACGACTTTCACATCGGCATATGGCGTGTAATGAAGAGCGTTGAAAATATCGTGCATATCGGGATAAATCGTTTTCGTGCGATATTCTTCTTTTAAAAACTGACGCAACTTCAAATAATACGGCTTTTGAAATTCCTCTTCTAATAGAGGCGCCCAATCATTTTTCAATATGCTCATCGTTTCACTCCTTCCTAACATAAAGGCTACCCTAACGATAGGATAGCCTGTTTTTGCTTAAAACTGAATTTTTTCTTCTAAAAAGTCTTTTAATTGTGCGATTGGAATGCGTGTTTGTTCCATCGTGTCGCGATCACGCACAGTTACCATTTGATCTTGTTCTGAGTCGAAATCATACGTAATACAGAACGGTGTTCCGATTTCATCTTGACGGCGATATCGTTTTCCGATCGAACCAGACTCGTCGTAATCGACCATGAAGTGCTGGGAAAGCTGTTCAAAAATAGCACGTGCACCTTCTGATAACTTTTTCGACAACGGCAATACGGCGGCCTTGTACGGCGCTAATGCTGGGTGAAGATGCATAACGGTGCGCGTCGTGCCATCTGCAAGTTGTTCTTCTTCATATGCATCAATCATAAAGGCAAGCGTCACGCGGTCTGCACCGAGTGAAGGTTCAATGCAGTACGGAATGAAACGCTCATTCGTCTCTTGATCGAGGTAATGGAAATCTTCTCCTGAATATTCCATATGACGGCGCAAATCGTAATCGGTGCGCGATGCAACGCCCCATAGCTCGCCCCAACCGAACGGGAACTTATATTCAATATCTGTTGTCGCGTTGCTGTAGTGAGATAGTTCATCTTCAGAATGATCGCGCAAACGAATGTTTTCACGCTTCATGCCAAGCGATAAAAGCCACTGTTCGCAATATTGTTTCCAATAATCAAACCATTGCAATTCCTCGCCCGGCTTGCAGAAAAATTCAAGCTCCATTTGCTCAAATTCGCGCGTACGGAATGTGAAGTTTCCTGGTGTAATTTCGTTCCGAAAACTTTTTCCGATTTGCGCAATACCAAACGGCAATTTTTTGCGCATCGTCCGCTGCACGTTTTTAAAGTTTACAAAAATGCCTTGTGCCGTTTCAGGACGAAGATAAATTTCGTTCGCGCTCGATTCCGTCACACCTTGGAACGTTTTAAACATTAAGTTAAATTGGCGAATGTTCGTAAAGTCGCGACTGCCGCAATCCGGACAAGCGATGTCGTGCTCTTGAATGAGCTGCTCCATTTTTTCAAATGGTAGCCCATCGACAACCATTTCAATGCCTTTCGCTTCAAGGGCGCTTTCAATAAGTTTGTCTGCCCGGTGACGCGCTTTACATTGTTTACAGTCAATCATCGGATCGTTGAAATTCCCTAAATGACCTGACGCTTCCCACGTGCGCGGATTCATTAAAATCGCTGCATCTAATCCGACATTGTACGGCGATTGTTGGACAAACTTTTTCCACCATGCGCGCTTAATATTGTTTTTTAATTCTGTCCCTAACGGACCGTAATCCCACGTATTCGCTAACCCGCCGTAAATTTCTGAGCCAGGAAAAACAAAACCGCGATGTTTCGCATGTGCCACAATTTGATCCATCGTTACCGACATATTTCATCCTCCTCTTATGAAGTGTAAACAAAAAAACGCTCTCGTCCTTAGGCCTTTCGCCTAGGGACGAGAGCGTAACTCCCGCGGTTCCACCCTAGTTGATGCGTAACGCATCCACTTTTTGCGTGAAGCAACTCCAGACTGCCGTTTCGCTAAGCGTCTTTGCTAGGCTTCCACCGCCCCTAGCTCGCTATAAAAGAACGATCTTAGCTACTATCCATCTTTCATCGTTGCACCTGTATTTCGTTTGGCTAATATTGTATCAAACGACAATACGAGCGTCAAGGGAGTGGAGAATGGTTAATTTCGAATTAAGTAGTCAAACGCACCTAAAGAAGCTGTTGCGCCTGAGCCCATGGAAATGATAATCTGTTTATATGCGCTATCTGTACAATCGCCAGCAGCGAAGACGCCAGGAACGTTTGTTGCACCGCGTTTATCGACGATAATTTCACCGAAGCGATTGCGCTCTACCGTTCCTTCTAACCATTCTGTATTCGGTACAAGCCCGATTTGCACGAATACACCTTGAAGTTCAATATGGTGCTCTTCGCCTGTTGCGCGATCAATATATGTGAGACCGTTTACTTTGTCTGTACCTGTAATTTCTTTCGTTTGCGCATTTTTAATGACTGTTACGTTCGGTAAGCTGTACAAACGATCTTGCAACACAGCATCCGCTTTTAATTCTGGCGCAAACTCAAGAACGGTCACATGCTTAGCAATTCCCGCCAAGTCAATTGCCGCTTCGACCCCAGAGTTACCACCGCCAATGACCGCGACATGCTTTCCTTCGAACAACGGACCGTCGCAATGCGGGCAGTAAGCAACCCCTTTATTTTTGAACTCCGCTTCGCCAGGGACGCCGAGATTGCGCCAACGCGCACCTGTCGCGATAATGACCGCTTTACTTCTTAAAACGGCGCCGTTTTCAAGTTCAACTTCAATGAGGTCTTTCTTTTCCAACCGTTTCGCACGCTGCAAGTTCATAATGTCAACATTGTAATGTTTCACATGTTCTTCAAGGCTTGCCGCGAGCTTTGGACCTTCTGTATATTTGACGCTAATAAAGTTTTCAATGCCTAGCGTATCTAAAATTTGACCACCGAAGCGCTCCGCAACGATTCCTGTACGAATACCTTTACGCGCTGCATAAATCGCCGCTGTCGCACCAGCAGGTCCCCCACCGATGACAAGCACATCAAATGGGTCTTTTTCTGCAAAAGTAGAAGCATCCGGCGTGCTTCCTAACTTCGCAAGAATTTCTTCAAGCGACATGCGTCCGCTTGCGAACGGTTCGCCATTTAAAAAGACAGTTGGCACCGCCATGACGTCTTTTTGTTCGACTTCTTCTTTAAACGCTGCCCCATCAATCATCGTATGAGAAACATTCGGATTTAGTACGCTCATGACGTTTAATGCTTGAACGACGTCCGGACAGTTATGGCACGTTAAGCTGACGTATGTTTCAAAACGGTACGTTCCTTGTAAACCTTTAATTTGATCAATGACCGCTTGATCGACTTTTGGTGGTCTTCCACTCACTTGAAGCAACGCAAGCACGAGAGAAGTAAATTCGTGTCCTAAAGGCACTCCTGCGAACACAATGCCCGTTTCTTCGCCAACGCGATTGACGCTAAAGCTTGGCGTTCTCTCTAACGTTGTCTTTTCTACTTTGATTTTCGATGACATTGTTGCAAGCTCATCGACTAAAGCAAGCATATCGCGGGAAACTGAATCGTCTCCCGCGCTCACTTTTAACACAATGTCATTTTCCATCAATTGTAGATATTGGGCGAGCTGTGCTTTAATTTCAGCATCCAATACCATTGGCGTAAGCCTCCTTAAATTTTACCTACAAGGTCAAGACTTGGCTTCAATGTTTGCCCACCTTCTTGCCATTTTGCTGGGCATACTTCGCCAGGGTTGTTGCGCACATATTGTGCTGCTTTAATTTTGTTTACGATTGTGCTTGCGTCACGACCGATGCCGTCAGCGTTGATTTCAACCGCTTGAATAACGCCATCTGGATCGATGATGAACGTACCGCGTTGTGCAAGACCTGTCTCTTCATCAAGCACTTCAAACATGCGTGATAATTTTTGTGAAGGGTCACCGATCATCACATATTCGATTTTGCTGATCGCAGGAGATGTATCGTGCCATGCTTTATGTGTGAAGTGTGTATCTGTTGAAACAGAGTATACTTCAACACCAAGCTCTTTTAATTTCGGATATTCGTTTTGTAAATCTTCCAATTCTGTTGGGCAAACGAACGTAAAGTCTGCTGGATAGAAGCAAACAACGCTCCATTTTCCTTTTAGATTTTCTTCTGTTACCTCGATGAAATCGCCGTTATGATACGCCATCGCTTTAAATGGTTGAATTTGTTTTCCTACTAATGGCATTGTGAATCATCCTCCTCGTTGTATTTTTTTTTTTTGCATATGCATAGCTTGTCCCAGTCATTCGAAATTTATGACTGAAACAATAATAAAATTATAACAATTACAATGCGATATAAATTATCATATAGGAATGTTTATTTGTCAAGTAGGAACTATCGAACCATCTTAGTTTTTCGACATACACCTCTTTTATTCCTTTTTCACTAATAAAAAAACAGAGCCTGCACAGCGACTCTGCTTTCTCACGTTATAAAAGTGAAACTAAGCAAAAGGAGAACATTAAATAATACTGCAACGACAAAAATCCACTTTTGTTTCCTTTTTTTCTTGACGATATATTCTGCAAATACAACAGTTAAGAAAGCGAAACAAACAAATGATAAAAATAATGCGATCCGTCCATCAAACACATGTCGAACAAGAAGTGGTGACAACAAAAGTAAAACAAATAATTGCTGGATGCTCCACCAATACATCCCGCTCCCTCCTAGCGACGAACGAGATGAGCGAGCCGCGAACGAAACGGTTCACCATCCCACATGACTTCACTCTTTGCTTGCCGTTTTTGCACATCCGGCTCTGATAAAAGGAGCCAAAAGTTTTTCGTCGGTAAATCACCCAACCCATGTTTTTCACTTAATCGGTTTAAATACATTTGTCTCGTTTCATTCATTTGTTTCGATAAATGATCTCCTTCATTGGAAAAAGCATAAAGAACACTCGCTGTCGGTACGCGTTTGACACAAAACTCTTTCGCTACACGTAAAAAGAAATCCCAATCCCAATAATTATGAACGTATGAATCAAAATACCCGATTACATCATGAATGGTGCGCCGATACATGCTCCCTGAAGGAACATACGTCGAAAATGTACGCATTGCTTGTAAATCATATTCATATGCAAATAAAAAGCGATCGGTCGGTATACGCATACCATTTTCCGTGCGATAATGAAAAATTTCTACGTCCGAATATACAAAATCCGCATCATTCATATTCGCGATCATTCGCTCCATATGGCACGGCAATAGTAAATCGTCGTCATCACAAAGCATGATAAAATCTTCTGTTGCTACACGCACACCGATATTCCGCGCTTCAACATGCCCGACGTTTTCTTGCAATTCAATGAGTTCGATCGGGAGCTCAGGATATGCATCAACCGCAACTTGTACAGATGAACCTCCATCGTTAACAATAATCACTTGCGTTGGCTTATACGTTTGTTTACTTAATGACTCTAACAATTCCGCTAATGGAAGTAGTCGGTTATATGTTGCAATGACTACAGAAACACCCAAATGACATGTCTCCTTTCAAAAATTAAAGAAGCTACAATGATACCATTATAGCTTCTTTTTGTACAATTATGCGAGTTCTTGTTGTTTCGTTTCTTTCCCGAGAAAAAGAACGGCGAGTACACCGATAAAAATGGCGACGCAAAAAATCGCAAAAATCATCGTCATCGACACGTTTTGTGCAACTAAATAACCGACAAGAAGCGGTCCTAAAATGCCCCCGATGCGTCCGAATGAAGCTGCCATGCCTGCCCCTGTCGCGCGAATAACCGTTGGGTATTGTTCTGGCGTGTAGGCATAAAGCGCTCCCCATGCGCCGAGATTAAAGAATGATAACAGCGCTCCAAACGTCACTAACATCGCAACCGACTCGGCATTTCCGAAGAAATAAGCGCTTAACGCTGTCCCAACTAAATAAATAATGAGCACCGCTTTTCTTCCGATGCGTTCAATCAACCAAGCCACGCTAAAATAGCCCGGCAACTGTGCCAACGTCATAATTAGCACATATTCAAAGCTTTTAATTAAACTAAATCCTTTCATCACCATCACGCTCGGCAGCCATAAAAACATGCCGTAGTACGAAAAGACGACCGCAAACCATAAAATCCAAAGCATCGTCGTTTGCTTCGCATAAGGTTTTGCCCATACGTCTGCGATATTGCGCCAAACAGAACGACGCTCTGCCGTTTTTACCGCAATAAACTTTTGTGAATCGGGCAAGTTAATACGCAAATAAATGGCGTATAACGCAGGTAAAGCCCCTAAAATGAGCGCCATTTGCCATCCATATGCAGGAATAACGAAAAAGGAAATAAGCGCAGCTAATAGCCAGCCACCTGCCCAAAAGCTTTCTAATAAAACGACAACTTTCCCGCGCTCATGAGCGGGTACGCTTTCCGATACGAGCGTGGAAGCAACCGGAAGTTCACCGCCAAGTCCCATACCGATAAAAAAGCGTAAAATTAAAAATACCGTTAACGTTGTCGCAAAAGCAGATAAGCCGCTTCCGATCGAAAATAATAAAAGCGTAATAATAAATACTTGCTTTCGACCGATACGATCAGCTAACAATCCGAACACAAGAGCACCGACGGCCATACCGATCGAGTTCATGCTCCCAATCCAACCCATTTGCTCAGCTGTTAATCCCCATTCCTTTTGCAAAGCCGCAAGAATGAATGAAAGCATCCCGACATCCATCGCATCAAACAACCATCCAAGCCCCGCGATCCAAAGCAACTTGTTTCTTGATACATCTTGACTCATGTCACCCCTCCGTTGTCAGCTGTCAAATTATCCTCTACACGATTATATTTCCTTTTTTGTTATGTATCAATGCAAAAAGCGTCGGAAAAGCCGACGCTTATCGCAAATCTTCTTTTAAAAAAGCTCCAGGGAGAAGTTCTTTCACCGTCGTTTCCTGTACATCGCCTTTCATATTGGCTAAAATGACAGGCATATTCGGGTCACACAATTCAACAATGACTTGACGGCATGCGCCACATGGCGGAACAGGACGCTCTGTATCCGCAACAACAGCTAACATCGCATACTCATGGTCTCCTTCTGAGTACGCTTTAAATAAAGCTGTACGTTCAGCACAGTTACATAAACCGTATGATGCGTTTTCGATGTTGCAACCTCCATACACTTTCCCATCTTTCGTTAATAGCGCTGCCCCAACTTTAAACTTTGAATACGGAACGTACGCCCGCTCTCTCGCTTGTTTTGCCGCTTCAATTAATAGTTGTTTATTCATTGTTGATCATCCCTTCTTGGGCTGTTTAGTTAAAAAACGTCTTCATTAACCAGTCAGCAACGACGCCACCTAAATATACGCCAAATACCCCTATCACTCCTGCCAACACAGGCGGGGCTGGCAACGGCAAACGTAAAAATTTAAATAAAATCCCAACAACAAGCCCAGCAAGTAAGCTAAGTACTACTTCTTTCATCGGTCAATTCCTCCATTAGTATGCTTCGTTTGAAGTTGTTCCTTCCATAATCGCTGGTCCAGAACTTGTACCGATACGGTTTGCACCTGCATCAATCATCGCTTTTGCATCTGCCGCACTACGCACACCACCAGACGCTTTCACTCCAACGTTTGGACCAACTGTTTTGCGCATTAATGCAACGTCTTCTACTGTTGCCCCACCGCTTGCGAATCCTGTCGATGTTTTCACAAAATCTGCACCAGCGCGAACAGCAATTTCGCATGCGCGCACTTTTTCTTCATCTGTTAACAACGCCGTTTCAATAATAACTTTTGTTAACGCTTTTCCTTTTGCAGCCTCGACAACAGCACGAATGTCGCGCTCTACAAGATCATCGTCACCATCTTTTAACGCACCAATGTTGATGACCATATCGACTTCTTGCGCACCGTTTTCAATCGCTTGTTTCGTTTCAAATGCTTTTACTTCTGGAGTTGTTGCTCCTAACGGGAAGCCAATGACAGTACATACTTTTACTTTTGTTCCTTGCAAACGTTCAGCCACAAATTTTACCCACGTTGGATTTACGCATACAGATGCAAATTCGTACTTTTTCGCTTCTTCCACTAGTTTTTCAATTTGTGCTTTCGTTGTTTCTGGCTTTAATAACGTATGATCGATCATGCTAGCAATGTTCATCATTCATTCCCCCTTAAAATTAGAAGTGATCGAAGTGCGCGAGGCGCTTCGTCGTTAAATAAACATACCCGCAATGGATGCACTTAACAGCGAAGCGAGCATCCCGGCAAGGACAGCTTTTAAGCCCATGCGTGCAATATCGCTACGACGATTTGGCGCTAAGCTTCCTAAACCACCAAGTAAAATTCCCATCGAAGAAATATTAGCAAATCCACATAGTGCAAAGCTAATTACAGCTACTGTTTTCACTGATAAATCTGGAATTTGTGGTGCAAAAGATGAATAAGCGACGAATTCGTTTAAAATCAATTTTTGGCCGATAAACCCACCAGCTGTTACTGCTTCAGACCACGGCACACCAATCGCAAATGCAATAGGCGCAAATAAGAAACCTAAAATTTTCTCAAGCGTTAACCCATCGTAATTAAACAAGTTACCGATTCCGCTGAGCAATCCGTTAATTAAAGCAATAAGGGCGATAAACGCTAACAACATCGCACCGATATTTAATGCTAACTTTAAACCGTCGCTTGCACCGCGCGCAGCCGCATCGATGACGTTTGTCGATTGTTCATCTTTTTCCATTTCAAACTGTTCATCTTCTTTAATCGGCTCCGTTTCAGGCACGATCATTTTCGCCATAACTAATCCCGCTGGCGCCGCCATAAAACTTGCCGCAAGTAAATATTCAAGCGGAACACCTAAAAGCGAATAACCAACAAGAACAGAACCGGCAACTGATGCTAAGCCTCCTGTCATAACCGCAAACAATTCAGATTGTGTCATTTTGGACAAATACGGACGAATGACAAGCGGCGCTTCCGTTTGACCGACGAAAATGTTCGCTGCTGCTGACATTGACTCCGATTTGCTCGTCCCAAGCAATTTCGCGAGCGGGCCACCGATCATTTTAATGATCCACTGCATCACCCCAATGTAGTAGAGAACAGAAATTAATGCAGAGAAGAAAATGACGACCGGCAACACTTGGAATGCAAACACAAATCCGATGCCTTTTGCCGCAAACATCCCGCCAAACAAAAAGTTAATTCCTTCGTTCGCATAGTTAATAATGTTTGTGACACCATTTGTCAACCACTGCAATGCCGCTTTCCCTGCTTCCCATTTTAAAACGATAAACGCAAAAGAAACTTGAATCGCAAGACCACCTAAAATCGTTCGTGGATTAATCGCTTTGCGGTTATTTGAAAAAAGAAAAGCGATCCCAAGGACAACGACAATACCGACAAGTCCCCAAACGATATTCATGTTGAACACTCCTATAAGTTGAATTTTGATTACGTAATCAATATAACAAGAAAATGAACGTATGTAAACGTTAACATGAACAAATGTCAAAGAAAATTCATGGTTTCGCTAAATCTTTCTTCCTTTTTACATAAATAAAGGAGGCTTTTATTCTTTTCCCCCTCTTCCCTTTCCTTTATTCTTTTTCTAACAAACATTCGGCAGTAAATTGATCTGTTACTAATACGTTTGCATATTTTCCTTTCAATGCTCCGTATATGCCAGCAACTTTATGAATACCTCCCGCAATCACAATCGAGTATTCCTTATTTTTCAACTCTTCTAACTCAATGCCAAGCGTGCGGGCATTTAACTCCTCGCTGCATAGCTTTCCGTTTTGATCAAAAAAGCGTGAACAAATGTCACCGGCTGCTTTTGAATAAATCGTTTGCAAATCTTCTTCTGTAAAATAACCAAGCTGGAACAATAGCGACTCCGATTTAATTGGTCCAATCGTAAATACAGCAATATTCGCTTGTCGACCGAGATCAAGAATTTTGCGAATATGGCGATCTGCCTCCATTGCCTGCTTAACAACGACATGATCCACGATCGCAGGTAACGGCAAATGATGCACTGTTGCATTGAAGGCGCTTCCAAACAAGTGTAAAATATCTGACGCAAACGTATTCGTTTCTGATAAGCTAACGCCTCCTTTTAATTGCACAACTTTCACATCTTTGACGTGTTTATGCCTTAGCTGTAATGCGACGTGATACAACGTTGTTCCCCATGTGACACCGATCACATCGCCGTCTTTGACGATCGACCGTAAATATTCTGCCGCTTCTTTTCCTAAATATTTTTTAATAATGCCATCTTGATGTTCAGGGACCGACACAACAATTGCTTTTTTTAGATTGAACTTTTGTTCAAGTTGTTTTGCTAGCTGTTGAATATCTTCAGCCGGATCGTTAATTTTAATTTCTACAATCCCTTCTTCTTTTGCTTGTTGTAGTAAACGCGACACCGTCGGCCGCGATACGCCAAGCTTTTTCGCAATATCGTTTTGATTGTAGTCTAGTAAATAATACAATTTCGCTGCTTCCACGACTTTTTTTAGCTTATCTTGCTCCATCGCTTCATCACCTTTTATTATTGACTGAAAAAAGGAGCAACCTTCCATATTTGAAGGAATACTCCCTTTTCTTTCATCATACGAAAAAAACTGAACATTTGACAAGAAAAAGTTTTAGCATAATTTCCATTTAGATAAATGAAATGAAGCTCCCGCGTTTGTCTGAAATGAGATGTGTTCATTTTCTTCTTTCGTGAAAAACCGCGCCGTAAATACTTCTTCTCCATCATTTAAGAAAATTTCAATAGACGACGTATCGATAAACATGTGAATCGTGTGTAATTGTGATAATAAACATTGTCGTTTCTCTTTCATGCCATTTCGAGCAAAACTTTCTCTCTCTAACGTCGCAACTTTTTGTTCAAAATCATATGAGAATGAAACATTGTTTTGTATATGAATGGATAAAACGCCTTTACCATCGATATGTTTAAGTAGCAGTTCAATCGTTTTTCCTTTTACACCATCAAATTGCCTAACTTCCTTCTGCAAGAATACATTTGGATGATGAACTTCGTCACTCCGAAGCAACTGCAACTGCTCAATCGGACGCTGATATAATTTATCTCCGATTAAAACGAGTTCACGCGGTAATGTCAATGCATGTACCCATCGATAAGCAATTGTCGGGTGCTGATCTTCGTCTTGATCTGGTACCCCCATCCAAGCAATCATCACACGACGCCCATGCTCGTCGACCATCGTTTGTGGCGCATAAAATTCAAACCCTCGATCCAGCTCAGTAAATGTACCGTGTACATATTGTCCTGTTTCATAATTTAACTGTCCAACAAAATATCCTGCTTGATATACGTTTTGGTAATGCATACCTTCTGGTTGTAATCCTTGTGGACAGACGATGAGAACATCTTTTCCACCCAAACGGAATACATCTGGGCACTCCCACATGTACCCAAAGTTCCCGTCCTCTCCTCCTGCTATAGCACCGATATGCTCCCAATGCATGAGATCATCAGAGCGAAATAATACTGCCTTTCCATCTAATTGCTCGCTCTGTGCGCCAATCACCATATACCACTTGTTTTCATGCTTCCACACTTTTGGGTCACGAAAATGAGCCGTGTAACCGTCTGGGAGATGAACAACAACCCCCTTTTTTTCAAAGTGAAGGCCGTCACTTGATATTGCCATACATTGATACGTATGGCGTGTTCCGTCATCGTCTTTGACATTCCCTGTATAAAAAAGTGTAAGTACACCATCATTGTCCACGGCGCTTCCAGAGTAGCAACCGTTTCGATCAAACCATTCGCTTGGAGCTAATGCAGGCGCTTGTCTTTCCCAATGAACAAAGTCATGCGATGTATAATGTCCCCAAAATTTTGCTCCATGTGTCGTTTGAAACGGCATCCACTGATAAAACACATGGTACGTCCCTTTCCAATAAATCAGTCCATTTGGATCGTTCATTAATCCGACAGGAGGCATTAAATGATAACGCAAACGATTTGGGTCACTTTCAACAATTGAAGCATATTTTTTTATTTCTTCTTCCGCGAGCTGTATTTGTTTTTTTTCGTTCAATGATTTCATCTCGACCAACCTTCTCGTAAAATTCGTTCGACTTCATCACGCGTCGGTAAAGCTGTCATCGCCCCTTTTGTTGATGCAGCTAGCGCCCCTGAAACACTCGCAAAACGCGCCATTTGTTCAACTTCCGCAAGCGACAAGTCGTCGATCGCCCCTTCTCGCTCATGCAAGCAATAAAGCATACCGGAAACAAACGCATCTCCTGCCCCTGTCGTATCAACCGCCTCTACTTTAAGCGCTGGCGTAAATACGGATCCTTCTTTCGTAAACGCATAACTACCATTCTCTCCTAGCGTAACAACGATGAGGGGAATATTGTATAGGGCAAGGGCATCAATACCTTTTTGGATATCTTGCTCTCCTGTAATGAATGTCAACTCTTCTTCGGAAATTTTCAATACGTCCGCTTCAGTTAACATAGATATAATCATTTGGCGAGCTTGTTGTTCGCTTTCCCACAGACCGAGACGTAAATTCGGGTCATACGAGACGATCATGCCGTTTTCTTTAGCTAACATAACAGCTCGCTTTGTAGCGCTTCGTGCTGGCTCACTAATGAGTGAGATCGAACCAAAATGAAGAATGCGATGTGTCCGAAATAACGACTCATCAATTTCTTCTTCGCACAAAAAGCGATCAGCGCTCGGGTTAATGTAAAAATCAAAGCTCCGTTCTCCGTTTTCGGCTAATGTCACAAAAACGACACCTGTGCGAACATCATCACTAAATTGAAGCGAAGTTGTGTTGACACCGTATTCATCGAGCGTTTCTTTCAAAAAAACACCGAGTACGTCACATCCGACTTTTCCAACAAATGTCGCTGGAACACCGAGCCGTGCAACACCAACCGCAACATTTGCCGGCGCTCCACCTGGGCTTTTTTGATACGCCTGATTTGTTGCATCGAGCGGAATAAAATCAATTAACGCTTCACCAAGACTAATGACTCCTCGTTTCATCGTTATTCCCTCCTACAAAAAAAGGCGAGTATTCGCTCGCCTCTTATTCTTCTTTAAATCCTAATATCCATGTTGCCACAAACGCTGTACCAACTGCAATTGCAAAGCCGATTAAATAGTTTATTAAGTTCGCCATCCCCATTGGTGCGACGATCGCAATCATTGGGATGCCCGTTAATCCATATGCATTTGCGACAACGTTTGTAAATACAACATACGCTCCACCAGCCGCCCCACCAATTGCTGCTGCAATAAACGGTTTTCGATATTTTAAGTTAATCCCAAAAATAACAGGCTCAGTAATGCCGAGAAAAGCGGAAAATGCAGCTGGCAAAGCGATTTCCTTCGTTTTCGTCCGTTTTGATTTTAAAAATACTGCTAAACCCGCTCCACCTTGAGCAACGTTTGCCATTGACCAAATAGGCAATAAATAGTTTTTACCAATATCCGCAAGTAATCCGGCTTCGATCGCATGGAAACTATGATGAACACCTGTAATTACAATCATCGAATACAGACCACCGAAAATGAGGCCTGCAAGCGCTCCACCTGTGTCATATACGAAGTTTAACGTTGTTGTAATTCCTTTCCCAACTATATTTCCAAGTGGACCAATGACTAAGATCGCAGTGAAGCCTGTTAAAATAACCGTAATAAACGGTGTAACAAGTAAGTCGACTGCGTGTGGAACGACTTTGCGCAAGCTTTTTTCGATTTTACTCATGACATATGTTGCAAGCAAAATTGGAATGACCGTTCCTTGATATCCAATCATTGCGATATCAAAGCCGAGGAAATGCAAATACTCTGGTTCAGCACTTCCTAACCCCCAAGGATTCAACAAAGCAGGATGGGTCATAATTCCCCCGATCACTGCTCCTAGAAACGGGTTTCCCCCAAATTCTTTCGCAGCACTATAACCAATTAAGATCGGCAAAATAATGAAAGCCGCACTTGAGAACATATCAAGTAATACAATCCATGCACTATCTGGCGCTACCCATTTAAATGCCTTCATCATCCCAAGCAATCCCATAAGCAATCCGCTAGCTACAATAGCCGGAATAATTGGAACAAAAATATTTGACAACGTTTTCGCAAGACGAGCCAGCGGATTCATTTTTTGCTTGACTGCTTCTTGGTGCACATCAGCACTTACGTTTTGTAAACCTGCTTCTTTGACAAACTGTTCGTATACTTTGTTGACAACACCTGTACCAAAAATAATTTGATACTGACCGGAACTAGAAAATGCACCTTTTACCCCATCAAGTTGTTCAATTGCTTGTTGGTCCACTTTCTTTTCGTCTTTTAGCACAAGACGAAGACGAGTTGCACAATGAACCGCACTAATGACATTTTCTTTTCCACCAAGCAAGGACAAAAGTTGCTTTGTGACGAGTTCATAATTCATATAAGTTCCTCCTCGTATAAAAATGATAAAAACAAAAAGACCTAAAATGTACATACGAATGCTTTTTAAACATGGTCGTACATTTTAGGTCTTGCCTGCTTATGCAGTCACAATCCTACGATATTTCATTTTTTATGCGCTTTCATTTTAGCTTATTATTCAAAATTCGTCAACATTCTACAAAATGATCATTTTGTGGTTAAGCGTTGAATATGTAGCGTAATATAAGCTAACTCGGTGACAGGAAATTGGATTCCGTATTCCTTTTTTGCATATTCAGCCATCGCAACAGCGCATGCAAACTCTCTTTCGTATTTCGTTTGAATGAGCGTTAACATCTCTTCATCCATCGAATGAAACAACTCACCATTTTCAATTCGGTTCAGTGCGAAGCGCAAATGTGTCACAAGTCTTTGGTAAGATATTCCTTCTTCATCAATATGAACATGTAATGTTTGTTTCATCAAATCGATCATTTCTCGAATTAAAGTGGTTTGTTTTAACGTTCTGTTCATGCTAGCTGCGTCCATTTTCGCTGTATGAATATGAAGAGCAATATGGGCAACTTCATCATCCGGAATGTCAATACCGAGACGGTCGCGAATAAGCTGCTTTGCCCAAAGACCAATTTGGTACTCTTTCTTATACAGCACTTTAATTTCATTTAACAATTTATTTTGAATTTGATACCCTTGCTGAATGCGTTCAATCGCAAACGACAAATGATCCGTTAATGCAATGTGAATGTGGTTATTCAACGGTGCCTGCAGCTGTCCTTCTGCATAGCTAATAATTTCTTCCGCGATATCAATGTGCTCTTCTGGAAGGGTACGTAACAACTCTTGGAACTTTTCATTCTCTTCTTCCATCACAAAAATTTTTTCGATTTTTGCACGAGGTACAATATCATTTTTCTTTTTTTGAAAAGCAATTCCCGGTCCCATTACAATTTTCTCTTGCCCTTCATCCAATACAACGACAGCGTTATTGTTCAAAATTTTATGGATTCGCAACGTCATCTTCGTCCCCTTAACACCGATTGTTTTATCACATATATATTATTTCAATTTCACTTTCATTAAAACAGTACTTCCTCTTTCTGCTTGTTCTATATGCTCTCGATGACACTCGTTTACCACCTCCCCGTTTGTAATCACTACTGGGGTAAGGGAACTTTTCGCCTTTTGTTGCACAAGCGTCAAGTCAAACGACAAAAGTAAATCCCCAGCCTTCACACGATCCCCTGCTTTCACGTACGCTTCAAATCCTTCTCCATGCATATGAACTGTATCAATGCCAACGTGAATAAGAATTTCTAATCCTTGATCCGAACGTAAACCAACAGCATGTTTTGTTGGGAACACTTGCACTACTTCTCCATGGATCGGTGAAACAACAACGCCATCTGTTGGTTCAATCGCAAAACCATCGCCCATCATTTTCTGGGCAAACACAGGGTCTGGAACATTTTCAAGCGATCGTACATTTCCTGTTAACGGAGAAACAATGACCTCTTCACGCTTACGAAACAAGCGAAACATTTGAAATATCTCCTTCCTTAGGAATTATTTGGATAAAAAATAAAAGACCTAAAACGCAAGAAAGAAACCTTCCTTCATCCGTTTTAGGTCTTGCCTGCAACGCAGTCACAATCCCACAATATACGACTTTCTCACTTGTAGATTAAGGTAAGCTCTTTCATTTGTCAATATGCTACAATAATCGTAAAACAACGTAAGAAACGGAGTGGATGTCATGAATCCTTTTGCCACTCATTTTGAAAGTTTAGAGGAGTTTGCCGATCGTGTGAGCGAGTTATTGCAATGTCCGATTACGATTGAAGATGCAAACCATCGCTTAATTGCTTACAGTGGACATGAGCATTATACCGATCCCGCCCGTACAGCGACCATCATTCATCGTCGTGTGCCAGAGCGCGTCATTAATAGTTTGTGGCGCGAAGGGGTGATTCCAAAACTTTTACAAAGTGAGGAGCCTGTTCGTGTCGCTGAAATTTCAGAAGTAGGGCTAGGCAATCGCATCGCTATCTCGATTTGGAAAAATAAAGAGGTGCTCGGATTTATTTGGGCAATTGAAATGAATGAGCCGTGGACAGAACATCAGTTTGATTTGTTAAAACAAGCAGCGAAAGCAGCAAAAAATTTATTGTTGCAATTACAAATTCGCAAACATAAAAAAGAAGAGCGCATTCAAGAGTTTTTTTGGAAACTACTCACCGGACATTTTTCATCTCCCCATGACATCGTTGAACAATGCCATCAACTAAACGTACATGTGTATCCGTTTTTTTCTGTCGGCATTTTTCAATTTCAACAACACATTCAAACGCAAGTAGAGCGGCAAATTGATTACTTATTAAAAACGACACAACAACTCGCTATTCCGCTTTATACGATTGATCGTCAGCGCTTAATTGTGCTCGTTGCGCCAAGTTCGAACGTCTACGGTGAAGCGCATATTGAACGATTTTTCCGTTCATTTATGACGCAAATGAAAGAACGATTTCGCGTTGACATTATGATGGGAGCATTCGGAAATGTATATGAGTGCTATACAAAAATTGCTAAAAGCTACGAAGAAGCACAAACCGTATTAAAAATGAAGCGCGCATTTCCTCATCAACTTGCCGATGTTCAAAGTTACCAACATCTCGGCATGTATCAGTTTTTCGATTTACTTTTTGAGAAAAAACGACATGGGGATTTCCACAACGCAGCACTCGAAAAGCTGAAACAATACGATGCACAGCATCATACAAACTTAGTTGAGACGATCGAAACGTATCTCGACTGTGACAGCAACGTCAATGAAACGGCGAAAATGCTCAATATTCACCCGAATACGCTTGCTTATCGGCTAAAGCGAATTAGTGAAATCGGAAACATCGACCTAGGAAACATGAGCGAAAAAGTGAAACTATATATCGATATGAAATTAGACAAATATCGGGCAACATAGCTTTTGTGGATTTCCACAAAAGCTCGTTTTTTCTTTTTCTTTTCTAAACAAACAACAAATGATAAAAAACATTTATACTGTAAATAATAATGAAAGACAACATGAAGGGGGAAACAGCACATGATTATTGGTGTTCCAAAGGAAATTAAAAATAACGAAAATCGCGTAGCGATTACGCCAGCTGGCGTTATGTCATTTGTCAGCAATGGACATACTGTTATCATTGAGAAAGATGCAGGAATTGGAAGCGGTTTCACAAATGAAGATTACGTTCGTGCAGGGGCACAAATTGTCGAGCACGCCGCAGATGTATGGGCGCAAGCGGATATGGTTATGAAAGTAAAAGAGCCGCTACCAAACGAATACGAATACTTCCGTCCAGGATTAGTGCTATTCACATACTTACATCTTGCTGCTGAGCCAGAGTTGGCACGTGCATTGAAAGAAAAAGGTGTCATTGCGATTGCTTATGAAACAGTACAAGTTGGTCGTACATTGCCACTTTTAACACCGATGAGCGAAGTAGCAGGACGCATGGCAGCACAAATTGGCGCACAATTCCTTGAAAAACCAAAAGGCGGAAAAGGAATTCTTCTTTCAGGCGTTCCTGGCGTTAGCCGCGGAAAAGTTACAATTATTGGTGGCGGTGTCGTCGGAACAAACGCTGCAAAAGTGGCGATCGGCTTAGGGGCAAACGTAACAATTATCGACTTAAGCGCAGAACGTTTACGTGAACTTGACGATATTTTCGGAAGCCAAATTAATACGCTTATGTCTAATCCAATGAACATCGCACAAGCTGTTGCGGAGTCTGACCTTGTGATCGGTGCCGTATTAATCCCAGGAGCAAAAGCGCCAAAACTTGTGACAGAAGAAATGGTAAAAGCGATGCAACCAGGCTCGGTCATCGTTGACGTAGCGATCGACCAAGGTGGCATTGTGGAAACGAGCGACCATGTGACAACACACGACAACCCAACATACGTGAAGCACGGCGTCGTTCACTATGCAGTCGCGAACATGCCGGGGGCGGTTCCACGCACATCTACACTCGCATTGACAAACGTCACAATGCCATACGCACTACAAATCGCAAATAAAGGTGTACACAAAGCTGTTGCAGATAACCCGGCATTACGTCTTGGTGTAAACGTAGCAAACGGAGAAATCACATACGAAGCAGTCGCACGCGACCTCGGTTACGATTACGTTCCTGTCGAAGTAGCGTTAGATAAACAATTGTTAGCATAAAGACGAAAGGTGTCCTGACAAACGGGACACCTTTTTCTTATAACACTTTCGATAAAAACGACTTCGTTCGCTCATGTTGTGGCGCATCAAAAATTTGTTGTGGCGTTCCTTCTTCGACGATTACTCCACCGTCCATAAAGAGAACGCGATCCCCAACTTCACGCGCAAATCCCATCTCATGTGTCACGACGACCATCGTCATTCCTTCTTTCGCCAACTGCTTCATAACCGCAAGCACTTCCCCGACCATTTCGGGATCGAGCGCAGACGTCGGCTCGTCAAATAACATCACCTTCGGCTCCATCGCGAGCGCACGAGCGATCGCTACACGCTGTGCCTGTCCACCTGATAATGAATCCGGATATACGTGCGCTTTATCTTGTAAACCGACTTTCGCAAGCAATTGTAGCGCTTTTTCTGCCGCTTTTTCCTTTGGCCATTTGCGCACTTTCATCGGGGCGAGTGTAATATTATGAAGTACCGTCATATGCGGAAATAAATTAAATCGTTGAAACACCATGCCGACTTCTTCACGCACTTTATTTAAATCCGTTTTCGGATCTTTCAAATGAAATCCGTCAACGACGATATCCCCCTCATCAAAATCTTCCAACATGTTTAAACAACGTAAAAATGTCGACTTTCCCGATCCAGACGGACCGATGACAACGACCACTTCTTTTTCACGAATGTGTGCGTCAATACCTTTTAACACTTGTAGTGATCCGTATGATTTTTTCAGATTTGTGACTTTAATCATGCATCATACCTTCTTTCTAACCGGTGTAACAGCTTGCTTAGCGAAAGAGTGAGAATTAAATAAATAAGGGCAACAGTTAAGTAAGGCTCCCAAACGCGATAATATTGACCTTGCATCGCCCGTCCCCAATACATTAGTTCAGGTGCTGCAATGATAGCCGCAAGTGACGAGTCTTTAATAAGGACGATAAATTCATTGCCAAGCGGTGGGATCATTCGCTTAATCGCTTGCGGTAAAATGATGTAACGCATCGCTTGTACATGTGTCATACCGAGCGAGCGAGCTGCTTCCATTTGACCACGATCGATCGATTGAATGCCGGCCCGAAAAATTTCTGCGATATACGCAGCTGCGTTTAACGATAAAGAAATCGCTCCTGATACGAGCGGATTCGGCTGCGCTGTAAACATCGGCATGACACCGAAATGAATCAGTAAAATCTGTACAAATAGCGGTGTTCCACGAAAAAAATGAACGTACCAATCAAACGGAAGACGAATGAAGCGGTTTTGAACCATTTTTCCAAGCCCAATCACTAACCCGAGCACCGTACCAAAGACGATACCGACTAATGATAGGCCGATCGTCCACAATACCCCTTTAAGAAAGAACGGCGCATATTCAACTACAATATCAAAACGAAAATCCATATGTCTCACCTTTCCCTTTGAAAAAGTTGCGTAACCGGGAACAGTTACGCAACTTTTACGTCCATGTTATTGCTGTTGTTGTAATGATTCAATATTCGGTTCTGTGCCAAACCACTTTTTATAAATTTCTGTATACGTGCCATTTTCAATGACTTTTTTCAACGCTTCGTCTACTTTTTGTTTGAGCTCGCTACCTTTCGGGAACATAAAACCGTAAAATTCGGATTCAAAATGATCTGGATCTTCAAATGCTACAATTTTCGCATCTGGGTTGTTTTTCACATATTCGTTCGCAACAGCATTATCTGTCACAACCGCCTCGACACCACCGTTTAATAAATCCATAATCGCAACAACTGAATTCTCAAACTTTTTAATATTTGGATTCTCTTTTCCTAAAATTTTTTCAACCGCCGTTTGTCCAGTTGTACCATTTTGCACTCCGACTACTTTTCCTTGTAAATCTTTCGCGCTTTTAATTGAACTTCCTTCTTTCACGAGAATCATATGTGTCGATTCAAAGTACGGAATAGAGAAGTCGTATGTTTTTTTCCGATCGTCGTTAATCGTAATGCCCGAAACGGCCATATCTGCTGTCTTTCCTTGAATGGCCGCAAACAGTGGATCCCAGCCGATATTTTTTAATTCATATTCTAACCCTGCTTCTTCCATGACTGCTTTTAATAAGTCGACATCAAATCCGACAATTTCTCCTTTATCCATATATTCAAACGGGGCAAATGCTGCATCTGTTACAACGGTAATTTTCTTTTCTGTTGTTTCCGTTTTTTCTGTCGAACCGCCGCATCCGACAAGCGCAAACATAAGTATAAAAACAAGTGTTGCAATCATTCCTTTTTTTATCATTGTTACTCCCCCTTACTATTTGCTGTAAAATAATAAACGCTTGTGTATAAACATGTTATGCTCTCTATGTTTCACATATTATCAGCTTTTTATTTTTTATGCAACAAATTTTATAAAAATAATTTTTTGAAAAATCTTTATTTTAAAAAATGTTTTCACTCAATCTTTCACAAATTTTTCAACACTTTATTCTCCCGTGCGTGTAATAAAGTAGTATTCTTTATATAGGGGGTTACTATTCCTTAATGATTGGGAGGAGATTATGATGGCGCTACTTACTGTGAACGAAGCTTTAATGGACGCTTGGAGAACGTTCAAAGGCGATAAGTGGAAAAAAGAAATTGACGTTCGCGATTTTATTTTAAATAACGTAACCGTTTACACAGGGGATGAATCGTTTTTACAAGGTCCAACGGAAGCGACAAAAACACTTTGGGAACAAGTGATGGAACTTTCAAAACTTGAACGCGAAAAAGGCGGCGTTCTCAACATGGATACAGAAATTATATCGACCATCACGTCGCACGGACCAGGCTATTTAAACAGGGAACTTGAAAAAGTTGTCGGTTTTCAAACAGATCAGCCATTTAAGCGAGCGCTCATGCCATTTGGGGGCATTCGTATGGCTGAACAAGCATGCGAAGCATACGGTTACCAGGTGAGCGACGAAGTAAAGAAAATTTTCACACAATATCGGAAAACGCATAACCAAGGCGTATTTGACGTGTATACGGACGAAATGAAAGCGGCGCGCAAAGCAGGCATCATTACAGGGCTTCCTGACGCCTATGGACGCGGTCGCATTATCGGAGACTATCGCCGCGTCGCGTTATACGGTGTCGATCGCTTAATTGAAGAGAAGAAAAAAGATTTACGCAACACAGGCGCGCGTACAATGAGTGAAGATATCATTCGTCTCCGCGAAGAATTAGCTGAACAAATTCGCGCCCTCCAAGAACTAAAAGAAATGGCGGCAAGCTACGGCTACGATATTTCAAAGCCGGCGCGCAACGCACACGAAGCGTTCCAATGGTTATATTTCGCTTATCTTGCGGCGATTAAAGAACAAAACGGTGCAGCAATGAGTTTAGGTCGCGTTTCTACGTTTTTAGATATTTATATCGAACGCGACTTGCAAGAAGGGGCATTAACAGAACGGGAAGCACAAGAGCTCGTTGACCATTTCGTTATGAAGTTACGCCTCGTCAAATTCGCGCGAACACCAGAATATAATGAGCTATTTAGCGGCGACCCGACGTGGGTAACCGAGTCGATCGGCGGTGTCGCGATTGACGGGCGTCCACTTGTGACGAAAAACTCATTCCGCTTCTTGCATACGCTTGATAACTTAGGTCCAGCACCAGAACCAAACTTAACAGTTCTTTGGTCAACACAATTGCCAGAAGCGTTTAAGAAATATTGTGCGAAAATGTCGATTCAAACAAGCTCTATCCAATATGAAAATGACGATTTAATGCGTCCGGAGTTTGGAGATGACTACGGTATCGCATGCTGCGTCTCCGCGATGCGCATCGGTAAACAAATGCAATTTTTCGGCGCGCGCGCAAACCTTGCGAAAGCATTATTATATGCGATTAACGGCGGCATTGACGAAAAACTAAAAGTGCAAATCGGTCCAGAATTTGCGCCAATCACATCTGAATACTTAGATTACGATGAAGTGATGCGCAAATTTGACAACGTCATGGAATGGCTTGCTGAATTGTATATTAATACATTAAATGTCATCCATTACATGCACGATAAATATTGTTATGAACGCATTGAAATGGCGCTCCACGACACACATGTCATGCGTACAATGGCAACGGGAATCGCCGGCCTTTCTGTTGTCGCCGACTCATTGAGCGCAATGAAATATGCAAAAGTAAAAACGATTCGCGACGAAAACGGCTTAGCTATCGACTTTGAAATTGAAGGAGACTTCCCGAAATACGGTAACAACGATGATCGCGTTGATGCGATTGCGGTCGATATTGTTGAGCGCTTTATGACAAAATTGCGCAAACATAAAACGTATCGCGATTCAAAACATACAACATCGATCTTAACAATCACGTCAAACGTCGTCTATGGGAAAAAGACAGGAAATACACCTGACGGCCGCCGCGCAGGCGAACCGTTCGCACCGGGCGCTAACCCGTTGCACGGTCGCGACACAAAAGGAGCGCTTGCGTCATTAAGCTCTGTCGCAAAATTACCGTATGAATATGCATTAGATGGCATTTCAAACACGTTCTCAATCGTGCCAAAAGCACTCGGTAAAGATGATGCAACACGCGTTCAAAACCTTGTGGCAATTTTAGACGGATATGCTAAAAAACGCGGTCACCATTTGAACGTCAACGTCTTTAACCGCGAAACGTTGCTCGACGCGATGGAACATCCTGAAAAATATCCGCAACTAACGATTCGCGTATCAGGTTATGCGGTCAACTTTATTAAATTAACACGTGAACAACAAATTGACGTCATTAATCGGACGTTCCATGAAACAATGTAACGGAAGCTCCCACGATGCGTGGGAGCTTTCTACCTAGGAGGAAAACATCATGAACGGATTTATTCATTCAGTCGAATCGTGCGGAACAGTTGACGGTCCTGGTATTCGTTACGTCATTTTTACACAAGGGTGTTTATTGCGTTGTCAATATTGCCACAACGCAGATACGTGGGAAATTGGCAAAGGAAGACAAATGTCTGTTGATGAAATCATCGCTGATGCCCAAACATACTTGCCTTTTATGCAGGCATCCGGTGGTGGAATAACGGTCAGCGGTGGCGAACCGCTTTTACAAATCGACTTTTTAACGGAACTATTCCGTCGCTGTAAACAGCTTGGCATTCATACAACGATTGATTCGTCTGGCGGATGTTATACGACGGAGGCATCGTTCCAACAAAAGCTTGATAAATTGCTTCAATATACGGATTTAATTTTGCTAGATTTAAAACATATCGACGAAAAAAAACATCGAAAACTAACAGGAAAAACGAACGAACATATTTTAGCTTTTGCACGTCTATTATCAGAACGAAACGTACCCGTCTGGATTCGCCATGTGCTCGTTCCAACCATCACAGACGATGAAGAAGATTTGCATCGCTTAGCTGACTTCATTCGTACGTTGCGCAACGTCGAAAAAATTGAGGTGCTTCCGTATCATCAACTCGGCGTTTACAAATGGAAAGCACTTGGACTGACGTATCCGCTTGAAGGCATCCCGACACCATCAGAAGAAAGTGTTGAAAAAGCAAAACAAATATTAGGCGTAAAATAAGCTGGTCGTCATTGACCAGCTCTTTGCATAAACCGTTGTTTTAACTCGCCCCACGTCAATTGTGTTGTCCGCTGAACGAGCCAATCAGGCGACAGCGGAGCTAAATGAGCTCCGATACCAACGGAAAACATATTTGTTTGCTTGATCGCCTTCATTCCTGCCTCACCGTCTTCAATGGCAACACAAAAGCGCGGATCGACATAAAGATGTTTAGCGGCCGTTAAAAAGATTTCTGGATCGGGCTTCATGCGCGTAATTGTTTTTACGTCGACGATGACGTCGAAAAATGAACGCACACCAAGCCGCTCAACAACTACACTTGCATTTGAACTTGACGATGCGAGCGCCATCGGGACACCGTCGCGCTGAATGTCGCGAAGGAGATCTATCATTCCCGGCAACACGTCGTTTGGCGACAATTGCTCGATCAACACACGATAATATTGACCGCGCCGGTCGCCAAGGGCTCGCTTTTCTTCTTCCGACCATTCACGCGCCTTTTCTCCAAGAAGCGCCTCAACCATCGCCTGTCTGCTCATGCCTTGTAGCTTTTGATTGAGCTGTCGATCAAACGGTACCCCAATTTCATCGGCGACACGTTTTGTCGCGATATAATATAGCTCAACCGTATCTGCAATGACGCCATCTAAATCAAAAATAACTGCTTCAATCATTGCGTCCTCCCATTTGACTTTCCACCATTTTTCTTAGCCGCGGGCTAAGCGAAAGCTTCATCCAATGTTCATATATTTCTTTCTTTTCCGCTAGCGACAAATGATAAAGCTCCCCTGCCACTTGTTTTGCTCGCTTCGTCACATCGTAAAGAGAAATAGCTGCTGCAACGGAAATATTGAAACTTTGCACAAATCCATTCATCGGAATGACGAACTTTCCATCTGCCAAAGCAAGCGCCTCTTCTGATACACCACGATGCTCATTTCCGAACAAAAGCACTGTCGGCTTCGCTACGTCAATTTGTTCAAGCGGAATTGTTCCTTCTCCTAAATAGCTTGCATATACTTGATAGCCGTTTTGTTGGAGATGGCGGATGGCCTGTTCAATCGATGAATGTTTATGCACATTGAGCCACTTGTCCGCATGTCGCGTCACCCATTTATTCGGTTCAAATGGAGCCGCTCCGGTGACGACATGAACGTCTTGAATACCGAACGCCTCGGCTGAACGTAACACCGCGGCTTGATTGTGCGGGTCATCAACCGCTTCCGTCAAAATGGTGATATATCTTGTTCGTTCGCTTAACACATCGTACATGCGCTTTAAGCGACTTGGCAAAATCATTTCCCAAAGCAAGCGATTGTCGTCAGTTAACAATCCTTCTTCTATACGTTGTGCTAACCATTGCTGTTCTTCCTCTTTTGCCATTCGCATGCGACAACCCTCCTACGCTTTAATGACATGTGCGGTTTTCCCATTTGTCAACTTTAATAAGTCTTGAACAGAAAGCTTCATTTGCATGCCAATTTTTCCTGCGCTCACAATGATTTGCTCGTGCAAAAGCGCCGATTCGTCGACATATGTCGCATATAGTTTTTTCATCCCAATGGGCGAGCAACCGCCACGCACATACCCTGTCATTTTTTCGATGTCTGCCACAGGCAACATATGCACGCTTTTTTCACCGACAATATTCGCCGCTTTTTTCAAATCTAGCTCTGCTGCGACAGGGATGACGAATACGTAAAGTTGACCGCTTGCCCCTTTTGTGACAAGCGTTTTATACACTAGTTCTTCACGTTGCCCAATTTTTTTCGCAACCGATATTCCATCAATTTGTCCATCCGTATAATCGTAAGTAAACAGTTCATATGGTACACGTGCACGATCGAGCATGCGCACAGCATTCGTCTTTGCTTGTTTCATGATCCGTCCCTCACTTTCCTCTATTAGTGTACCATAAACAAAAAGAAGGGACATCCTTCATCGGACGTCCCTTATCCTCTTAAACCCCCTTATACGCTTGGCGATAAATGTCGGCAAGGTCGCTGACTAACGGCAATTTTGGATTGGCTGTTGTACATTGATCTTCAAAAGCTAGTTCAGCGAGTTGTTCGACTTTGCTTTCAAACTCTTCTTTTTTCACACCTGTAGCTGCGATGCTTAGCGGCATATCGAGTTCTTTCGCTAGCTTAATGATTGCTTGAACAAGGCTTTCGACACCTTCTTCTGTCGTTTTTGATGGCAAGCCAAGCAGGCGAGCAATTTGAGCATAACGCTCATCAGCGACGAAATGTTCGTACTTCGGAAACGCTGTAAACTTCTTCGGTTTTTGCGCGTTGTAACGAATGACATGCGGCATTAAAATTGTGTTCGCACGTCCGTGTGGGATATGGAATTCTGCCCCAAGTTTATGCGCTAAACTATGGTTAATGCCCAAAAATGCGTTCGCAAATGCCATACCAGCGATCGTTGATGCGTTATGCATTTTTTCACGCGCGACTTCATCGTTGCCGTTTTTATATGCGCGTGGCAAGTATTCAAAGACGAGTTGAATCGCTTTTAGTGCTAATCCGTCTGTGTAGTCGTTTGCCATGTTCGATACGTACGCTTCAATCGCATGTGTTAATACGTCCATACCTGTATCCGCTGTAATATGTTTTGGCATCGTCATGACGAATTGTGGGTCAACGATGGCGACATCTGGTGTTAACTCGTAGTCAGCAAGCGGATATTTGACGTTATTTTTCTTATCTGTAATGACCGCAAACGATGTCACTTCTGAACCTGTACCAGATGTTGTTGGAATCGCGACAAATTGCGCTTTTTGACCGAGTTTTGGATATTTAAATACGCGTTTACGAATATCTAAAAACTTTTGTTTTAAGCCATTAAAGTCGGTATTTGGATGTTCATAGAACAACCACATCGCTTTCGCCGCGTCCATCGCCGAACCACCGCCGAGCGCGATGATGACGTCTGGCTGGAACGCATGCATCATGTCGGCACCTTTCATCACTGTTTCAATTGATGGATCTGGTTCAACTTCTGAGAAAATTTCACAATGCACATAATCTGGACGTTTACGCAAATAGTATAACACTTTATCAACATAGCCGAGCTTCACCATGTCTGGGTCTGTAACGATAAAGGCACGTGAGATGTTTGGCATTTTCGCTAAATATTGTGTCGCGTATTTTTCGAAATAAATTTTCGGCGGAACTTTAAACCATTGCATGTTTACATTCCTTCTCGCTAATTTTTTAATATTAATTAAATGTGTCGCACCGACGTTTGTCGAAACGGAGTTGCCACCGAATGTACCGCAACCGAGCGTCAACGATGGAATGTATGCGTTATAAATATCACCGATCGCCCCTTGTGAAGACGGTGCGTTCGAAATGATTCGTCCCGCCTTCATTCGCTTACCGAATTCAAGAATGACGTCTTGATTTTCCGAATGAATGACAGCGGAGTGGCCAAGTCCACCAAATTCAAGCATTTCTTCTGCCCGCTTTAATCCTTCTTCTGTGCTATTCACCTTATAACAAGCCAATACCGGACTTAGTTTTTCACGAGAAAGCGGCTCTTGCTGACCAACGCTCTTTAACTCCGCAACAAGAATTTTCGTATCAGCAGGAACATCAACCCCTGCCATTTTCGCAATGTCATACGCTCGTTTCCCGACAATATTCGGATTCACTGCGCACGTATTTTCGTTAATCACTAGTTTTTCTACTTTTTTCTTTTCTTCCTCGTTTAAAAAGTAGCATTTGTTAGCGATCATTTCTTTTTTTACTTCATCATAAATTTCCTTATCGATAATGACCGCCTGTTCAGATGCACAAATCATGCCGTTATCAAACGTTTTAGAAAGAATAAGATCGTTCACCGCACGTTTAATATTTGCTGTTTTCTCAATATAGCAAGGTACGTTACCAGGTCCAACCCCTAATGCTGGCTTTCCTGAGCTATATGCCGCTTTCACCATGCCTGCTCCACCTGTCGCAAGAATGAGTGAAACACCAGGGTGATGCATCAATTGTTGCGTCGCTTCGACAGAAGGAGTTTCGATCCATTGAATACAATGTTCTGGCGCACCCGCAGCAATCGCTGCATCCCGTAAAATGCGTGCCGCTTCACTGCTGCATGTTTGAGCGGATGGGTGGAACGCAAAAATGATTGGATTGCGCGTTTTAATAGAAATGAGCGCTTTAAACATTGTTGTTGAAGTCGGGTTCGTGACTGGGGTTACCCCGGCGATAACGCCAACAGGCTCAGCAATTTCAATGATGCCTTCCTGTTCATTTTCGCGAATAACGCCGACGGTTTTATCGTATTTAATGTTATGGTAAATATATTCTGTCGCAAAAATATTTTTAATGATTTTATCTTCATATACACCGCGCTTTGTTTCTTCAATGGCTAGTTTCGCTAAATACATATGTTTATCAAGCCCAGCTAACGCCATTTGCTTGACGATATGATCGATCGTCTCTTGATCATAGTCACGAAACGCTTTTAACGCTTTTTGCGCATTGGCTACAAGCGTATCAATCATTTTCGTAACTTCTTTCTTTTGGTCTAATACTTTTTCCTCCACAGCCATATAAGCCCCTCCCATAATCATTTTTGTGAAAAACTTCACAAATTAGTTGAAAATAAAAATGTGATTGTTTTCACATTTTTATTTTAGTGAATTAGGCTTTGTTTGTGTGTGTCAACTTTGTGAAATATTGAGCAATTATATTGTATAAGAGAACCGCTTCTCATGAAGAAGACGGTTACTCACATACTGGATTGCGTGGAATTTTTGTAAAAGAAATATCGTTGTACATACGCGTATTCCGCTTAACAATGACGACATAATTTACTGTCCATATATAAGAAGGAATTTCTTGATCATCTTCAAACATCATTGCTTCAAATTCATCACCAATCATTTCTTCGAATAGCTCCAATGTATATGTTTCCGCATCTGTGGAAAAGTTTCTCCATTCGCATATAAGCATCAGCTGTCACCTCAACTTTTCTTTTGTTACCATCATTGTAACATTCTTTTCCCTAATTTAAATTGTGAAATATTGAACAAATCATGAATATTACTTATTCGTTATATACGCTTGTTTTGGATGATTTGGTTGATCTGGATACTTTAAGCGCATTTTCCCTTCCGCTAATAGCTTTCCTAAATAATTATTGCGCAATCCGTCTGGCGTTCGATCTAGTAAATGGGATAACTGTTTTAACATTAATGGTCGACGGGCACATAACTGCAAAATGACTTCTTCCATCTTAGCCGGTGCAAGTCTTTTTTTCTTACGCGCAATTTCAGCAATGCTCCATAGCTCCTGATCGATATTTCTTTCTTCTTCCTCATCCAATTTATTTACGGAGTTGAATGAGATGTTTACGGAGTTATCATCTTTATTTACGGAGCTATCCTTTTTATTTATGGAGTCAAGCACTTTATTTACGGGGTTTATTTCAATATTTAAGGAGTTTGGGTCTTTATTTACGGACTCAAACTCATTATTTACGGAGTTTTGATCGTTATTATAGGAGTTGTTTTCTTTATTTATGGAGTCTGATAATGGTGCATCGCCCATCCAATCACTCAATACCTCGATCTCATTTATACAGTCGTGTCTTTCTGGGAAGGACACAATAGGCAATGTAACAACCGTTCGTTTTTGAAAATCATATTGCTCAACAGCAAATTGTTGTGAGTAAATTGTCTCCATCGTTTTTAAACCGACTCCAGCACGTTTACAAAACTGAATGTAAATAAACATTTTAAACATATTTGGATTGCGCAAATAGCTGACTCCACCACTATTTGCTTGTTCTAAAGGAATACCAAACAAACCAGGGTTAGACATTTGAATACATGATCGCTGCCGTTCAACAATAATCCCTCCATCACCGCTATAATCAGCATGGACGATTGCATTCATTAACGCTTCATGGACAGCGTCTTTTTCAACTTGTGATACGTCGTTGACCTCGTGCATCACTTTAAAATAAAAATCATAAATATTTCCCGACCATGTTCCGTCCTGTGAAGTAAAACGGTTTGACCAATGCAGCTCATCATCTCCATATTCACGATACTCTAAAAAGTATTGTGGTAAAACTTCTGTAATCATTCGCTCTTCGCTAAACATAAGAAGTCCTGCGAGTGTGAGTCCCTCTTTGTTTGTGTCTCGTATTTTTCCCCATGCGCCGATTTTATATAAAAAATCTTTTGTTTCTAATCCGTTCCACGGGTGGTTTGGTTTCACTTTTGCAAATTGTTCGCGATAATGGCGAACAGATTCTAAATGCAGCTCATTAAGCCCATAATGTTCTAACACGACGTTATCTTGTAAACGAATATTTGCATCTTTATTCACTTTAACTCTCCCTCTTACGTTATGTTATTAAAACGTTTCGATACTCGTCTATTTCCATTTTATCATCTTTGCAAATGTTCATCATAAACTTTTCGATTTGGGGAAAATTAAGAAAAACATGGGTATGGAGGAACAAAAACATGTCTTTACCAAAGTTATCTCAATCGTATTGGCTACAAACAACAACGCTTCCGTCTTTTCCATCTTTGACGCAACCGATTGAAACGGATGTAGCGATTATTGGTGGAGGAATAACAGGTATTACAACCGCTTATTTGCTCGCTAAACAAGGCGTGCGTGTCGCCGTCATCGAAGCAAATCGGCTATGTCACGGCACAACAGGGCATACGACGGCAAAAATAACTGCCCAGCATGATCTCATTTATCATGAGCTGATTGCTCACTTCGGTGAGGATAGCGCTCGTCAATATTACGAAGCAAATAGCGAGGCAATACAGTTTATTTTGCAAACAATAAAAGAAAACGATATGCATTGCGACGTATCGCTAGAAGATGCATACGTATATACGACTGAAGAAACGCAATTATATAAGCTCGAGGCGGAATGGAAAGCATATGAAACGATCGGCATTGACGGAGCATATGTCGATCAACTGTCGCTTCCTTTTTCCGTTCAAGGTGCAATCATGATGCGCAACCAAGCGCAATTCCATCCGCTCCATTATTTAAAAACATTAGTGGAACTCGCTGTCAAACATGGGGCATCTTTTTATGAACAAACCGTTGCACAACATATTGAGACATCGACAAGACCGGTTGTACAAACGAAAAATGGAGCAACGATCACTTGTGACACCGTTGTCATTTGTACTCATTTTCCGTTTTTCGATCCTGCTTTTTACTTCGCACGACTGCATGCAGAACGATCATACGTCATTGCAGTCGAGTCGCATGAACGATTGCAAGGCATGTATTTAAGCGCAAATGAGCCAAAGCGATCGTTGCGATATACGATGATAGACGGAAAACCTCTTCTTTTCGTTGGTGGCGAGTCACATAAAGTCGGACAAGGAACCAACATGATTCATCACTATGAAGCGTTACAATCATTTTCAAAACATATATTCGGATTGTCGGACGTGCAATATCGCTGGTCGGCGCAAGATCTTGTCACACTAGACAATCTCCCATACATCGGTCCGATTCGCACAAGCCTTCCACACATACTTGTCGCGACAGGATATCGTAAATGGGGCATGACGACAAGTACAGTTGCTGCTCATCTGTTAGCCGATTTAGCGTTACAAAAAGAAAATCGTTACGCTCAACTGTTTGCCCCGTCACGCTTTGTCGCTGATCCATCACTCAATCACTTACTGACGGAAGGAATCGATGTCGCGAAACACTTCTTAATCGGAAAGCTTGAATACGCCCTTCGTACCCCTCGCGACATATCGCCAGGAGAAGGAGCTGTAGTCAATGTAGACGGAAAACGGGCAGGTGCATACCGCGACGAACAAGGAAGGCTATATGTCGTCGATACGACATGTACACATATGGGATGTGAACTCGAATGGAATAATAGCGAACGGTCATGGGACTGTCCTTGTCACGGTTCACGCTTCTCTTTCAGCGGAAAAGTACTAGAAGGGCCAGCAACTGAACCACTTCGACAGCTTGAAGGGGATGAATGATGAACAGCATACAACAAACGCTTACGCATTCGCTTGATATGAATGAACAAACGTTGCGTGACTATTTCACAAAAACTCCCGACCTCATTTATTGTCATATATGGATTGGCGAGCCGAAGAAAAGAGCATTGCTCGTATACCTCAACACGCTCGTTGATAAAAATTCGATTAACAATAACATTATTGATCCGCTTTTATTTGAAACGAAACAAATTGAAGAGACGACGGACATTCAATTGCCGATCGGGTCGAAATCATATACGACAAAATGGGAACACGTCATTCAACATGTGTTTCAAGGAGAAACCGCGCTATTGCTCGATGGCGATAACCGCGTATTGCTGTTTTGGATACACAAGGATGGCCGCAACGAGCGATCACTGAACCGCAAATTGAATCATCGCTGAAAGGATCGCACCAAAGGTTTATTGAAACGTGCGAAATGACTATAGTACACGTTGGATGATCGCTTCGTTTTTACGCTTACTGCGCCTGCTTGCCTTTTTCATGGCGATTTTTTACCGTCAGCTTACATTACGGCTCTTTCGTCCCATTACGGGATTATTCCGCTCAATTCGGCGAATCGCGCGAACGCGTTCCACGACGTGTTATATCGTGATCCGAAAAACTCAACTACTGCGAACTTTATCGTTTTTGACGACCCGTTAAAAAATTTAATGTACATTCGGCCTGATGATAAGCCTCGTCTATCTGTCGCCATTCGAGACGTATTGCTGACAGCTGATAAAGGGAAGCAAACGACAAAAATCAATCTTCTTCAATTTCGTCGTTTATCGATTGATCGCGCTCAAACGCCTTTTGCGCCGATGATGAAAGTATATAAAGGGGATCTCGTCGCAGGCGGGATCGCTTTATTTAATGAGAAACGAAAATATGTCGGCTCGTTATTACAAAAAGAAAGCCCATATTTTGCGATATTGCAAAAGCGTGTCAAACCGACAACCTCACTTACGTCACCAATTAAAACATTAACAAAACGAACGGAATACGTAAGCATCTCTATTGAATATGGCGATGTTTCATATAAACCGTCGTTTCAACACGGAACATTTCGTTTTGATGTGCGTATGAAATTAAGCGCCGTCTTAACGGAATCTACAACGTACCTAAATATGAAAAAAGATTAAGGAGAAAGTTGAAAAATTGCTCGCCAAAGAAATACAAAAACAGCTTGAGTCAATTGTAAAAAAATGCAAACATATGAAGTCGATCCGATCGGATTCGGCTTATACGCTCGCGCTTATGAGTACGAAGCATTTAAAAAACAAAAAAGCTGGGCAAAAGCATTTGCGAAGGCGGACGTCAACATTCGTCCGACCGTTGAAATCGTTAATTATGGCGTTCTCCAATAGCGAAAAAAAGTTGCTCAATATAGGCCGATCATTCATAATAAACTTAAACATGCGAAAAATGAGGTGAGATAAAAAAGATGGATGATCGTGTCATCATTCGCTTTGAACATGTCACAAAACGATACGATGATGATGCTCCTGTGCTCGATGATGTGAGCTTTGAAATGGAGCGCGGGAAGTTTTATACGCTTCTTGGTCCGTCCGGCTGCGGAAAAACGACCATTCTCCGGTTAATTGCTGGGTTTATCGAGCCGACAAAAGGCGATATTTATTTTCATGGCCAACGGATAAACCACGTGCCTTCAAACAAACGACGAGTGAATACGGTGTTTCAAGATTACGCACTTTTTCCTCACTTAAACGTATTTGAAAACGTCGCTTTTGGCTTACGTATTAAAAAAATACCGGAGGCAGACATTGAACGAAAAGTGAAAGAGGCGCTCCGTTTCGTCAACTTGGAAGGCTATGAACAGCGCGCGATTCATGAAATGTCAGGTGGACAACGACAACGTGTCGCCATCGCCCGCGCGATCGTCAACGAACCGGACGTACTGTTGCTAGATGAACCGCTTTCTGCGCTCGATTTAAAGCTTCGAACAGAAATGCAATATGAGTTGCGTGAATTACAACGAAGACTTGGCATTACGTTTATTTTCGTTACTCACGATCAAGAAGAAGCGCTTGCGATGTCGGATGAAATTTTCGTATTAAATAAAGGGAAGATTGAACAACGTGGCACACCAAAAGACATTTATGATGAACCTGTCAACCGTTTCGTTGCTGATTTTATTGGGGAATCAAATATTATTACTGGGGTGATGATGGACGATTTTGTTGTGGAATTTGCTAATCAACAATTTACATGCGTTGATCGCGGTTTTGCGAAAAACGAACGCGTCGACATTGTTATTCGTCCTGAAGATTTAGAGTTAACAACTGTTGAGCGTGGCAAATTGCGTGTGCGCGTCGATTCTGTTTTATTCCGTGGTGTGCATTATGAGCTTTGTTGTTATGATGCGTATGGGAACGAGTGGCTCGTTCACTCGACAAAAAAAGCAGAAATTGGGGAAGAAATCGGCCTTCATTTTGAACCAGAAGCGATTCATGTCATGAAGCGGAGTGGAGGTGAATAATATGCGCCGCTACGCTTATGCTGTTCCGTATTGGTTATGGATCGCATTGTTTGTTATTGCACCGATCATTCTTATCGTTTATTATTCGTTTTTCGATATTGAAGGGAATTTCTCGTTCGTTAACTATGAAACTTTTTTCACACCTGTTTACTTACGAATGACGCTAAACTCGTTTTGGTATGCTTTTGTCATTACAGCAATCTCGCTTGTTATTGCTTATCCAACCGCATATTTGTTGACAAAAACGAAGCATAAGCAGTTATGGTTGTTGCTTATTATTTTGCCGACATGGGTCAATTTGTTGTTAAAAGCATACGCTTTCCTCGGACTGTTCGGCACGTACGGAGCTGTCAATGCACTGCTTGAAACGATTGGAATTGGAACGAAACAACTATTGTTTACGGACTTTAGTTTTGTTTTTGTATCTGTTTATATTTTTATCCCGTTTATGATTTTGCCGATTTTTAATGCGCTTGAAAAATTAAACCCTTCTTTGATCGATGCAGCGCGCGACTTAGGAGCAAGCGAATGGACGACATTTCGTCGCGTCATTTTTCCGCTTACGCTTGATGGCGTGAAAGCAGGCTGTCAAGCAGTGTTCATTCCGTCGCTCTCGCTCTTTATGTTGACGAGACTGATCGCTGGAAACCGCGTCATTACGCTCGGCACCGCGGTTGAGCAACATTTTCTCGTGACGCAAAACTGGGGAATGGGTGCGACAATCGCTGTCTTTTTAATGATCGCTATGGCTAGCATTATGGCGATCACAGGAAATAAAAAATGGGGGGTGAGACAATGAAAATTTCTCGCCTCTATTTAGCATTTGTCTTTTTTATATTATACATGCCTATTTTTTATTTAATTTACTATTCGTTTAATAGCGGCGGGACGATGCACCATTTCGAATCGTTTACACTTGATTGGTATAAAGAAGTGTTTGACGACACACGCCTGCTCATTATTGTATTGCATACGATTATTATCGCCTTATTGTCATCATCGCTTGCGACAATCATTGGCGTATTTGGCGCCATCGCCATTTATTATGCGAAGCATCGTTGGAAACAAACGTTGCTTACGTTAAATAACATCTTAATTGTCAGCCCTGACGTTATTATTGGGGCATCGTTTCTAATCTTGTTTACGATTGCTGGCATTCAACTCGGATTTACGTCCGTTCTTTTGTCGCACATTGCTTTCAGCATCCCGATTGTCGTGTTAATGGTATTACCGAAGCTACAAGAAATGAGCCCAACATTAATTGACGCAGCACGCGACTTAGGGGCAAACGAATGGAACGTATTGACGAGAGTCGTTCTCCCGTACGTGACACCGGGCATTTTTGCTGGTTTTTTCATGGCGCTCACATATTCACTCGATGATTTTGCGGTTACGTTTTTCGTAACAGGAAATGGTTTCTCAACATTATCTGTCGAAATTTATTCACGTGCACGCCAAGGGATTTCTTTATCCGTTAACGCTTTATCTACCCTTCTTTTCTTATTTACGCTTTTCCTCGTCGTTGTGTATTACATAATGACACAACGTGCTAGCGTAAAGGGGGGAAAAAAATGAAAAAAGTACTGTCGCTTTTTTTGCTTGTTTGGCTCATTACTTTTAGTTTGCTTTATGTGACAAAAACGATCGAATCATCCGAAGGGTATGGAGGAAACAACACGTTAACGATTTATAACTGGGGCGATTATATTGATCCTGCGCTTATTAAAAAATTTGAAAAAGAAACAGGTCTCAAAGTCATTTATCAAACGTTTGATTCAAATGAAGCGATGATGACGAAAATTTCCCAAGGCGGCGCGACATTCGATGTCGCTGTTCCTTCAGAATATGCCATCAGTAAAATGAAAGAAGAAGGATTGTTGCTCCCGATCGATCATGCAAAAATCCCAAATTTACGCTATATTGATGAGCGTTTTCTTAACTTATCGTTTGATCCAGGGAATCAATATTCCATTCCTTACTTTTGGGGAACGGTCGGCATTGTCTACAATCGCGCACTTCTTGGAGGAAAAGAAATAACGAGCTGGAACGACTTGTGGGATCCTTCCTTTAAAAACCAAATTTTGCTTGTCGACGGTGCGCGAGAAATTATAGGCATGGCGTTAAATAGTTTACATTACTCGCTCAACGATACAAATAAAATACATCTGCAAGAAGCAAAACAAAAACTAGATGCCCTCACGCCAAACGTAAAAGCGATTGTCGGAGACGAAATTAAAATGCTACTTGCGAACGAAGAAGCAGCGATCGGTATCGTTTGGTCAGGGGATGCGGCAGAAATCATGTGGGAAAACGAGCGACTCGATTATGTCATCCCAAAAGAAGGAACAAACTTATGGTTTGATAATATGGTTATTCCAAAGACGGCAAAAAACATTGAAGGAGCCCATCAATTCATTAATTTTATGCTCGATCCGAAAAATGCAGCCCAAAATGCCGAATACGTTGGCTACTCGACACCAAATAAAAAAGCGCTCGAATATTTGCCGAAAGAAGTCGTTGAAGACGAACGTTTTTATCCGAGCGAACAACTAGCTAATAAACTGGAAGTGTATGAAAACCTCGGAAAAAGCATGCTTGCCTATTACAATGAATTATTTTTACAGTTTAAAATGCATCGCAAATAAGAGGATGGCGAAAAGCTATCCTCTTATATTATTTTAGAATTTTTTTATTTACTTAATCTGTATATTGTTTTAAAATCATTATTTGTGAAGCCTTTTTATTACTAAGGATTGGCTTCATATAGAAAATACAGAAAATAAAAATTATTATTTTCAAAAATGGAAGGGGTTTCGTTATGTCACAAAGCAGACAACGAATGATCGAGAGCGTTCCCCAACGCGGCTTTTTCGGCCACCCAAAAGGACTTTTTACATTATTTTTTACGGAGTTTTGGGAGCGCTTCTCCTACTATGGCATGCGCGCCATTCTCGTGTTTTACATGTACTATGAAGTATCAAAGGGCGGTTTAGGGCTGGATCAAACGACTGCTCTAGCAATTATGTCGATTTACGGTTCTCTCGTTTATATGTCAGGAATCATTGGCGGATGGGTTGCTGACCGATTGTTTGGAACGGCAAAAGCTGTGTTTTATGGGGGCATTTTAATTATGCTCGGTCACATTGCTCTAGCTGTTCCGGGAAGTGTGACAATGTTTTTTGTTTCGATGGTGTTAATCGTTCTTGGGACAGGATTGCTTAAACCAAACGTTTCAAGCGTCGTTGGAGATTTATATGCTGAAGGGGACCACCGTCGCGATGCGGGGTTTAGCATTTTCTACATGGGGATTAACCTCGGTGCCTTTTTAGCTCCGCTCGTTGTCGGAACGGTTGGCATGAAATATAATTTCCATCTCGGTTTTGGGATTGCCGCGATCGGAATGTTTTTCGGACTTCTCGTATTTGTCGCAACGAAAAAGAAAAATCTCGGTCTTGCGGGAACGCATGTACCAAACCCATTATCTGCAGATGAAAAGAAAAAAGTGTTCACATGGGGAGCAATTGGCGCAGCGATCATCGCTTTACTCATTTTCATCGGCTCATGGACAAACGTATTAACGATCGATTTGTTCGTCTCACTCGTTGGCATTTTCGGTATCGTCATTCCAACGATTTATTTCGTCGTGATGTATCGTAGTCCGAAAACGACAGATGTGGAACGTTCACGCATTATTGCTTATATCCCGTTATTCATCGCATCAGCGATGTTTTGGTCGATTCAAGAACAAGGTTCCACTATTTTAGCAACGTATGCAGATAAACGAACGCAGTTACATTTTGCTGGTATCGATCTTTCACCAGCTTGGTTCCAATCGTTGAATCCGTTGTTTGTTATTACGTTTGCGCCGATTTTCGCTTGGCTATGGGTGAAGCTAGGAGATAAACAACCATCCATTCCAAAGAAATTTTCTTTAGCTTTATTGTTTGCTGGGTTATCGTTTGTCGTCATTTTATTGCCGGCTTATCTCGGTGGAAACGACTCATTAGTGAGCCCTCTTTGGCTCGTGCTAAGCTACTTAATCGTTGTGTTTGGTGAGCTATGTTTATCACCGGTCGGCTTATCGGCAACGACAAAGCTCGCTCCAGCGGCATTTTCAGCTCAAACGATGAGCTTATGGTTTTTATCAAGCGCAGCCGCTCAAGCGATTAACGCGCAAATCGTAAAGTTTTATACACCAGAAACAGAAATGGCTTATTTCGGAACGATCGGTGGAATCGCCATCGCCTTTAGCGTCATTCTTTTCATCATCTCACCAAAAATTGAAAGCTTTATGAAAGGGGTAAAATAAGCGGCTGGATTCGGCCGCTTATTTTACTTATGATACGGTTCTCCACGATTAATCCGAAAAGCGCGGTAAATTTGCTCGGTTAAAATGAGGCGCATGAGTTGATGAGGAAATGTCATTTTTGAAAACGAGAGCGATTCGTTTGCTCGTTTCATGACGTCGTCGCTTAAGCCTAGTGACCCACCGATAATAAAAGCAATCTTGCTTTTTCCGTATGTCGCTAACCGATCAAGCGTTTGAGCAAACTGTTCAGATGACATCATTTTTCCATCAATCGCTAAAGCAATCACGTGCATATCATCTGTCACTTTTGCTAAAATACGCTCGCCTTCTTTCTTCTTGACGAGCTCCATTTGTTGTTCACTTAACTGCTCTGGCGCTTTTTCATCTGCTACTTCAATGATGTCGACTTTCGCATAGGCTGATAATCGTTTCGTATATTCTTCAATCCCTTGTTTTAAATATTTTTCTTTCAGTTTACCCACAGCAATAATGTATATATTCACAAGTGATCCCCACTTTACAAACATGATATCCACAAGATTTATCCACATATCCACAACACAAATCCACATATTGTGTAGAAACATTAGTTCCCTACTACATATATTGCTTTTTGTTCACAAAAATCACATATTTCCTCTTTTTTATCCACAGAAATTGTTAATATTTCTGGTGCTTGTTGTTTTTCATCCACATACATATCAATTGCCAGTTCAACATGTTGTTCACAACATTTCCACACGTCCCATCACTCCTTGTTCATGAATGAAACGACAGGGCTCCCCTGTCGTTTCGTTACAACGATTGTTTCGCTAATTTTAATGTCACCGTTTGTTTTTTACCATCGCGATAAAATGTCACTTTCATCGTATCACCAACTTGTTTGCGATTATATAAATGCTTTCTTAATTCAACCACATCGGCGATTTTTTCATCATCTAACGCAACGATGACATCAAATTCACGCAATCCAGCTTGCGCAGCAGGTGATCCCGGTACGACTTGTAAGATCGCTACTCCTTCTTTGACGCTTGCTGGCAAATGAAGTGTCTGTTGCCAATGATAGGCTGGAATATCACTTAACGAACGCAATTCTACGCCCATATATGGCCGGCGAACTTGTCCAAACTTCTCTAAATCCGCAATAATTGGTTTGGCATAGTTAATCGGTATCGATAATCCGATTCCTTCCACAGCTTCTTGCGCAATTTTCATCGAGTTGATTCCAATGACTTGACCTTCGATATTTACGAGTGCGCCCCCGCTGTTTCCTGGGTTAATGGCAGCGTCTGTTTGTAGTACTTCTGCATGCCAATCCGGAATACCGTCTTGATCAATATCAATTGGGATTGTACGATTTACACCAGAAATAATTCCTTGTGTCACAGAACCTGCAAATTGCAAGCCAAGTGGGTTTCCGACCGCAATGACCGGTTCTCCTACTTTTACGACGTCGGAGTTGCCAAATTCAGCTACTTTTGTGACATGTTTCGCATCGATTTCTAATACAGCTAAATCCGTCCACACATCGCTCCCAAGCAATCGCGCTGCCACCTTTGTTCCGTCGCTTAAGCTCACTTCCACACGACTTGCTCCTTCAACGACGTGATGGTTTGTAACAATATATGCTTTGTTTCCTTCTTTTTTATAAATGACTCCCGAACCAGTTCCCGCTTCTCCACCTTCCGACCAAAAACTTGCTTCTTGAATGTTTACGATCCCTACCACTGCATCAGACACTTTATTAACTGCTTTCGTCACTTGCGTCTCAACATTTACCGCTATAGTTTTTTCGGTTGTTGGCTGCTCCGTCACCGTTTTCTGTTTTTCTTCCGTTTGTTCGACATGATAAGGAAGCACGTCCCATTTCACTAATGAAGGAATAGCCACGATGACAAGCATTCCCCCTAAAACAGCGCCGACTAATCCTGCTAAAAACGTTCCTCTACGATTTCCTTTTTGTTTTTGACGAATATGTTCGTAATGATCATCATAATACCCCATCTTTCACCCGTCCTTTCTTTATAACATGTTGCTCCCTTTTTCATTATAATACTCTTTTTTCCTAACTATCTAATCTAATGATATACATACAATATATTGGTGAAAAAACGATGAAATTTATACAGAAATAAGCTCCGTTGGACGAGCCGGATCTGTATCGTACAGTTGAAATGATTCTCCTACGATCACCCCTTTTCTTTCAAGCGTCTGAGCAACTGTCATGCGCGCTAATTCTTTCATATTGTTATCTTGGCTTAAGTGGGCCAAATAAATGCGCTTTGTTTGATCGCCAATGACATCCGCTAAGGCAAAGCCAGCATCTTCATTTGACACATGTCCTACATCGCTTAAAATGCGACGTTTAATATGCCACGGATATTTTCCCATCCGTAACATATCCACGTCGTGGTTGCTTTCAAACACAAATACATCGGCATGGCGAATGACACCTTTCATCCGATCGCTCACATATCCTGTATCTGTAATCAACACTAGTTTCTTTCCGCCATAATGAAACACGTAAAACATCGGCTCAGCCGCATCGTGCGACACGCCAAACGACTCCACATCCATATCGCCAAACGTACGAACTGTACCAGTAGGAAAAATAAATTTTTGTTCAATAGGGATGTCGCCAATCAATCCGTCCATTGCTTTCCACGTTTTTTCATTCGCGTAAATCGGGAGGCGATATTTGCGAGCAATGACCCCTAGTCCTTTAATATGATCGCTATGTTCATGTGTCACTAAAACACCGGTTACATCTTGAATATTGCGATGAATATGAGCAAACAATTGTTCTAACTGTTTGCCGCTTAACCCTGCATCAACGAGCAATCGTTCGCGTTCCGTTTCCACGTAAAAAGCGTTTCCGGTACTGCCACTTGCTAGGACGCTAAACCTCATCTCATTCACTCCAACACTTTATTTTCGTCACTAATGACTTGTCCTTCAAATGCATTTACATAATAATCCGTTTTCCCGTTCACAACAACACGCCACGTCGGCGTTAATACTTGTGAAGCAGTAAATTGAACGAGCGCATAGTAACCAAGGTCGATTTTCGTCACTCGATCCCCAGGCTTTAAGTAATTTCGTTTGTACAGCGTCTCTAACGCTTTAATGGCCGGTAAAATCTCTTGTTTTTTCTCATCCTTTTCTAGATCAATGAGCAATGTTTGTTCATAACCGACCATTTCATTTTGGTCGTTCACGTAAATAATTAGCATGCTACTTACATTTTTATAAATCGTCTTCCCATCATATTGTTGAAAGTAAATCATTGCTTGTAAATCTTCGTCGTACTTCCAAAACGTATATTGATCGCCGGCAATTATATTTTGCTTTAAAAATTCGGTTAACCGATAGCCATCTTTTGGGTCTTGTAGGGGAATCGGTTTAATAAAATGGGCTTGTAGCACCGTTTCATTTGCGGTTTCAACTTGTTGATTAGGCAATCTCCTTATCTCTTCTTCCGTAAATGTTTTACTTTTCCCACTCACATATGTCGCCTTTGTTATTTCTTTTGGTAAATCGACATATGTAATACCATCGGCTTCAAGTTGCTCCTCAATCGTCGCTTCTAAAATGACATCGAGCTGACTGCTATTTTTTTTCTGAATAAATTGATAGCCTAAAAATATATCAAGAATGAGGAACGTAATAATAAAAATAGTTTTCGTTTTACTCCAATCCAATGATATCCCCTCTTCGTTCATCTTTCGTCATCACGATTTTTCGCCATGTGCCGTTGTATAAACAGTACCAAGCCGGTTCTAGCATAACGATATTTTCCCGTTCTGTATCGCGAACGAGTTCGTAACCGATTGTAATGTCATCGATAAACTCATGCTGAACATTTTTTTGCTTTTTTAATTGATCAACGACTTCATACCCGGACGAAAGTGTAATGGGCAAGCTAACGCGGTCAGGAATTGCCAATGTAAATAGCGGCCTTTGGTAATTCATAATCTCATTTTCTCCCCATATTTGTATGATTTCCGCCATTCCGTAACGATTAAATACAGGGTGCCCATTGGCAAACAAACGAAACGTCACTTTTCTATCTTCTTCATCGAATCGGTCAAAATAATACGTATCTGTCCATCCACCGTGATCGTTCACAAAATCAATGCTCTTTTGCAAAATGGTTGAATCTGACGTTTTTACCTCACCGCGAGCCGCAGGATTGACATACAGCAATAACTTTTTAGATAAATCGACATCCATTAAACGCGATCCGTCTGTATATTCCTCTCCAAAAGCAAGTACATCTTTTTTGACAAAGCTTGGATCTGTAAACAAGGCATCTTTAAAACGATCTGTACTTAATTCATCCATATAGTACTGCAATCGGTTCAACACGAGCGGACGAGCAGGTAAAAATAAAGATTTTGTTTCACTAATGTCATACGATAAAAAAGGCGTATAGCGATCTGCACGATCATAATACGTTTGTTTTACGTGTTCGATGGATGCATTTTGAACGACTGCTTTATATATTCGTTTTTCATTTGCAGAAACGAAATATACGTTTATCTCTTCTTCATTTTCATTCATTGGAATGACGACACGATCAAAACGCACCTTTTCCACGTCTTGATCTTCAATTTGGAAAATAGTTCGATATATTTCAATCGGTATATCATCTGGATAAATGATCTCTATTTTCCCTTTCCCATGTATAAAAGAGAGAAACTGTTCTCTTCCTATAGATCCTGATATATTTTCAAAGTGATCAAATGTCCAATTTTTCATTTCCTTCATCAACTTATAAATATCCGAGTGCTGCGTCATTCCATAATGTTGTGTACCTTTATGAATAAGAACATAACGCGGCTGAATAACTGTGCCATAATCAACAGCGACGTTGCTGACAGGAACGTTTTGAATGTACTTTGCGTTTTCAATGAAGTCATATTTTGGCTGATACGTCCATAAACTCCAAGTTAAAAAAACGCTCGTACATACAAGAATCGTCAATACAATCGACTTGATCGTTTCGTATTTCATCGCTTTCATCCTTTTTTCTGTTGTTCAATCGGCAAAGTAAAGTAAATCGTTGTCCCTTTTCGCTCTTGACTTTCTGCCCAAATACGCCCACCGTGCGCCACGACAACTTCTTTTGCGATAGCCAAACCTAATCCTGTGCCACCGAGTTTGCGTGAACGCGCCTTATCAACACGATAAAAGCGCTCGAAAATTTTTGATAAGTCTGCTTTCGGAATACCTACTCCTTCATCTTTTACGCTTACTTGAATGTCGTTTTCTAGTTTTTCAACGCGGAACGTAATTGTGCCACCTTGTGGCGAGTATTTAAGGGCATTCGAAATAATATTATCAAGCACTTGGGTAATTTTATCTTCATCCATATGAACAATAATTTTTTCATCTGGAAAGTTACGAACAAATGAAACGTTCTCTTTTTTCGTTAATTCAAATCGGTCAATTACCTTATGGAAGTAAGGAATGAAATGCACACGTGTTTTTTTCAATTTATAGTCTTTGCTGTCGAGCTTAGAAAGTTGTAATAAATCATTCACAAGGCGAATCATTCGTTCCGTCTCGTTTTGGGTCACTTCAATAAATCGTGGGGCAATTTCTTCATCGCGCCAAGCGCCGTCAGCAAGCGCCTCTAAATAACTGCGCATCGTTGTTAATGGCGTGCGCAATTCATGCGAAACATTTGCAACAAACTCCCTACGGTCGCGATCAATTTTTTCGTGCTCCGTAATATCATGTAGCACGACGATGAGCCCATTTACAAACCCTTTTTCTTTTTGAATGACAGATAAAGAGGCACGTAAAATATACATTTCTTCTTCTGTGCTAAAGTCTAAAATTAACGTTTCCCGCTCTTCAATCAACGTTTCAAACGTATATTGTTCATCCAAACCTAATATCGTCACAATCGGAGCAGAAATGACTGTTTCACGTGAAACATTCAAAATGTTTAACGCTGCATCGTTAATTAAAATAATTCTCCCTTTCCGATCAGTCGCAATGACACCATCTGTCATATGTGTCAAAACAGACTCTAATTTACGTCGTTCACCTTCTGTCGTTGCTTGCGCTTCTTGTAACTTTTTCGTTAAGTTATTAAAGCTGAGAGCAAGTTGTCCAATTTCATCATATCCGTACACTTTTACTTTTCGTGAAAAGTTACCTTTCGCCATCGCTAACGCCTGTTTACGCATATCTGAAATAGGACGTGTAATTGTCTGTGCTAATAAAATGCCTAACAATGCCGTAATGACTAAAGCAATCCCTGTTCCTGTCGCTAAAATGTTGTTAATTTGCCTCATTTGTGCGAAAACATTTTCCATTGACGCGATGACATAAATCGCGCCCTTAATTTCATTTTTTACTTTAATAGGTGTAGAGGAAATGTACATCCGATGTCCCGTTTTCGGATCGACAAGCATTTTTTCTGCCATTTCCCCTGCCACTAGCGTTCGTTTAATAAGCAAGTCTGTTGTTCGTTTCCCAACGATATTTTGATTGTATGGATTCGATGTGCCTAATACTTTACTTTTATTATCAATGACCCGTACTTCAGAAATATCTTGTGAGACGAAATCTTGTAAAATCGAACGAATTTCCTCTTCGAGTGTAGGACTTTTTTTATCTCGTTCTTTATTCATTTCTTGTTCAATGTTATAGGCAAGTAAAATAACCCGTTCATTTAATGAGTTTTTGAAGTTTTCAACAAGCTGAGCTTCCAGCTGGCGAACGAAATAAGCTCCGATAATTTGCATAGCAATTAAAATAAGCAAAATGTAAATTAGGGCAAATTTGACGTGAATCGATTGAAATATACTTACTTTTTTCATGCTGTTACTCCTGTTCCGGATTTCGTAAATAATACCCTACCCCGCGTCTTGTAACAATCCATGTTGGGTGCGAAGGATTGTCTTCAATTTTTTCACGCAAACGTCTGACGGTTACATCAACGGTGCGCACATCGCCAAAGTAATCGTACCCCCATACTGTTTGCAATAAATGTTCTCTCGTCATGACTTGACCGATATGTTTCGCCAAGTAATGAAGCAGTTCAAATTCGCGATGAGTTAATTCAATTTGTTCTCCTCGTTTGGATACAGTATAGGCGTCCGGATGAATGGTAAGCGAACCGATTTTGATTTCGCTCATTTCTTTTGGATCTTGTTCTTGTTTTTGTTGATGACGTCGTAAATTCGCCTTCACGCGCGCCAATAGCTCACGTGTGCTGAATGGCTTCGTTACATAATCGTCAGCGCCAAGCTCTAACCCGAGCACTTTATCGATTTCAGAATCTTTTGCTGTCAACATAATAATCGGCATATCGTATTTTTTTCGAATTTCTCTACATACTTCCATTCCATCTTTTTGTGGTAGCATAATATCCAATAAAATTAAGTCTGGTTGTACGTCTTCTACTTTTTGCAACGCTTCGACACCATCATATGCACAATATACGTCATATCCTTCTTTTTTTAAATTAAATTGCAAAATATCAGCAATTGGTTTTTCATCGTCGACAACTAAAATTTTTTTTTCCATGTATGTTCACTCCCCCAAAGGCATATTTACATATAGTGTACCATGTCACCATTATAAAACAAAAAAGCATAGACACATATACGTATCTATGCTTGCAAGTGGCTCGGGACGGAATCGAACCGCCGACACAAGGATTTTCAGTCCTTTGCTCTACCGACTGAGCTACCGAGCCATATAAACAATTTTCTCCACCATACTATTCCACTTGAAACAACGTCCTTCGTCCCGCTCTCCGTTTGCTTATTCAAGGTGCAGTTCGAGCGGTACGCTGGTGCCTCATCAAAGAAGCTAACTCGAACGTGCTCTACCGACTGAGCTACCGAGCCATATAAACAATTTTCTCCACCATACTATTCCACTTGAAACAACGTCCTTCGTCCCGCTCTCCGTTTGCTTACTCAAGATACAGTTCGAGCGGTACGCTGAGGCCTTGGCACAGAAGCCAATTCGAACGTGCTCTACCGACTGTGTCCCTTCCTCTACTTGTTTATTCAAAGAAGGGTGATGCGTCGGGACAACTCGTAGCTCGACACTGACGCCTTGACTTGTAGCTACCGAGCCATATGTATAACTGACTTCCCAATTTTTATCGCATTGCTATTTCAATAAAAATGGCGGTTCCGACGGGATTCGAACCCGCGATCTCCTGCGTGACAGGCAGGCATGTTAACCCCTACACCACGGAACCGTATTTCAACAGACATCTATTATTCTATTATATAATTAGTAATAAGACAATAGTTTTTTTAAAAAAACGCCGACGAACGAGTCATCGACGTTTTTTCTTATGCATATACGTTGCGGACAACATTCGTTTGAGAGCGGTCTGGTCCGACCGAGAAAATCGAAAGCGGAATACCCGTTAATTGCGAAATGCGCTCAACATAACGACGTGCATTAGCTGGAAGCTCGTCTAAACTTTTTACACCCGTAATATCTTCCGTCCATCCCGGCAATTCTTCATATACCGGCTCACATTCCGCTAATACTTTCAAACTCGCCGGAAACTCCTCTATGATTTGTCCTTTGTAACGATAAGCAACACAAATTTTCAACGTTTCAATACCTGTTAACACGTCGATCGAGTTTAATGATAAGTCTGTAATTCCACTAACACGACGCGCATGACGAACAACGACGCTATCAAACCAACCGACACGGCGTGGACGCCCGGTTGTCGTTCCGTATTCACGACCTACTTCACGAATACGATCACCAATTTCGTTGTTTAACTCTGTTGGAAACGGACCGTCACCAACACGTGTTGTATATGCTTTCGCTACCCCCACAACATGTTTAATTTTTGTCGGGCCAACACCAGCCCCAATGGTAACCCCACCAGCAACAGGATTTGACGACGTAACAAATGGGTACGTACCTTGGTCGATATCTAACATAACGCCTTGAGCACCTTCAAATAAAACACGGCGTCCTTCATCAAGTGCATCGTTTAATACGACAGATGTGTCACAAACATATTTGGCAATTTGCTGTCCGTATTCGTAATATTCATCAAGAATGTGTTCTAACTGAAACCCTTCTACACCGTACACTTTTTCAAAAAGCACATTTTTCTCAGCTAAGTTACGAGCTAACTTTTCTTCAAACACTTCGCGATCAAGCAAATCTGCAATGCGAATGCCGACACGCGCGGCTTTGTCCATATAAGCAGGGCCAATGCCTTTTTTCGTCGTCCCAATTTTATTAGCCCCTTTTCTCTCTTCTTCTACTTCATCTAGCTTTAAGTGATAAGGCAAAATGACATGCGCACGGTTGCTAATGCGTAAATTGTCTGTGCTTACACCACGCTCATGCAAATACGCTAATTCTTGCACGAGCGCTTTCGGATCGACAACCATTCCATTTCCAATCACACAAATTTTATCTTTATAAAAAATACCAGAAGGGATTAAATGTAATTTATACTTTTCGCCGTTAAATACAATCGTATGTCCGGCGTTATTTCCACCTTGATATCGCGCAATCACTTCTGCATGCTGTGATAAAAAGTCTGTAATCTTTCCTTTTCCCTCATCGCCCCATTGTGTTCCAACAACAACAACTGAAGACATAGCGAGCACCTCCGCTTCATCAATTCCAAACATAGTAAGTGTACCAAATCAACTATGAAAAATCAACAAAAAACCGAACATTTATATAGTTATATGTTATTTTTATTCGTATACATTACGCTCCCGGTGGAACGTTCGTATCATCGAAGCGGCGCTCTAAGTTGACAAACTTGTTGTACTCTTTTACAAACGCAAGTTGTACAGTACCAACAGGACCGTTCCGTTGTTTCGCAATAATAATTTCGATAATGTTTTTGTTTTCTGATTCTTTGTCGTAATAATCATCACGATATAAAAAAGCAACAATATCCGCGTCTTGTTCAATACTTCCCGATTCGCGCAAGTCAGACATCATCGGTCGCTTATCTTGACGTTGCTCCACGCTACGCGAAAGCTGAGATAAAGCGATAACAGGAACGTCTAATTCACGTGCTAGCGCTTTTAGCGAGCGGGAAATTTCCGATACTTCCTGTTGGCGATTTTCACGATTTCGTCCACTTCCTTGAATAAGTTGCAAATAGTCGATGAGTACCATACCAAGCCCCTGCTCTTGCTTTAAACGACGGCATTTGGCGCGAATTTCACTGACGCGAATGTTCGGGGTGTCATCAATAAAAATACCTGCATTCGAAAGGCTTCCCATTGCCATCGTCAACTTTCCCCAATCTTCCGGTGTCAATTTGCCCGTCCGTAAATTTTGGGCGTTAATGTTGCCCTCCGCACAAAGCATACGCATAACGAGTTGCTGTGCCCCCATCTCTAAGCTAAAAATTGCCACGTTCTCACCTGTACGTGTCGCCACATTTTGGGCAATATTTAATGCAAACGCTGTTTTCCCGACAGACGGACGAGCAGCAACAATAATAAAATCGCTTCGTTGAAATCCTGCTGTCATTCGATCAAGTTCAATAAAACCTGTTGGAATTCCCGTGATCTCACCTTTTCGGTTATGAAGCATTTCGATGTTGTCATACGCTTGAACAAGCACATCTTTTATATTTTGAAATCCCGTCGTATTTTTTCGTTGCGATACTTCTAAAATTTTTCGCTCCGCTTCATTTAACACATCGTCTACTTCATCTTCGCGCGTATAACCGTCTTGAGCAATCGATGTAGCCGTGCGAATTAAACGGCGCAAAATAGATTTTTCCTCTACAATTTTCGCATAATAGTGCACATTCGCCGCTGTTGGAACGGCATTGGCAAGCTCTGTTAAATATGACACGCCTCCTACTTCTTCAAGCGCATTTGCATCTGCTAGTTCCGATGTAACCGTCACTAAATCAACGGGCTCGCCACGATCAGATAGTTGTAACATCGTTCGGAAAATTTTTTGATGTGCCGCTCGATAAAAATCTTCGGGAATTAATATTTCTGAAGCGGTTGTGAGCGCGGATGGCTCTAGTAAAATCGCTCCGAGCACAGCCTGTTCAGCTTCGATATTTTGTGGGGGGAGTCGATCAGCAAATATGTCTGTCATGTACGCTCACCGTCCTTTCTCATAAGAAAAATGTGATTATATGCACGGAAAAAATCCGGCATAAAATCACATTTCATTACTTTTGCTCTTGTACATGTACTTTTAATGTAGCAGTTACTTCTGGATGAAGTTTAATTGGTACATTTGTATAGCCAAGCGCTCGAATGGCGTCATCTAATTCAATTTTTCGTTTATCAATTTTAATATCATGTTGTTGCTGAAGCGCCTCCGCAATTTGCTTGCTCGTAATTGAACCGAATAGACGACCACCTTCACCAGCTTTCGCAAATAATTCAACAGTTAACGTATCAATTTTTTCTTTCAATTTTTTTGCGCGAGCTAATTCTTCTTCCGCTTCTTTCTTCTGTTTATTTTTTTGGGCTTCTAATGCTTTTAAATTGGCTGGGGTTGCCTCGATCGCTAACCCTTGTTTAAATAAAAAGTTTTGCGCATAACCATCAGCAACGTTTTTTACTTCCCCTTTTTTTCCTTTTCCTTTCACATCTTTTAAAAAGATCACTTTCATGTGTCCTTACCTCCTGCAATATATTCTCGAATGGCTTCCTTCAATCGCTTTTCTGCTTCATCGATTGTAATATTGGCAAGCTGAGTGGCCGCATTCGTGAGATGACCACCACCATCAAGTTTTTCCATAATTAACTGCACATTCACATCTCCTAACGAACGGGCACTAATCCCGATCATTTGATCGTTTCGCTTCGAAATAACAAACGAAGCGACAACACCATTTAGAGATAATAGCGTATCCGCTGCTTGAGCAATTAAAACCGGATCATATGTTTCATTGGCGCTTCCCTTTGCAATCGCAAACCCGTGCTCATCAATGATAGCGTTCTCAATTATTTTAGCACGCTTAATGTAATGCTCAATATTTTCTTTTAACAGTTTTTGGACAAGTGTCGTGTCCGCTCCTTGGGCGCGTAAATATGAAGCTGCATCAAACGTTCTTGATCCTGTGCGTAATGTGAAACTTTTCGTATCGACAACGATGCCTGCTAGCAAAGCTGTTGCCTCGAGCATAGATAATTTTGAACGCTTTGGTTGATATTGTAACAATTCTGTTACGAGCTCTGATGTAGACGAAGCATATGGCTCCATATATACGAGAATCGGATCTTCAATGAACTCTTCGCCACGACGATGATGGTCAATCACAACAACCCGATCTAATCGTAACAACAACCGTTCTTCTATAACGAGCGAAGGTTTATGCGTATCTACGACAACAAGTAACGTATCTTCCGTCGCCAACTCTAATGCTTGCTCGGGAGAAATAAAACGCGACCAGAGTTCTGTCTGCTTTTTCACTTCTTCTAGCAAACGTTGGACCCCAGAGTCAATACGGCTTGTATCAATCACAATGAACGCTTCCTTTTGATTCATTTGAGCCACTTTTAAAATACCGATCGCCGAACCGATCGCATCCATATCAGGATATTTATGCCCCATAATAAACACTTGTTCACTTTCTAAAATGAGCTCCTTTAATGCATGTGATATGACGCGGGCACGAACTCTTGTCCGTTTCTCCATCGGATTCGTTTTGCCACCATAAAATTTTACTTTTCCATTCGGTTGTTTAATCGCGACTTGATCACCGCCGCGTCCAAGCGCTAAATCTAAACTAGACTGTGCTAACGTACCGAGTTCTGGCAAAGACGGAGAGTTTGTCCCTATTCCGATACTTAGTGTTAACGGCACATGATTTTTCGCTGTCTGCTCACGCACTTCATCTAAAATAGAAAATTTATTTTTTTCGAGTTTTTCTAAAATATGTTCGTTTAACACAGCAACAAATCGATCCGACGACGTCCGTTTCAAAAATAGACCATATTCGCTCGCCCATCTATTTAAGATAGATGTCACTTGACTATTGAGTTGGCTTTTCGTTTGATCATCCATTCCTTGCGTCACATCGTCGTAATTATCAAGAAAAATGACACCTAATACAATTTTTTCTTGTTCGTATTTTTTCTCCAATTGTGCTTGCTCGGTAATATCAAAAAAGTAAAGCAATCGCTCTTCTCGGCGAATGATTGCTTTAAACGTTCGATCGTGAAATGTAACGACTTCTTCTGTTGCCTCTGTTTTTATAAGCGGAACAAGTTGTTCAGCAACATCATATAATGATTGCCCAACGAGCGTATCCACTCCGAAACAAGAAGATAAAAAAGAGTTCGTCCATTCAATTTCTAACTCATCGTTAATGAGCATAATACCAATTGGCATCCCCATTAACGCTTCTTCCCCAACTTTTTTTATCCGGTAAGAGAGAGTAGAAATGTAATCTTCAATTTCCTCTTGAGCAACTTTATACGATCGAAATACGTGAAATAACGTAGGGCCAAGGAGCACAGCAGCGACTATCCCAATCATCCATTCAAAATACGTAACAATGATAAGCAGTACAAACGTAATACCGATTAAAACATACAAGGGATAGCGATGCCTCTGCTTTTCATATAAACTCGACATGAACGTCAGCTCCTTGCGTCATTAATCTTTCAGCTTCTTTCGTAAATCAAATCCTAAATCAATTATACCCAATATTCGCACGAGGTGAAGTAAAAAAGGGAAAAATAGCGATAGAACAACAATCGCAATAGCTCCTTTACGCCCAATATTTTTTTGATGCATCCAATAAAAAATGAACGAGAATCCTTGAATGGTCATAAGTAGCTGTAAAATTTGAAACAAATTAAGCAACGCAATATAAAGAAATGAACCATGCTCGATTGGGAAAAATAACAAAAGCATAACCGCTAAATAGTACCATAACAAACTTTTCGGTAAAACGAGCTCGCGAAACGGCTGCCAGTTACCAATCGGCATATTTAATCGTTTTAAAATGGGCAAGGCAGCTTGTTGAGTAATCCAAGCAAAACATGCAGCCGCGAAAACGAACGCAGTCGGCAATAAGTCAATAACAATGTCCATCGTTTGTCTCATTGTTTTTTCGAATTGCTCATTTGCTGGTTGTCCGATTCTTTCTAACACTATTTGTGCACTTTGAAATGATTGTTGCATTATTTCTTCAATTTGTTTGCCAATGTGAATATCGAAAAACAAAACAGAACTTGCATAAATGATGATCATGCTCACTAAAAAAGAAAGCGTCCCAACGAGCAAAACGACATATTTTCCACCTTTTCTTTGCCACACATGTCCCATCGCAACTCCGCTACTTGCAAACATAAATGTCATCGGAACAGAGAAAAGTGAACCAAACCAAATAGATGGAATAAATGATGCAGCAAGTAAAAACAAGCCGTTTTTATATGTATGGCGCATCGTAAATAAAAGAAATGGAATTGCCAAAAAAAATGTTGTAACCATTCCAAACACCGGCATGTATAAACTGAGCAAGAGGAGAACCGTAAAAATAGCGAGTTGCACAGCTCCTTCCGTCAATACACGAGCGTTTTTCACCTTTTTCCCTCCTTGAAAACAAAAAGCAGTAAGGCTCCGTCCCCCTTACTGCTTTCTCTTTTTATTCGCCCGCAACGTATGGTAATAAAGCCATTTGACGAGCACGTTTGATCGCAACTGTTAATTTACGTTGATATTTCGCGCTCGTACCTGTTACGCGACGAGGTAAAATTTTACCGCGCTCAGAAATGAATTTCTTTAATGTGTCCACATCTTTGTAGTCGATGTGCGTAATTCCGTTTGCTGTAAAGTAGCAAACTTTACGACGTTTTGTGCGTCCACCTTTACGTCCTGCCATCGTATATCCTCCTTTCATTGATCAAGTATTATATTAAAACGGCAAATCATCATCCGATATGTCGATTGGTTGTCCATCGTTCGCAAATGGATCATCATCAATTCGACTAAATCCGCTGTTACGTCCTTGGTTCGGGTTCTGATTTGATCCAAATGGAAACGGCTCGCCATAGCTGCCTGATGCCATGCCACGTTGCTCACCGCCACCTCGCGGCTCTAAAAACTGCACGCTATCGGCGACAACCTCTGTCACGTACACTCGTTTTCCTTCTTGGTTTTCATATGATCTCGTTTGAATTCGACCTTCTACTCCAGCTAAACTACCTTTTTTCAAATAGTTGGCCACATTTTCAGCTTGTCGGCGCCAAACGATACAGTTAATAAAATCTGTTTCACGTTCACCTTGTTGGTTCGTATACGTTCGATTCACCGCTAGCGTAAACGTGGCAACAGCAACTCCATTTGGAGTATAGCGTAATTCCGGATCTTTCGTCAGTCTTCCAACGAGAATTACGCGATTAATCATCAGAACCACTCCTATTCATGAGGAAATTATTCTTCTTCCTTCACGACGATATGACGAATGATATCTTCGCTGATGCGTGCTAAACGGTCAAACTCTTGAACCGCTGCTGGCTTCGCAACAACATTTAAAATCATGTAGTAACCGTCACGGAATTTTTCAATTTCATAAGCGAGACGACGCTTGCCCCATTCTTTTACGTTTGTAATTTCTGCGCCATTTTCAGTTAACACGTTATTAAAACGCTCAACAACTGCTTTTCTCGCTTCTTCTTCCATGTTTGGACGGATAATGTACATAATTTCGTACTTTCTCATCACAGTCACCTCCTTTTGGTCTACACGGCTCTCTACAGAGCAAGGAGCAATATATCATTACTCACATTTGATGATTATATCATGAACGTCGTCCATATGCAAGATTAGACGTTAAAGCGGAAATGAATAATATCGCCATCTTGCACTTCATAATCTTTTCCTTCTAATCGTACTTTTCCTGCTTCGCGGGCAGCAGCCATCGATCCTGCTGCAACTAAATCTTCATAAGATACCGTTTCGGCACGAATAAATCCTCTTTCGAAATCAGAATGAATAATTCCAGCACATTGTGGTGCTTTCATTCCTTTACGAAACGTCCATGCACGCACCTCTTGCTCGCCCGCTGTAAAGTACGTAGCGAGTCCGAGCAAGCTGTATGATGCACGAATAAGTTGGTCTAATCCTGATTGTTCAATGCCAAGTTCTTGTAAAAATAACTCTTTTTCTTCATCATCTAACTCCGCCATCTCTGCCTCAACTTTAGCACATACAACGATGACTTCTGCATTATCTTCTTTCGCAAATGCTTTTACTTGTTGCACGTAATCATTGCTGTTCGGGTCCGCTAAATCTTCTTCTCCGACGTTAGCGACGTATAACATCGGTTTGATCGTTAATAAATGCAATTGCTTCACGACTTTCATTTCTTCTTCCGTAAATGAAAGCGTTCTAGCTGGTTTTCCTGCTTCGAATGTTTCTTTCAAGCGACTTAAAATGTCATATTCAAATACTGCTTCTTTATCTTTTTGTTTTGCCATTTTCCCAACACGATCTATCCGCTTATCTACCGTCTCTAAATCAGCAAAAATAAGTTCTAAGTTAATTGTTTCAATGTCAGCAATCGGGTCTACTTTCCCCGCCACATGCGTAATATTTTCGTCAGCAAAGCATCGCACAACTTGACAAATGGCATCAACTTGGCGGATGTGCGATAAAAACTTATTTCCTAATCCTTCGCCTTTACTTGCACCTTTCACGATTCCTGCGATATCCGTAAACTCAAATACAGTTGGAACCGTACGTTTTGGATTAAATAATTCCGTCAATGTTTTTAGACGCTCATCTGGCACTTCAACAATGCCAACGTTTGGTTCGATCGTACAAAACGGATAGTTGGCAGACTCAGCGCCCGCTTTTGTGATTGCATTAAATAACGTTGATTTTCCGACGTTCGGAAGACCAACAATTCCTGCTGTTAAACCCATAATGAAACTCCTCTCTTCGTCTATTCCTCGTGCTTTACGAGCACTTTTTTCATTTTTTTCTCAAACTCTTTTCGCGGCAGCAATACGCTATGGCCGCATCCTTCACACTTAATTCGAATATCCATGCCCATCCGAATAATTTTCCAACGATTTGTACCGCAAGGATGTTCCTTTTTCATTTCAACGATATCATGCATGCCATACTCCTTATTCAATATAGCACACTCCTTTCCGTTGTTTAAGCACGTTCCGCTTGTTGTTCGCGACTATAGAGAACTAAACGAGGAAACGGGATTTCAATTCCACGCTCGTCCAAACGAAGCTTAATCTCTTTTCGCAACGCACGGGCGATGTGCCAATGACGCATCGGCTTCGTCTCGCATGTAATGCGCATGACCACTTCAGACGGTCCTAAATTTTGTACTCCTAACAACTCTGGTGGACTGACGATGTCTTCATATTTACTTGGCATTTCCTCTAACACTTCGCGAATAACAGCCTCTGCCTGCTCTAAATCACCTTCATACGCAATACTTACATCGACAACTGCCACACTATTATTCAAAGAAAAGTTCGTCACTTGTGTAATCGTTCCATTTGGCAAAATGTGCACTTCACCTGTAAAACTTTTTAACTTCGTTGTGCGCAATCCGATTTCCTCAACATGCCCTTCAAATGTTCCGATGCGCACATAATCTCCGACGGCAAACTGATCTTCAAGGATAATAAAAAATCCTGTAATAATATCACGAACAAGGTTTTGCGCCCCAAATCCAACCGCTAATCCAACGATTCCAGCTCCCGCTAAAATCGCACGAATATCGACGCCTACAGCGTCTAAAATCATCACAAACGTAATAAAGTAAATGGTATACGTCGCCATATTGTTCAGCAGTCGCATTAACGTTGCTTCTCTTCGTTCCGATAACCGAATCGGCGCCTTTTGACGAACGGAGAAAAATTTGGTAATCGTCAATTTGATCACCTTTAACAAAATCGAGGCTAGTAAAAAAATGACGATGATTTTAAGCAAACTAACACCAATCGTCACAAGCCAGTCACCTTCTACTATTTGTTCAACAACACGACCGTATATTTTCTTCATTTGTTCCATTCGTCCACCTCCATCGTAGCGAAATAACCTATACAAGCTTCTTTGCTCACGCATAAGTTATTGTAACAGTATTTTGCTTACATTTGTAGCGCACGAACTTTCTACATCGCCCAATGTATATATATTCACATTTTTCCGTATACTGTTACCACGTTATTTAACCGGAGGAGGGAACGGACGTATGCAAAACAAATTTTTTTACGACGAACCAAATGCAACATCTCAACTCGCATCATCACTTTTATATTTACTTCCATCTTCTACACATATCCCAATTGTCTTCCTTTGCATCGGGACGGATCGTTCGACGGGTGACTCGCTCGGACCACTTGTCGGCACAATGCTTGAACAAAAAGGGATATTGCCTTTTCTCGTATATGGAACGTTAAAAGATCCGATTCATGCTGTTAATTTAGAAGATAGACTAAAAGACATTCACCAACAACATAAACGCGCATTCATCATTGCTGTCGATGCTTGCCTTGGTCGTGTGAAAAACGTTGGGATGGTTACTATTGAAAAAGGTCCGATCAAACCAGGTGCCGCTGTCAATAAAAATCTCCCTTCTGTCGGCGATGCTCACATTACTGGGATCGTCAATGTGAGTGGATTTATGGAATTTTTCGTATTACAAAACACGAGACTTCATTTAGTCATGAGTATGGCGGAAACGATCGCCACAGGTATTTATGAAGCGGGCATCCAACTAAAAAAACACCAGCGGCTTGCATCATTGCAGACAAACGAACTGAAATATAAGTTATTCGAATAACACATGCATAAACGCAACGATCAAGGCATTGACTAAAATGCTTGGCAATAAGTTCGCTACACGAACAGATGTAAGATTCAACATGTTCAATCCGATCGCAACAATTAAAATTCCGCCTGTCGCGGTCGATTCAGCGATAAATGCCTCAAGGGCGCTTGCCGGAATAAAACGATCAATTTGTGTAGCCATCAAAGCGATGGAGCCTTGATAAATGACGACAGGAATGGCCGAAAAAAGAACGCCGATGCCAAACGTAGCGGTTAAGATAATGCTTGTAAAGCCGTCTAAAATTGATTTTGTATATAGTACAAGATGATCCCCTCTTAACCCGCTATGTAACGCACCGACAATAGCCATCGAACCGACGACAAACAGGAGCGTAGCGCTCACAAATCCTTTAGAAATCGCTCCTTCTGCTCCATATCCTGCTCGTTTTTCCACCCATTTCCCTAGCCTTTCGAGTTTTTCTTCAATGTCCCATATTTCTCCTAATACCCCACCGACAACTAAACTAATAATCACAATTAAAAATTGCTTGCTTTCTAATCCCATTTTGACACCAAGAACGACGACAGAAAGCCCAATCCCACTCATTACCGTTGATTTTATGCGTTCAGGAATATTCCGAAATATGGCCCCTAACAGTGCTCCAATAAGAATACATATGCCGTTCACAACCGTACCGAGTAAAGCCAACGTATGTCACATCCTATTCATTCTTCAATCGATTCATCGTATGCATTTAGCAGCTGCAAAATACGTGTCAAATCTTCTTCCGAGAAAAATTCGATTTCAATTTTCCCTTTTTTTCGATGTTTTTTAATGGATACTGACGTTCCTAACCGTTCGCGTAACAGCGCTTCGCTTTGCGTTAAAAATATATTTTTCTCTTCTTTCTTTTTCAATGTTTCACGTGGAACATTTTCATTCAATTGTTGAATAAGCGCCTCAAGTTGGCGAACATTGAGCGATTGTTGAATAACTCGTTCAATAACCGCTGAAAGTTTTTGTTTGTTTTTTAATGCAAGTAATGCTCGACCGTGCCCCATCGATAATGTACCTTCTTCAATCATTTGTTGCACATCACTTGGAAGTGAAAGAAGACGTAGATGGTTGGCAATATGTGGACGGCTCTTCCCTAATCGTTTCGCCAACTCTTCCTGCGTCAATTTGCATTTTGTAAGCAATAATTGATATGCTGTCGCTTCCTCAATCGGATTTAAGTCTTCACGCTGTAAATTTTCAAGCAATGCAATTTCCATCATTTTTTCATCCGAAAGTTCACGTACAACGGCCGGGACAGTTTTTAATCCTGCTAGTTGTGCCGCTCGAAAGCGACGTTCACCTACGACAATTTCATATCCCTTAATTGTTTGGCGAACGATAAGCGGCTGGATGATCCCATGTTCCATAATGGATTGCTTTAATTCTTCTAGCGCTTGTTCATGAAACGTTTTACGCGGTTGATATGGATTTGGACGAAGTTGTTGAATTTCAATGTCTTGAACCGTTTCCCCTTTTTCTGATTCTAAATTCGTAAAAAGCGCATGTATGCCTTTCCCGAGCCCTTTAGCCATTCGCGATCACCTCTTTCGCAAAATCCGCGTATACTTCCGCTCCCCGTGATTTCGCATCGTACAAAATAATCGGCTTCCCGTGGCTTGGCGCCTCACTTAGTCGAACATTGCGTGGTATAATCGTCTCATACACTTTTTCACGAAAATACTTTTTCACTTCTTGAATGACTTGAATACCAAGATTTGTACGCGCATCAAACATCGTCAGCAACACACCTTCAATGCGTAAGTTGGAATTTAAATGTTTTTGTACGAGACGAATTGTATTTAATAGTTGACTCAGTCCTTCCAATGCGTAATATTCACATTGAACGGGGATCAATACTGTATCTGCTGAAGTTAAAGCGTTGATTGTCAGCAGTCCAAGCGACGGCGGGCAATCAATAATAATAAAATCGTACACATCTTTTATCGGGTTTAACGCTTTCTGTAAGCGCACTTCCCGCGAAACAATTGGAACAAGTTCAATTTCAGCGCCCGCGAGTTGGATTGTGGCAGGAATGATGTGCAATCGTTCGATGTTAGTCGGACGAATGACTTGGCGTACATCTACTTCCTCAACTAATAAGTCGTATGCACATTGTTCGATGTCATGTTTTTCCACACCAATCCCGCTTGTCGCATTTCCTTGCGGGTCGACATCGACAAGTAACGTCTTTTTTCCCATATGGGCTAAACAAGCCGATAAATTTACCGCTGTTGTCGTTTTGCCAACACCGCCTTTTTGGTTGGCAATCGCAATAATTTTCCCCACAATGCTCCCCATCCTTTACTTATAATACTTTTATTGTATCACGAATTTTTCAATATTTTCATATACAAAAAGAAAACCTCATCGTCATTTTGGATGAGGTGTTATTTTTGTTTCTTCGGGATGCGGATGGTAATTTGATAATAGTCTTCAAACTCTTCTTCTTCTGAATCGATCGCAACACCGCTATCAGCGACCATCGTCAACGACTGACGAATCGTATTGACGGCGATGCGCATGTCTTTGCTTAACGATTTTCGTTTCGGCTTCGGGCGCTTTTCATCGTCGCTTTCTTCTAGCATTTTCGCGACTCGATCTTCTGTCTGTTTCACGTTGAGTTGCTTTTGAATAATCTCTTCAAGCAATTTTAACTGTTTGTCGTAATCTTTCAGAACAATTAAAGCGCGCGCATGGCGTTCTGTAATTTGACGTTGTAACAATGCATCTTGCACTTCTTGAGGCAGCTTTAATAAACGAAGTTTATTGGCGATCGTTGATTGTCCTTTTCCGAGCCGTTGCGCTAACGCTTCTTGCGTTAAATTGTGCAATTCTAGCAAACGAGCATAAGCAACCGCTTCTTCAATCGGAGTTAGCTCTTCTCGCTGTAGGTTTTCAATTAAAGCGACAGAGGCTGTTTCCGTATCATTTAAATTTTTAATAATGGCAGGTATATCTGTCCAACCAAGTTTTTGTGCTGCCCGCCATCTTCGTTCCCCGGCAATAATTTCGAACTTTCCATCTTCGCATTCTCGAACAACAATCGGTTGAATCATCCCATGTGTTCGAATCGTTTGAGCAAGTTCGTCAATTTTATCTTCAACAAAAATGGTTCGCGGCTGAAAACGGTTTGGAACAATTTGTGAAATGGCGATTCGTTTTATTTCTTCATTCGGTATGACAATTTCTTCTTGCTCTTTTTCACCAAAGCTGAAAAATCGCGAAAAAGGATGCTTCATTTCCCCCTGACACCACCTTTGAGAACTCAAAACATTCATTCAATCGGAAGCTTGTTTGGTACCCCTGGTTTGCGTGGATATTTCTTCGGTGTTTTTCTTTTTTTCTCGACAAAAACGATTGCTCGTTCACTTTCTTCAATTGGCAATAAAAATTGTTCGACTTTCGCCACTTCGCCACCTAACACACGAATAGCCGTTTTTCCTTGTTCAAGCTCTTCTTGTGCTGATGCACCTTTCATTGCAATAAACGTTCCTCCCACTTTCACAAGTGGCAAACAGAGCTCACTTAAGACAGATAAACGAGCAACAGCACGAGCCATGACGACATCAAATGACTCACGTACACTTTTTTGTCCAAACGTCTCGGCGCGATCATGATAAAAGGCTACTCCTTCAAGCCCAAGTTGTGCCGCTAAATGATTCAGAAATGTGATTCGTTTTTGTAATGAATCAACAATTGATACATGTAGATGAGGAAAGCAAATTTTTAGCGGTATACTCGGAAAACCAGCCCCTGCTCCAACATCGCAAATAGATAATGATTGCGAAAAATCATAATAAAAAGCAGGTGTGATGGAATCAAAAAAATGCTTCAAGTACACGCCTTCTTCGTCTGTGATCGCCGTTAAATTCATTTTCCCGTTCCATTCAACGAGCAATTGATAATATGTTTCGAATTGAGTAAGTTGTTGAGGAGAAAGCGAAATTCCTTTCTCCTCTAACATTTGTTGAAATACCTTTACATCCATCATTCATCCCTCTTTATTCATTTGACACACGTGCGATTTTTCCCTGCTCTAAATACACTAATAAAATCGAAATGTCTGCCGGATTGACTCCCGAAATGCGTGACGCTTGTGCAATGGAAAGCGGACGAACTTGTTTTAGTTTTTGACGCGCCTCTGTCGCCAATCCTGTAATCGCATCGTAATCAATGTCTTCTGGAATTTTTTTGTTTTCCATTTTCTTTAATTTTTCAACTTGTTGTAGCGATTTTTCAATGTATCCTTCGTATTTAATTTGAATTTCTACTTGTTCTGCTACTTCAGGATCAATTGGCTGTTCCGCTGGTGCAATCATTTGAATGTGCTCGTACGTCATTTCTGGACGTTTTAACAAGTCAGCTGCGCGAATGCCGTCTTTTAACTCGCTTCCCCCGACATCCCGAATAAGTTGTTGTACTTGTGGGGTTGGCTTAATGATGTAAGATTTTAAGCGTTTCTTTTCCGCTTCGATCGCTTCTTTCTTTGCGACAAACTTCTCATATCGCTCTTGTGAAATTAAACCAATTTTATATCCAATTTCTGTTAAACGTAAATCAGCATTGTCGTGACGTAATAAAAGACGATATTCTGCACGTGATGTTAGCAAGCGATATGGCTCGTTCGTTCCTTTTGTCACAAGGTCATCAATTAAAACACCAATATATGCTTCTGAGCGGCTTAAAATTAACTCCTCTTTTCCAAGCGCTTTACAAGCGGCATTAATGCCGGCAATAAGCCCTTGACCAGCTGCTTCTTCATATCCAGATGTCCCGTTAATTTGGCCTGCTGTATATAATCGTTGAACAACTTTTGTTTCTAACGTTGGCCATAGCTGTGTTGGAACGATAGCATCATACTCAATCGCATAACCAGCACGCATGAGCTGTGCCTTCTCTAGCCCCGGTATTGTCGCTAACATTTGACGTTGAATATGCTCCGGCAAACTTGTCGATAAACCTTGTACATATACTTCCTGCGTATGTCTTCCTTCTGGTTCAAGGAAAATTTGATGACGTGGTTTATCATGAAAACGGACGATTTTATCTTCAATTGATGGACAATAACGCGGGCCTGTCCCTTTAATCATTCCTGAATACATCGGTGACAAATGTAAATTTTCATCGATGATTCGGTGCGTTTCTTCTGTCGTATAAGTGAGCCAACAAGGAAGTTGGTCGGTAATGTATTGTTTCGTCTCATAGGAGAACGCTCGTGGCACGTCATCTCCCGGCTGAATTTCTGTTTTGCTGTAATCAATCGTATGGCTATTTACACGCGGTGGTGTTCCTGTTTTAAAGCGAACTAATTCAAAACCAAGTTCCTCTAAATGCTCTGAAAGTTTAATCGATGGCTGTTGATTGTTCGGACCGCTTGAATATTTAATGTCACCAATAATAATTTCACCGCGTAAAAACGTTCCTGTCGTAATAACGACAGCTTTAGCATAATAGCGAGCACCTGTATGCGTAATGACACCTCTACATACACCGTCTTCTACGATTAATTTTTCTACTTTTCCTTGTAATAACGTTAAATTCTCTTGGTTTTCTAACGTCTTTTTCATTTCTTGTTGATATAAAAATTTATCTGCTTGTGCACGCAACGCTCGCACCGCAGGTCCTTTTCCTGTGTTCAACATTCGCATTTGAATATGCGTTTTGTCGATGTTTTTCCCCATTTCTCCGCCCAATGCGTCAATTTCCCGAACGACAATCCCTTTTGCAGGTCCGCCGATTGATGGGTTACATGGCATAAAAGCAATCATATCGAGATTGAGCGTAATCACTAGCGTACTTGCTCCCATGCGTGCAGCAGCAAGCGCCGCTTCACATCCGGCATGACCGGCACCGACAACGATAACATCATAAGATCCTGCCTCGTAATGCATAAACACCCTCCTTATTTTCCTAAACAAAATTGTGCAAACAATTGATCAATCAAACTTTCGTGCACCGTATCTCCAACGATTTCACCTAACAATTCCCATGCTCTCGTTAAATCAATTTGCACGATGTCGATCGGCATCCCCGCTTCGATGCCGTGAATCGCTTCTTCTATCGCTTTTTTTGCTTGCGTCAACAATGCAATATGACGCGAGTTTGATACATATGTTAAATCACGCGCCTCTACATCTCCACTGAAAAACAATGAGGCAATCGCCTCTTCAAGTTGCTCGATCCCTCTTTCCTCCAAAAGAGATGTCGTAATAATTGGTAATCCTTGCGCTAATTGCTTCACTCGGTCCATATCAATTCGCTTCGGTAAGTCTGTTTTATTAACAATAACAATGGCGTCCATTCCCTTGACCGCTTCAAACAACTGCTCATCTTCTACTGTTAGCGGCTCATTGTAGTTAAGTACAAGCAAAATTAAATCAGCTTCTTTTAACACTTTCCGTGACCGCTCGACCCCAATACGTTCGACAATGTCTTCTGTCTCACGGATGCCCGCTGTATCTAGCAAACGAAGCGGTACACCACGAACATTTACATATTCCTCAATAACATCACGAGTTGTGCCTGGAATATCCGTCACGATCGCACGATTTTCATGAGCTAAACTGTTTAACAACGATGATTTCCCAACGTTTGGACGACCGATAATCACTGTCGCTAGTCCGTCTCGTAACACTTTTCCTTGTTGTGCCGTTTGTAACAGCCGCTCGATTTCATTTTTCACTTCTGTTGCCTTCTCAAGCAACAGTCGATGCGTCATTTCCTCGACATCATCATATTCTGGATAGTCAATATTTACTTCGACATGCGCCAACGTTTCTAAAATCGTTTGGCGCAAGCGACGAATCAGTTTCGATAAACGACCTTCCATTTGATTCAATGCAACAGCCATGGCACGATCTGTTTTGGCGCGAATAAGATCAATGACCGCTTCTGCTTGGGATAAATCAATACGCCCATTTAAAAAAGCTCTTTTTGTAAATTCTCCAGGTTGCGCTAGACGAGCTCCATACGCTAACACGAGTTGAAGAACGCGGTTGACGGAAACGAGCCCCCCGTGGCAGTTAATTTCGACAACATCTTCACGCGTAAATGTCTTCGGAGCCTTCATCACCGTAACCATCACTTCTTCAATCGTTTCTTTCGTCTCCGGATGTACTATGTGTCCATAATGAATTGTATGAGATGGGACGTCTTTTAGCTTCTTTCCCCCTACACCAACAAACAGTTGATCAACAATTTTTATCGCTTCATCCCCGCTTAAACGGACGATAGCAATCGCCCCTTCACCCATCGGGGTCGAGATCGCTGCAATTGTATCGAATTCCACGCTATTCACCTTCTTTCTTAAAACAAAATTATCCACATCTATATCATTCGTGTTTTATTCACAATGGTAATCAAATAAATTTTAACTTATCCACATGTGAATAACAACATACACACTGCGTTTGAATTTACAAAAAAAATTCTCTAGGAACGACTTTCCCTAGAGAATGTTTATCTTTTTAGTGAAATAACGACATGACGATGCGGTTCCGTCCCAGCTGAAAACGTCTGTATTCTATCGTCATCACTTAGCGCCGTATGAATGACTTTTCGCTCCCATGCACTCATCGGTTCTAACGAAATATCTTTCCCCGTTTGTATCGCTTTTTTCGCCATATTTTTCGCTAAACGAACAAGTGTTTCTTCTCTTCGTTTTCGATATCCTTCCGCATCAATAACAACGCGAAGCGGACGATCCGTATAGCGATTTAACACTCCTTGCGCCAATAATTGTAACGCATTCAACGTTTGGCCATGCTTTCCAATCACCCGTGCAACCTCTGGACCTGAAAGCAAGACGACGAGATGTTCATCTTTCTGTTCGGAAGCGAGATGGACACGTACACCCATCTGCTCAATAACATGTTTTAAAAACGATTTGACACAATCAAACGGATGACGGATCACAATCTCCACGATTGCTTCTTGTCCACCGAACAAACCAAGAAACGGCTTTTTTTCTTGTTGCACAACAACAATATCGACCGCTTCTTTCGACAAATGTAATTGCGCTAACGCTTTGTCCACTGCCTCTCCTACCGTTTGGCCCCTCATCGTGATTCGTTTCACTTTCCTGTTCCCCCAGCTTGTTTCGTTGCTTTTAAGTCTGGTCCTTTAATAAAGTACGTTTGTGCAATCATAAATAAGTTACCGACTACCCAATAAAGTGAAAGTGCTGCTGGGAAGTTGATCGCAAAAACAACGACCATAATTGGCATTAACCAAAGCATCATCGCCATTTGTGGATTTTGCTGCTCGGTGCCAGCCATCATCATCTTTTGCTGAATAAATGTTGTGACCCCTGCGACAAGTGGCAAGATGAAAAACGGATCTTTTTCACCTAAGTCAAACCATAAAAAATTATGGCGTGCAATTTCTTCTGTGCGCATAATAGCATGGTAAAAACCGATTAAAATCGGCATTTGAATGAGTATTGGAAGACAACCGGCTAGCGGATTGACGCCATGCTTTTGGAAAAGTAACATCGTTTCTTGTTGGAGCTTTTGCTGCGTTTGCGCGTCTTTTGAACTGTATTTTTCGCGAAGTTTTTGTAATTCCGGTTGCAACGCTTGCATCGCCTTAGAATTTCTCGTTTGTTGAATCATTAGCGGCAAAATAGCTAAGCGAATGAGAATTGTAACGATGATAATACCTAGTCCATAATTAGAACCAAACATTTCAGATGTATATGTAATTAACCAAGACAGTGGGTAAACGATATACTCGTTCCAAAACCCTTTGCTTTCTGCAGTAATTGGCTGATTGATTTCTGTACATCCTGCTAACACAACAGCAAGAAGTAAAAATAGCCATGCGACTTGCCTTTTTTTCACTCGTTCTTCCTCCCTACTCTGTAAATGCATTCCTCACAACATTTTAACATATAATCAACTCAACGTTTAATAAAAAGCGTTCGCCCGTCTCAAGACGTGCACTAAGCTTTTTCTCACCTCTTCATACTCCATTGTAGCTACCGGCACTCGCGCGATGATCACATAATCTTTTCCAACTTGAACTCGATCACGTTCTTCCTGAAATACTTGGCGAATATAGCGCTTCACACGATTCCGAACGACCGCTTTCCCTATTTTCTTGCTAACGGACAACCCGATGCGAAAATACGGTTGCTCTGGTTTATCGAGAACATACAAAACAAACTGTCGGTTCGCTACCGATTTACCTTTTTTAAACACTTCTTGAAATTCGTCATTTTTTTTAATGCGATATTTTTTTTTCATGTGCTCCAATAACACCTCGATCGTAACTCCCGTTAGAAAAAAGACCACTGATCGTTCAGTGGCCTATGCAGATAATACTTTTCTTCCTTTACGACGACGGCGAGCAAGAACTTTTCTTCCGTTCTTTGTGCTCATACGTGCACGGAAACCGTGTACTTTGCTGCGCTTCCGTTTGTTTGGCTGATACGTTCTTTTCATATATGACACCTCCCTGAGGAATAACTGTTAAAAGACAGTCTTTCTAATTATAGTGAGAAATTTAGAGAAATGTCAACTACTCCGGGAGTATCTTTTTTTGAATATATTGTGATTATGGATGTGGATAATTTTTTTGTCGCTTTTTCTGTATCCACAACATTTATCGACAATTTTTTCACATCTTATAACCTTGTGGATAAATTTTTTTCACAACTTTTTTATTTTGTGGATAATTTTTAAAAACCGTTGCAACATATGTATTTATCTGCTATTATATTGTTGTTTTTACTCTGGATAATGGTGTGCATTTTTTTCTTTATCCACAAAATGTGGATAATGTGTGGACAGTCCCATCCACATCCTGTGTAAATATTTGTCCACAATCGGTGAAAACTGTCGAAAAAAATTTTTTTATAGACAAAGTTATACAAAAGTTAAACACCCGCGCGGAGAAGGAGGGAGAGCGGCGTGGAAAATATTTCGGACTTATGGAATAAAGCATTGGCCGAAATTGAGAAAAAAATTAGCAAACCGAGTTTTGAAACATGGTTAAAATCAACGACTGCACATTCGTTAAAGGGCGATATCCTTATTATTACCGTCCCAAACGAATTTACAAAAGACTGGCTCGAATCTCGCTATACCCGGCTGATCGAACAAACACTTTATGACATTACCGGAGAAGAATTAAAGATTAAATGTACCATCCCTAATCATCAAACAACGGAAGAATTCGCTCTAAAGCCGACAAGCAAACCGCGCAAACACGATGACGAACAAACAGAATTTCCACAAAGCATGCTCAATCCGAAGTATACGTTTGATACTTTTGTCATTGGATCTGGAAATCGCTTTGCTCATGCTGCCTCTTTAGCTGTGGCAGAAGCACCGGCCAAAGCATACAACCCCCTTTTCATTTATGGTGGTGTAGGCCTAGGCAAGACGCACCTCATGCACGCAATCGGTCATTACGTTCTTGAACACAACCCATCAGCGAAAGTCGTTTATCTATCTTCTGAAAAGTTTACAAACGAATTTATTAATGCCATTCGTGACAACCGTCCGGATGATTTTCGTAACAAATATCGCAATGTGGACGTGTTACTAATAGATGATATTCAGTTTTTAGCTGGGAAAGAACAAACACAAGAAGAGTTTTTCCATACATTTAACACGCTTCACGAGGAAAGTAAGCAAATTGTTATATCGAGTGACCGACCTCCAAAAGAAATTCCGACGTTAGAAGACCGCCTTCGTTCACGTTTTGAATGGGGCTTAATTACAGACATCACCCCTCCTGACTTAGAGACAAGAATCGCTATTTTGCGCAAAAAAGCGAAAGCGGAAGGATTCGACATACCGAACGAAGTGATGTTGTACATTGCTAATCAAATTGATTCGAACATTCGTGAATTAGAGGGGGCGCTCATTCGCGTCGTTGCTTACTCTTCTTTAATTAATAAAGAAATTAACGCAGATTTGGCAGCTGAAGCATTAAAAGATATTATTCCGAGCTCCAAACCAAAAGTTATTACGATCCAAGATATTCAACGCGTTGTCGGGGAGCATTTTAATGTAAAACTCGAAGATTTCAAGGCGAAAAAGCGGACAAAATCTGTTGCTTTTCCAAGACAAATTGCAATGTATCTTTCACGCGAACTGACGGACTGTTCGCTCCCGAAAATTGGTGAAGAATTTGGAGGGCGTGACCATACGACTGTTATCCATGCCCATGAAAAAATTTCAGCTCTCATTCAGACTGACGTTCAATTGCAAAAACAGCTGAAAGAAATTATGGAGAAACTGAAATAATGTGAATAACTACTTTGTGTTTGTGCACAGTCTGTCCACATGTGGATAGTCTGTGCTTCCTTTGTTTTACTCACTTATCCACATAATCACAGCTCCTATTACTATGATTAATAGTTTTTTAAAAAAATATAATTAATAATTAGGGAGGTTTTCTTTGTGAAAGTTACTATCGATCGCGAGCACTTAGTGAGAAGCGTGCAGGATGTTATGAAAGCTGTATCATCCCGAACGACCATTCCTATTTTGACTGGAATTAAAATTGTCGCTTCTGAGCAAGGAGTTACATTGACAGGGAGCGATTCAGATATTTCGATTGAATCGTTTATTCCAGCGGAGGAAAAGGATCGTATTATTGTTGACGTCATTAAACAAGGAAGCGTAGTTCTCCAAGCACGATTTTTTAGCGAAATTGTTCGGAAACTACCGAAAGAAACCGTACAAATCGAAGTAAAAGATCAATTTGTCACAACAATTCGTTCCGGAAAAGCCGAATTTCACTTAAACGGATTGGATCCAGAGGAATATCCGCGCTTACCACAAATTCAAGAGGAAAACATGTTTAAAGTTCCAGCTGATTTGTTAAAACATGTAATTCGTCAAACTGTATTCGCAGTATCGACTTCAGAAACACGTCCGATCTTGACAGGTGTAAACTGGCGAATTGAAAATAATGAACTGACGTGTATTGCAACAGATAGCCATCGGCTAGCTATGAGAAAAGCAAAAGTAGAAACGGAATCAGAAGCGTACTTCAATATCGTCATTCCGGGAAAGAGCTTGAACGAACTAAATAAAATCCTCGAAGAGTCGAATGAACTTGTGCACATTGTCGTGACAGAAAATCAAATATTATTCAAAACAAAACATTTGTTGTTTTTCTCACGTTTATTAGACGGGAACTATCCGGATACGTCTCGACTTATTCCAACAGACAGTCAGACAGATGTGATTGTAAAAACGAAGGAGTTTCTACAAGCGATCGACCGTGCATCTTTATTAGCGCGTGAAGGAAGAAACAACGTTGTTCGTTTATCGACACTAGCGGACAAAATCGTTGAAATTTCTTCGAACTCACCTGAAATCGGAAAAGTGGTTGAAGAAGTGCAGTGTGAACAAGTTGAGGGAGAAGAATTAAAAATTTCTTTCAGCGCAAAATATATGATGGATGCACTAAAAGCGTTAGAAGGGACAGAAATTAAAATTAGTTTTACTGGTGCAATGCGACCATTTTTAATTCGTCCGCTTCATGACGATTCGATGCTCCAATTAATTTTACCTGTGCGCACATATTAAAAGCTGCTAGATGAACTAGCAGCTTTCCTTTTCTTCACCTTTCTTTTTTAGTACAATGAAAGAATGGACACTTTTTATAGAAAGTGAGCGGATGATGGATGAAAGAAATAAAAATTTCAACAGAAACCATTACACTCGGACAATTTTTAAAACTAGCGAACGTCATCTCAACAGGTGGGATGGCGAAATGGTTTTTACAAACAAACGATGTATTTGTTAATGGTGAGCAGGAACAACGTCGCGGGCGAAAGCTGAAGGTAGGGGACGTTGTCGACATCAAAACAATCGGTACATTTACGATTTGTTCGTGAAGGTGGGAGCACCTTTGTTTTTGGAACAATTAACTTTAAAAAACTACCGCAATTATGAACAAGGTTGTTGGCAATTTCAAAATAAAGTAAACGTCATTTTAGGCGAAAATGCCCAAGGTAAGACGAACATCATGGAATCCATTTATGTTTTATCTATGGCGAAATCACATCGAACGACGAACGATAAAGATTTAATTCGTTGGGACGAAGATTATGCTAAAATAGAAGGTAAAGTAGGAAAGAAAAACGGGTCCATTTTTCTGCAACTAACTGTGTCAAAAAAAGGCAAGAAAGCAAAACTCAATCATATTGAACAGGCGAAGTTAAGCAGATATGTCGGGCACATGAACGTCGTCATGTTTGCTCCAGAAGATTTAAACCTTGTAAAAGGGAGCCCACAAATTCGAAGACGTTTTATCGACATGGAGATCGGTCAAGTATCTCCTGTTTACATGCATGAGCTTGGTCAATATCAAAAAGTGTTGCAACAAAGAAATCAATATTTGAAACTACTTCAGTCGAAAAAACAGACGGATGAAACGTTTCTTGATGTGCTTACAGAACAACTGGTAGAACTTGCAGCTAAGATCACGCTTAAAAGATACGAATTTATCGAATTATTACAAACGTGGGCAAAACCGATTCATGCTGAAATTAGTCGAGGTAATGAACAATTAGCTATTCACTATTGTCCTTCGGTTCATGTATTAGACAAACAACAATGGTCGAGAATAGTAGAAGTGTATAACGACAAGTTCGCACAAATAAAAACAAAAGAAATCGAACGAGGCACAACACTTATCGGGCCACATCGAGATGATTTATCGTTCACAATTAACGGAAAGGATGTACAAACGTTCGGTTCACAAGGACAACAACGAACGACGGCCCTTTCATTGAAACTAGCTGAAATTGATTTAATTTTTTCGGAAATTGGAGAGTACCCTATTCTTTTACTTGACGATGTCCTATCAGAACTGGATGATTTTCGCCAAACGCATTTGTTAAATGCTATACAAGGCAAAGTGCAAACATTCGTAACAACAACGAGCATAGATGGGATTGAGCATCGCGTTATTCGTGATGCAGATGTGTACGAAGTTGTCTCGGGACAAATGATGAGACGATAGTTGTTTATCAAACTCGGACGTATTGTCCGAAAAGGAAAGCGTAGGTGATCAATAGTGACGATGGAACAAAGGGAACAAATTGTTTATGATGAAAGTCAAATTCAAGTGCTCGAAGGATTAGAAGCAGTACGAAAAAGACCGGGGATGTATATCGGATCAACTGGACCGAAAGGATTACACCATCTCGTTTGGGAAATTGTCGACAACAGTATTGATGAAGCGCTAGCTGGATTTTGTACGGAAATCAACGTCATTGTTGAAGAAGACAATAGCATTACAGTTATCGATAACGGTCGGGGGATTCCAGTTGGCATTCATGAAAAAATGGGGAGACCAGCTGTTGAAGTAATTATGACTGTGTTGCACGCTGGAGGGAAATTCGGCGGCGGTGGATATAAAGTATCTGGCGGTTTGCATGGGGTCGGTGCGTCTGTTGTTAATGCGTTGTCAGAAGAACTAGAAGTATATGTACATCGCGATGGAAACATTCACTATCAAAAATATAAGCGCGGTGTGCCTTGTTCTGATTTACAAGTTGTAGGTGAGACAGATCGGACAGGAACAACGATTCATTTTAAGCCAGATCCGGAAATTTTTACAGAAACGACGGAGTATGATTACGATACACTCGCGCACCGTTTACGGGAGCTTGCTTTTTTAAACAAAGGCATTCGTATTACGCTAGAAGATCGACGCGGTGAAAAGCGACGCAACGAATACTACTATGAAGGCGGAATTTCTTCATACGTTAAACATTTAAATCGGACAAAAGAAACGCTTCACGAGGAACCAATTTATATTGAAGGGGAGAAAGACGGGATTCAAGTCGAAATTGCCCTACAATACAACGATGGTTATACAAGTAATATATACTCATTTGCGAATAACATTCATACACATGAAGGTGGTACGCACGAGTTAGGGTTTAAAACAGCTCTGACGCGAATTATTAATGATTATGGCCGTAAAAACAATATGTTTAAAGAACAAGATGCTAATTTAACAGGTGAGGACGTACGGGAAGGATTAACGGCCATCATCTCGGTGAAACACCCAGCACCACAGTTCGAGGGGCAAACGAAGACGAAACTCGGAAATAGTGATGCTCGTACGGCGACAGAGTCCATTTTTGCTGAACAATTTGAGAAGTTTTTACTCGAGAATCCATCCGTTGCAAAAAAAATCGTTGAAAAAGGAATTTTAGCTTCTCGAGCACGTTTAGCAGCGAAGCGAGCGCGAGAATTAACGAGAAGAAAAAACGCCCTTGAAGTATCAAGTTTGCCTGGGAAATTGGCAGATTGTTCATCGAGAGACCCAGCGATATGTGAACTGTATGTTGTTGAGGGAGACTCGGCAGGTGGTTCTGCAAAACAAGGACGCGATCGTCATTTCCAAGCGATTTTACCGTTGCGCGGAAAAATTATTAACGTTGAAAAATCACGTTTAGATAAAATTTTATCCAACAATGAAGTACGTGCGATTATTACAGCTCTTGGCACAGGAATCGGGGAAGATTTTGATATTACAAAAGCTCGTTACCATAAGATCATTATTATGACGGACGCCGATGTCGATGGTGCACACATTCGCACATTGTTATTGACATTTTTTTATCGCTACATGCGCGAGGTCATTGAACAAGGCTACGTTTACATCGCTCAACCACCTTTATATAAAATTCAGCAAGGAAAACGAATCGAATATGCATATAGTGATCGACAACTTGAAGAAATATTAACGCGGTTACCTGAACAACCAAAACCGGTCATTCAACGTTATAAAGGTCTTGGGGAGATGAATCCTGAACAACTTTGGGAAACAACAATGAATCCAGAAACGAGAACGTTGTTGAAAGTGAGTTTGCAAGATGCGATGGAGGCGGACGAAACGTTCGAAATTTTAATGGGGGACAAAGTCGAGCCGCGTAGACAATTTATTGAAGAAAATGCTAAATATGTAAAAAACCTGGATATTTAAACATGTCGGAGAGTGTTTGTTCACCCTCCCCTTGTTTTATTATTTTGGTAAGTAAGGGAGGTTCGTTGTTGTATGTCTGAACGAGTAAAAGAAGTGAGTATTAGTCAAGAAATGCGTGCATCGTTTCTTGACTATGCGATGAGCGTCATTGTATCTCGCGCGCTCCCTGATGTGCGTGACGGTCTAAAGCCGGTACATCGTCGTATTTTATATGCAATGCACGATTTAGGAATGACGGCGGACAAGCCTTACAAAAAGTCGGCACGTATTGTCGGTGAAGTGATCGGGAAGTATCATCCGCACGGAGATGCAGCGGTATACGATACGATGGTGCGGATGGCACAAGATTTCAACTATCGATATATGCTTGTAGATGGACATGGAAACTTCGGATCAATTGACGGGGATGCTGCAGCAGCAATGCGCTATACAGAAGCGAGAATGTCGAAAATTTCGATGGAGCTGTTGCGAGATATTAACAAAGACACGATTGATTACCAAGACAACTATGACGGTTCAGAACGAGAGCCAATTGTTTTGCCAGCTCGTTTCCCGAATTTGCTTGTGAACGGATCTTCAGGGATTGCGGTTGGGATGGCAACAAACATTCCGCCGCATCAACTTGGAGAAGTCATTGACGCTTTATTGGAGCTGATGAAAGATCCCGACATGACGATTGCTGAATTGATGGAATATTTGCCAGGACCTGATTTTCCGACAGGTGCGCAAATTATTGGGAGAGGCGGTATACGAAAAGCGTATGAAACAGGACGAGGTTCGATTACGTTGCGTGCCAAAGCAGAGATCGAGCAAAAAGAGAACGGAAAAGAAGTGATTATCGTCCGTGAGTTACCTTATCAAGTCAATAAAGCGAAGTTAATTGAAAAGATTGCTGAACTTGTGCGCGAAAAGAAAATCGACGGAATTACAGATTTACGTGATGAATCCGATCGAAGCGGTATGCGTATCGTTATTGAAGTACGAAGAGATGTGAGTGCTCATGTCGTACTTAACAATTTATACAAACAAACGGCTTTACAAACGAGCTTTGGTATCAATATGCTCGCGCTTGTTGATGGGCAACCGAAAGTATTAAATTTAAAACAATGTTTACAACATTATTTAGACCATCAAAAAATTGTTATTCGTCGTCGAACTCAGTTTGAGTTAAACAAAGCGGAAGCTCGCGCCCATATTTTAGAAGGACTACGCATTGCCCTCGATCACCTAGATGAAGTGATTGAGCTCATTCGTCAATCCGCGACCGTAGATGTAGCAAAAGAAGGGTTAATGACAAAGTTCCAGCTAAGCGAAAAGCAAGCGCAAGCTATTTTAGATATGCGTTTACAACGTTTAACGGGACTAGAGCGTGAAAAAATTGAACAAGAGTATGAGGAATTAGTCAAGCTCATTGCGCATTTAAAAGCCATTTTAGCCGATGAACAAAAAGTTTTACAAATCATTCGTGATGAATTGCTTGAAATTAAAGAGAAGTTCAACGATTATCGTCGCACAGAAATTGTAAATGGCGGTTTAGAAACTATTGACGATGAAGATTTAATTACTCGTGAAAATATCGTTGTTACATTGACGCATAGAGGATATATTAAACGTCTTCCAGTTTCGACATACCGAAGCCAGCGACGTGGAGGTCGTGGCATTCAAGGGATGAATACGAATGAGGACGATTTTGTTGAACATTTAGTTATTACATCGACACACGATATCGTTTTATTTTTTACAAACAAAGGGAAAGTTTATAAAGCAAAAGGATACGAAATTCCAGAGTTCAGTCGAACAGCAAAAGGCATTCCAATTGTTAACTTATTAAACATTGAAAAAGACGAAGTGATTAACACAGTTATTGCCATCGAACAGTTCCGAGAAGACGCATTTTTATTTTTTACAACAAAGCAAGGGACTGCTAAACGTTCTCCGTTGTCGTCGTTTGCTAACATCCGTAACCATGGTTTAATTGCTATTCATTTACATGAAGGTGATGAATTAATATCTGTAAAACTAACAGATGGTCATAAACATATAATTGTAGGGACGAAAAACGGAATGTTAATTCGTTTTCCAGAGACAGATGTCCGCTCCATGGGACGGACGGCTGCAGGTGTAAAAGCCATTACGTTATGTCCGGGTGACGAAGTCGTTGGTATGGAGAGTTTGAATGGCGACGAGGAAATTTTAATTGTAACGCGAAATGGTTATGGAAAACGGACACCAGCTTCAGAGTACCGTGTCCAAAGCCGTGGAGGAAAAGGAATTAAGACGTGTAACATTACTGAAAAGAACGGAGACGTTGTTGCTGTCAAAACAGTTACAGGCGAAGAAGACTTAATGCTAATGACCGCAAGTGGTGTAATGATTCGCATGGCAGTGAGCGATATTTCTGTCATGGGACGCAATACACAAGGTGTGAAACTCATTCGTCTTGATGAAGAAAACGAGCAGGAGTATGTCGCAACAGTAGCAAAGGTGCCAAAAGAAGAAAAAGAACAATTGCAAGAAGAATAGAGGGGGGGTTCCCCCCTATGCTTTACAAAGGCGGGGAGAAAGACGTGTTATTAGTAAAAACGGCTCAATTACAAGAAGGATGCATTTTAGCAGAAGACGTTGTCGGAAAATCGAATCGTGTCATCGTTCCGAAAAATACTGTATTAAACGCAAAACTGTTGATCGTGCTACAAAAATTTCTTGTTGACCAAGTACGTGTACAGTCAGTTCTCGTTGATGGCGGCACATTTCGGCCCAGTGAAATTGTTCAAGAAGATGTACCGAAAACAAAAGCTACAGACAATAAAGATATATTGACGTTATATTTAGAAGTCGTTCAACAATATAAACAAATGTTTCAAGGGTGGCAGGCTGGGTTACCTGTTGATATTGGCAAAGTACGTAAAATGTTTATGCCTTTGTTTGAAAAAGTGTTGGGATCAGAAAGAGAATTGCTCTTTTTTCATCACTACTCTACAAAATCGGAGTATTTATTTCATCATGCAGTAACAGTCGGCCTTCTTTCAGGTGCATTGGCGAAAAGAATGCAATATACAAAAGGGGACTATTGTCAAATTGCAATTGCCGGGTTATTAAGTGATTGTGGCATGGCAAAAGTTGACCCGAAAATACTTCACAAAAGTGCAGCGCTTACTCCGATGGAATATAAAGATATGCGTCAACATACCGTTTATGGATATAAAATGGTTCAAAAGATTACTGCATTACAAGAAGGGGTGAAACTTGCCGTTTTGCAACATCATGAGCGAAATGACGGCAGCGGATATTTACTTAGTGTTCAAGAAGAAAAAATTCACCCTTATAGTAAAATTGTTGCCGTTGCAGATGTTTATCATGCGATGATTTCTGAACGACCTTATCGTAATAAGCAATCGCCTTTTAAGGTGTTTGAACAAATTCATAAAGATTGTTTTGGGAAATTCGATCTTTCTGTCGTTCAAGCGCTAGCGTCGCTTTTAATGACCCTTTCTTTAGGAGCAAAAGTAAAATTATCAAATGAACAAATTGGGGAAATCATCTTTTTCGAACAAGATTTACCTATGTGTCCGATGATTAAGATAATTGATACAAACCAAATCATTTCACTGAAACATGAAAAAGATTTGTGTATTGAAGAGATTATAAAATGACAATGGCAATTGTCCATGTCATTTTATTTTTTTATAAAAAAGTGTTGACAATAACAATATGCTCTTGTATGATATATCTTGTGCTTGATGTTCTTTGAAAACTGAACAAAACAGCAGCGTGAAAGCTAGAGATATAAACTTTCTATGGAGAGTTTGATCCTGGCTCAGGACGAACGCTGGCGGCGTGCCTAATACATGCAAGTCGAGCGGACGAATCGAAAGCTTGCTTTTGATTCGTTAGCGGCGGACGGGTGAGTAACACGTGGGCAACCTGCCCTGTAGACGGGGATAACACCGAGAAATCGGTGCTAATACCGGATAACACGAAATGTCGCATGACGTTTCGTTGAAAGACGGCGCAAGCTGTCGCTACAGGATGGGCTCGCGGCGCATTAGCTAGTTGGTGAGGTAACGGCTCACCAAGGCGACGATGCGTAGCCGACCTGAGAGGGTGATCGGCCACACTGGGACTGAGACACGGCCCAGACTCCTACGGGAGGCAGCAGTAGG
>NZ_SDLG01000012.1:0-64966 GCF_013096965.1 Anoxybacillus sp. CHMUD
CATCAAACACTTGACGGATATCGACTTTGAACGGTTTGACGTCACGCAAAGAAACCCCACATCCTTGACACGTATGCACACGGTGGACGACACGATGATGTGGATGTTCCACTTGACGGAGCGTCGTTCCTTGATGTCCTTCTTGTCCGCCTGGCTTGTTGCCAGATGTTTGACGAGAAGAATGGGTATTGGGAAAACGGTCAGAAGATGGGGGCAAATGGCTATTGGAGCTGTTTTTTTTCGTGCGTGCTTCCAACTCTTGAACGCGGTACTTGAGTTGTTCATTTTCTTTGCGCAGCTGTTTGTTTTCGTGACGCAAATGTTCATTTTCTTGAACGAGTTGATGAATGAGCTGCTTTTGTTGTTGGACTTTGCTGATTAAGCTTTCAACTGTAAATACAGCTTGTTGTACCGTCAACATGCGATTCACCTCCTTGTCTATCAATATTCACATCATGGACAGGAAAAGCAAAAAATATTCAGCTCACTTTATGATGTGGCTGAATAGTTACCTATTTTGAATATTCAGGTCTGATATGTTAGACTATAGATCAGCAGATTTTAAGCGATATAGTATAACAAAATGAAAAGATAATTATGTATATATAGGAGAATGAGCTATGGACCTTTCACAGCTTGCAGTTTCGCCATTGTATATTATAGTGTTAATTGGATGTATAGGATATTTGATTTTTTTGCGTGAAGATAAAGGCTTTGCCATTATCTTGGGAAAAGTTTATTCTATTTTGCACATATTTATTTATTTGGTAGCACTTTATTTGTATGTCACAAAATAATGTGTGGTTTTGTAATGTATAGTTATTTTGCGATTTTGTGTACAATTCATCTAAAGTCCTCCTTGGCATGATTTCAGGGTCAATTGGGTCATTGACACCCCTGCATCATACCAAGAGGGCTTTTTTTGTTCAAGTCCTCGGAAAAGCTTTTAACAGGAATGCTCCTTAATAAAAAAAGTACGTATATCATTTTTATAGATACCCTTTTATCCCCTCTTTAAATTTATCTTGATTTAGCATAAACACTTAGGGAATGGGTGCCTGTCACTTGTCGAAGTAATGAGTATCCATGATGCTAGTATTGGCATCATGGATCTGTTTTTAGGGAATGATACGTATTACTTAGTTTATCGGATGAAACAGACGCCAACAACAACATCACAGCGGAATATACGTGGGACGCATTGGGCCGCCCGGTCACGATGACGAAAGCCGGAGCCACTTACTACTATCATGTGAACGGTCATGGAGATGTCGTCGCATTGACGGACGCAAGCGGAAATGTCGTCGCCCAATACGAGTATGACGCATGGGGTAACATTCTGTCCAAAACCGGTGCGCTGGCAACAGCGAACCCATACCGTTATGCCGGCTATTATTACGATGAGGAAACCGGGCTATACTACCTAATGGCGCGGTATTATGATGCGAATATGGGGCGATTCTTGACAAGAGATACGTTCCATGGGGTTGAAAACGAGCCGCAAAGTTTGAATCAGTATGTGTATACGAAAAATAACCCTGTTAATTCTATTGATCCAAATGGTCACTACTCAAAGCGACTTGATTTAGGGTTCAATAGTTATATTAAGGTAAATATAGGTTGGCAAGAAATATCTGTAACAATTAATTTAACTCCTGGATTTTTAATAAGTACAGGTATAGGCTTTGGTGCAGGTTTAGCCGCCAGTTATGTAATAAAACAAGTTTTGACTTGGTATCTATTCCCGGTTCTTTCTAATATCATATTAACTAAGGCAGCAGAAAAAGTTGTTAACTATTTAGCAAAAAAGCTTTCAAAATCTGCATTTAAAAAAATAACCAAAGGATATAACTGGACAAAAAAATCTATATTCTATACGAGCTTGGTAGTTCCAAATCTAATATTTAGGTATTAAATTCGGGTATTATTGTAAATTATCAAGTTAATTCGGAATAGAATGGTCATTTTTTTGCAAATCCAAACGGATTTTTGCACGTTCATCCAGCAAAAATCTGCGGAATTATGCAAATTTCCTCCCTTCTGTTTACAGAAAAAAACATTCGGTTGCTTAATATGGAGCCACTGCGGACATGTGTTCTAGGGAAAGGTGCGAGCACTAATCCTTGTTTTGCTAGGCATTGAACCAAACATGTCCGCTACTCCATGTAAAACGGATACATCTAATTTGGAGGTTAAATTCCAAATTAAAGTGATTGGCTGACGTACAAGGGAAATAATAATCTTTAAATTTATATTGCCATGATTTTGGGAAGGAATGTTTTATACACACTATAATGTGATTTTGTAAAGTGTGAGTAACAAAGAAGCGTTCGGGTATAGTCAGTTTCTCATCCAGCACATGAACTTTTGTAGATCTATCTCTTGATTGAGAAAAAGAAGTGCTTTGAAGGTAAATTGAATTCAGAAAACGGAATATTTAATTTTTAGGAAACACACTTAGTTCGCAAAGTGGAATTTGATTTAATGAACTAATAATTTAATGTGCCATATTATGATTAAGTTAAAAATGGTTGAAATGCCCCTTGATTGAAATTTTTAGATTTAAATAAATTAGCCATAAGGATGGTGTAAAAAATGGAATTAACCTTGATGTCAATCATTTTTATTTTAATAGGGTTGTCTTTAATATGGCTATCTATTTTTGGATCTAATGTAAAAATTAAAGAGTCTTCCTCTGGAACACCAACAGATGTTTCTGACTTTTTTCTTATGATGATTTATAAACTTTTCCCTCCTATAATTAGAAGGATATTTTTATTTTTGTTGGGATTAGGTATTGTAATTGGATTCATATATTTACTGTTTTTGGAATTCTAGCTGATGATACTATATAGATGTAATTAGGGGGGCCAGCAGATTCGCCATCCAGCAGTAGAAATCGAAAAATCGCCTAAAATAACATATTGACTGTAGATGAGTAAATTAGCTAACATAAATTTACAATCAAACAAAAAAGGAGACATGAACCAGACTCCTTGGTTAGAATAGATGTGCCACCAACTACCCACAAGGAGGTTCATGTTTTATGAATAGATTAGCGTATCATCAAGGAATCCACAAGTTTTTCATGATGTTGGGGTTGGCCTTGCATATCTCCAAACCGGTTTGGAAGCATCTCGTTCACCTTGTCGATGCCTTGACTACCAAGAGATTTTCGGGAACGTTGACCGATGTCCATCACTGGAGTTTTCATCCGAATCATCGAACCACGCTCAGCCACTTTTTCACGAAAAGCCCTTGGAACGAGGAAAGGCTGCTTGAGAAGCTTCAAGAGTGGGTTCTTCGCCAGATCGAACGCCTAGCCAAACGGACGAATCAGCCCCTTTTCCTTTCAATTGATGATACGATTTGCCAAAAAACGAAGCCTTCGTCACGAGCCACGCACGTCATTCAAGGATGTGATTGGCATTACTCCCATAAAGATCATCAAATGGTCTGGGGGCATTCGCTCATTTGGCTGATGGTGCACACCTTCACGCAAGCGTTTCCGTTCGCGTTCCGCTTGTATGACAAGAAGGCGGAAACAAGCAAAATGGACCTGGCGATCGAGATGCTTTCCTCGCTCAAAGGAAAACGGGCTCGTCCGGTGTATGTGCTTATGGATTCATGGTATCCGTCCAGGAACTCATCGAAGCCTGCCTGAAACAGGGATTCCATGTCATCGCGATGCTCAAGACGAACCGGATTCTCTACCCGAAAGGCATCGGGGTCCAAGCCAAGTCGTTTGCCCGCCATATCGAGCCAAAAGACACCCGCCTCGTCACGGTGGGTCAGGAGCGTTACCGCGTGTATCGCTATGAGGGGGCGATCCATGGCCTCGATGACGTATTGGTGCTGCTGTCTTGGAAGTCGGATCAGCCGATGACGCTGGAACATTTCCATGTCGTCTTGAGCACCGATCGGGAGCTAGGCGATGAAGAGATCTTGCGTTACGATGCCCAGCGTTGGACGATCGAATGCTTTTTCTGGCAGGCGAAAGAGCAACTGAAGCTGGATGGATACCGCGTTCGTCACATTCGGGCGGTGAAACGGTATGGGGTGACCGTTTTGTTGGCTTGCGTGTACAGCATAGCGGAATCCCAACAAAGACATCTCTGCCGGGCTGGACCTTCTTCGGACTCGGAAAGGACATAGCCTGATTGAGTTCATTTACAACGCGGCGAAGCAAGATATTGCCATTGATGTTGTCAAAAAACAGCTCCATGTCGCCTAAGGGGTACCCTGTTTGTCTCTTTGTTAATGGAAAATGTTGTAATGAAAATTGCTCATCTACAGTTTATTATATTTTGCTACTTACTCTTTTAGTTTTTACTCATTTGTTCCATAAAAGAACAAAAGATTTATCTAAAACACTCCTTATCACAATTACTGCACTTTTTTTCGTATCCGTAGTTTGCAGTATTAGTTTAGCACTTAATTATTATCATCGCTGAAACCAAATACAGAGGGTATTGGAATTTCAAATGTGGTCGCATATTGGCTAATAGGGGAGGATGCTTGGGCACCAGCGTGGACTCTTCAACTATTTAAAAAGGCTTATTCCATTTCCTTATGGATTACACTTATTTTGCTTGGCTTCCTCATAATTCTTTTATTCATGAAAAGAAAACAAAACAAAACGAAAGACACGAACTGAAAATATTGGTTATCAAATTTTTAACTTCCCTCCGAAAGAAGTCTCCCACTTCTAAACGAAGTGAAAGTGGGAGATGAATTTCGGTTAGGTATAGCCTAAAATTGTCTCTTTTTTGTGTGTTATGATATAATCAGTTTTAGAAAAAATATATCAAAAATCAAGGTATGAAGTGATGTGGTGTCGATATGGCAAACAAAGCCTATCAGTTCCGTCTATACCCAACAAAAGAACAAGAACAACGGCTCGCCAAAACCTTCGGCTGTGTCCGTTTCGTGTATAACAAAATGCTTGAAGAGCGCATACAAATGTTTGAAAAGTCCAAGGACGATCAAGAATCCTTGAAACAGCAAACATTTCCGACCCCTGCCAAGTACAAAAAGGAGTTTCCTTGGCTAAAAGAAGTGGACAGTCTTGCGCTGGCAAATGCTCAACTAAATTTGCAGAAAGCGTTTCAACACTTCTTTTCTGGCCGTGCTGGATTTCCCAAGTTCAAAAACCGCAAGGCGAAACAGTCGTACACCACAAATGTGGTAAATGGCAACATCAAGCTCTCAGATGGCTATATCAAGCTGCCCAAACTGAAATGGATCAAGCTCAAGCAACATCGGGAAATTCCTGCCCACCATATCATCAAGTCTTGTACGATCACGAAAACCAAGACAGGAAAATACTATATTTCTATTCTCACAGAGTACGAACATCAACCTGCCCTAAAAGAAGTGCAAACGGTTGTGGGGCTTGACTTTTCCATGAGTACGCTATATGTCGATAGCGAGGGTAAGAGAGCCAATTATCCTCGATTCTATCGCAAAGCATTGGAAAAATTAGCGAAAGAACAGCGTAAATTGTCTCGTAAAAAGAAAGGCTCGAATCGTTGGCACAAACAGCGTCTGAAAGTAGCGAAGCTGCATGAGAAAATTGCCAACCAGCGCAAGGACTTTCTGCATAAGGAGTCGCACAAATTAGCGAAACGGTATGATTGCGTGGTCATCGAAGACCTCAACATGAAAGGGATGTCACAAGCCCTCCATTTCGGTCAACGCGTTCATGACAACGGCTGGGGCATGTTTATCACTTTCCTTCGGTACAAATTGGAAGAACAGGGGAAGAAGCTGATCAAAATCGACAAATGGTTCCCCTCGTCCAAAACGTGTTCGTGCTGCGGTCGAGTCAAGGAGTCTTTATCGCTTTCTGAACGGACATTCCGCTGTGAATGTGGATTCGAGAGCGACAGGGACGTCAATGCGGCCATCAATATCAAACATGAGGGCATGAAACGATTGGCGATCGTCTAATTTGTCCTCGAACCGTGGGGCACACGGGGATCGCTCGGTCAACTTCCCATCATGAGATGGGATTACCCGAGAAGCCCCACCTCTAAGCGAAGCGTAGGTGGTGGGAGTATGTCACAGCTCATTCTGTTTTTAATGCGCTGACATGGTGGATGTTCCAAAAGCGCGCTATCGCGGCTTAAATGATAAAAAGAAAAAGGCTGCCCAATCCGCTTGCTATGCGGTTATTGGCTGCCTTTTTTATTGAAAAAATAATCGCTTCGCTTCGAGAGAAAAATCCGCAAATAGAAAAGATGTAATTGTATCATTTTCTCCAAACGCCTCTCTTTTTTTGAAAAAACCATCTTCCAATCCAAATACTTCAACCGTTTTATACACAGGATCAACAATCCAATATTCTTGCACGTTAAACTGCTCGTATAGCTTAAATTTTTCATTTCGGTCTTTTAATGCTGTAGACGGAGAAAGAACCTCGACAATAAGTGTTGGTGCGCCTAAACAACCGTTTGTTGTTAAGCTGTTTTTGTTGCAAATAACAGAAATATCTGGTTGTACGACATGTTTTGCATACGTGTAGTCATCGCTGTCAGAGAGACGAACATCAAACGGAGCAATGGCAACGTAGCAATCTTTATTTTGGAAGTACGAACGAAACGCAAACGATAGTTCCATGACAGTAAATTGATGCTCCCATGTTGGTGAAGGGCTCGTGTTGTAAGCTTTCCCGTCAATGAGCTCCCAACGCCCGTCCCATTGAACATAATCGGCATACGTATACAGTTTGGATGATTCTGGCTTCATCGCGTATCCCTCACTTTTTTCAATATTATACCACACATCACTTCGTCATTGACCATTTCGTGTTTCATAGTTATATTATTAAATAGTTAAATAATTGAACTATATGGATGGGAGACATTGACCGATGGAGCGAAGCATACAACAATTTATTGAGCGATATTTATCCGTTTCGTTTCTTGTCAATAAACGAGGGGCTGCGTTGATGAAGTGTGAATTAGACGATATCACGCACGATCAATATTATGTATTGCGCTACATATATAAACGAGGGATGTGTACATCGACGGAATTGGCGGACGTGTTTGCGGTGAATAAAAGCGCGATTACTGCGATGACGAATCGCCTCGTTGAAAAAGGAATGATTGAACGAGGAAAAGATGGAGACGATCGTCGCGTCATTTCTCTTACACTTACAGAAAAAGGAAAGATGTGGCTTATTGAAACAGAACAAAAAGTGTACGAACTTGTTCAGACGATGATGACGAAGCTTTCGTATGAGGAAATTGAGCAGTTTATTCAAACGTATGAGAAGCTAGCAATGATTTTACAAGAAATGGAGGAGAAAAAATGAAAACGATTATTCGCGGAAAATGGGTCGTTTTACTCGCGTGGGTTGTCGCCACTGTTGTGCTCGTTATGACTGCTCCGAATATGGCACAACTTGTGCGTGAAAAAGGGCAAATTACCGTCCCAGACGGCTATTCGTCTTCGCTTGCTAGCGAGTTATTAAAAGAAGTACAAAAGCAAGAAAATAAGGAAGGGGAAATGAGCGCCGTCCTCGTCTTTCATCGCAAAGAAAGATTGCAAGAAAAGGATTGGAATGAAATTGAGAAAGCGATTGAACAGCTGCAAGCGAACAAAAAGGAGATCGGGGTGACGCAAGTTGTGTCGCCGTTCGATAATGATCAATTGAAAGAAAAGCTCGTTGCAAAAGACGGGACGACTGTCCTTGTCTCGCTCCAATTAGAACGAAATGGGCGGACAGCAAAAGAAATGAGCAAAGCGCTTTATGATGCAATCAAACATATTCAAGTGCCGCACTATTATACGAGCAACTGGATGATTGACGAAGATGTCGTACAAAGTTCACAAGAAGGATTGAAAAAAACAGAAGGCATTACGGTCGTGTTTATTTTAATTGTTTTATTTCTTGTATTTCGTTCGCTCGTTGCTCCGTTTGTGCCGTTGCTGACGGTTGGATTGACGTATATCGTATCGCAATCTGTTGTTGCTTTTCTTGTCGATCGAGTGGACTTTCCGCTTTCTACGTTTACGCAAACATTTTTAGTTGCCGTTTTGTTCGGGATTGGAACGGATTATTGTATTTTATTGTTAAGCCGCTTTAAAGAAGAATTAGCGAAACGAGAAGACCGAACAGAAGCGATTATCGCCACGTATAAGACGGCTGGAAAGACGGTTATTTTCAGCGGACTGGCGGTCATGATCGGCTTTGCATCAATTGGGCTGTCAACATTTAAACTGTATCAGTCCGCATCAGCTGTAGCAGTCGGTGTCGTCGTATTGCTTGTTGCCCTTATTACGCTTGTACCATTTTTTATGGCTACACTTGGTGAAAAACTTTTTTGGCCGATGAAAGGGGCGCTTGAACATAAGCCAAGCAAATTATGGGATATCGCAGGTCGTTTTTCTTTCGCTCGTCCACTATGGGCGCTTGCGATCGTGGCAGTTATGACATTGCCGATTTTATTGACGTATGACGGCAAGCTTTCTTTTAATTCGATGGCGGAAATCGGGGATCGTTACGCGTCTGTTAAAGCATTTAACATCATTTCAGCCCACTTTAGTGAAGGGGAAGCGATGCCGACGAAAATCGTCATGAAAAATGATGAAGCGATGGATGATGAACAATATTACTACTTAATTGAAAAAATTAGTCGCGAAGTGGCAAATATTGATGGTGTGGAAGCTGTTCGTTCAGTAACTCGCCCGCTTGGAGAGCCAATTGATCAATTGTTTGTGACAAAGCAAGCGGAACAGTTAAAAGATGGACTTGGAAAAGGAGCGGACGGCATCGGGCAAATTCGTTCTGGTTTAAGTGAAGCGAGCGGCGAAATGGCGAAGTCAGCTCCGAAGCTAGAGCAAGCGACCGGAGGTATTCGCGAACTTGTTAACGGGACGATGAAGCTAAAAACAGGAGTGGGCGACTTGCAGCAAGCATTGAAGCAGCTCGAAGATGGGGTGCGAAGCGGAGCGATCGGAGCTGCTGATCTTGAAAAAGGGTTACAGACGATACAAGCGAATATGAAAAAAGTGCATGATGGGGCAAACGAGTTGCGAAAAGGATATGAACAAGCAACTGGTGGACTACGTCAGTTGAGCGAACAATACGAACAAATCGAAGGGGGATTGCGCACTATTTCCCAACAGCTGCCGCTTCTTTCTCAGTCGCTCAATCGCATTGAAGACCGTCATGCCGGTTTGCGCGAAGATGCCGAATATGCGAGCGTGAAGCAAGCGATTGAACAAATGGGGACACAAATGAACGCATTATCTAGTGCGCTCGTTCAAGTGAACGACGCGTTACAAAATGTTCAACGTGGTTTACAACAAGCAAATGAATCATTTGCGACAATAACAAACGGACAGCAAGCGCTTATTACGGGAATGGATCAACTGATCGATGGGCTTGGAAAGCTTCGTTCTGGATTAGAGCAAGCAGCGGATGGTCAAGGTCAAATCGTGCAACGATTGCCAGAAGTGACAAACGGGCTAGCGAAAGTAAACGACGGACAACAGCAATTGCTTACAGGTTTTTCGCAACTCAATGGTCAAATGGATCAACTCATTTCAGGACTAAATCAAAGTGTCAATGGATTGCGACAAGTAGAAAATGGATTACAGTCGGCGAAACAGTACGTTTCAGAACTAGCGAACGCACCAGATGAAGAAATGGCGGGATGGTATATGCCGCCACAATTGTTGACGAGCAAGGAATTTGCCCAAGCGAAGGAAGAATATATGTCGAAAGATGGAAAAGTTATAACGTTTGATGTTGTTTTTTCATCCAATCCGTATGAAACGACGACGATGGAAAAAATCACACAAGTGAAGGAAGCGATCGCTCGGGCGGTGAACGGTACGAAGCTTGAGCATGCGAAAGTGGGCGTTGGTGGCGTGACGAGCATTTATTCCGATTTGCGCGACATTTCTGCCGCTGATTATGCCCGAACATCTGTATTTATGCTTTCGGGCATTGCGGTCATTTTAATCATTCTTCTTCGCTCGTTTATTATGCCAGTATATTTAATGTTATCCCTAATTTTAACATATTATACATCGATGGCGTTTACTGAACTTGTGTTTGTCGATGTGCTCGGATACGAAGGGATAAACTGGGCTGTTCCGTTTTTCGCATTCGTCATTTTAATGGCGCTCGGTATTGACTACAGCATTTTCTTAATGGACCGCTTTAACGAATACCGTGACAAAACGGTGCAAGAAGCGATGCTTGAAGCGATGCGCCATATGGGAACGGTCATTATTTCTGCCGCTGTCATTTTAGGAGGAACGTTTGCGGCGATGTATCCATCCGGGGTTTTGTCGCTATTACAAATTGCAACGATTATTTTAACAGGGTTATTTTTATACGCCCTTGTTGTTTTGCCGTTATTTATTCCAATAATGGCGAAAACGTTTGGGCGGGCCAACTGGTGGCCATTTATAAAATAAGAGCGGGATCATGCCCGCTCCTTTGTGATATAATGTGAAAAATAGTTGTTGGAGTGAAACGAAGTGAGAAAAATGAATATGTCTGAACTAAACGATTGGATTTTTTCACGCAAAGGAAGTGTGGAACGAGATATATTAAAAGATGGAAGAGAGCAACATGTACGTTTACGTCCACGCGACAAAGAGGAAATGCGTATATTAGATGAATTATGCATAAAACGATGGAAAAAAGCGGAGCAAGAAGGAAAAATTAAATATTTGAACGAACGAGTGTGGTATTATGAATTCGATTAAAGAGGCGAAAGAAAAACTTCAGTCGCTTCGAACGAAAACATCGTTTGAAAAAATGGTTCAAGTTACAGCCATTTTAACGAAGCTGTTGGAGCCACATCGCATACGTCCGATTATTGTTGGCGGGCTTGCGGTTGAAATATATACGCGTGGAGATTACACGACCGTAGACATCGATTTAATTGTTAGTGATCGTGAAAAAGCGGGACAATTGCTTCGTCAACTTGGTTTCACTCCGTCAGGAAGACATTGGTATCATGATGAATTGTTTGTTAGTGTGGAAATCCTAAATGATATGTTAGAAGACGCTGATGATGATAAAGTAATTGAGTTGAAGTTAGAAGATGGGTTGCATGTATATGTCATCGGAATTGAAGACATTATATTAGATCGCCTGCGCGCATGTGTCCATTGGAAATCGAAATCCGATTGCGAATGGGCAAAAAGAATGGTTCTTCTTCATAAAGAGCGGCTAGATTGGGCATATATGAAACAAGTAGCGAAAAAAGACGGAACGAGCGAACAACTGGAGCAATGGTTTTAGATGAGAGCGGGTGTTGATGCCCGCTCTTCTTTTCGTATATCTTTTCATGTATCTACAAATCATGTTAAGATAAAAGGTAGAATTTTGCCGAAACGGGAGATCGGATGAATGGGGGAAATAATTTGGCGGAGCAGAGAAAAACGCGTATTACGGTAGATATATACGGACAACAATATTCGATCGTCGGAACGGAAAGCTCCAGTCATATTCGGCTTGTTGCTTCCATTGTCGATGACAAAATGCGTGAAATTAGTGCCAAAAATCCGACGCTTGATACGAGTAAACTCGCTGTATTAACGGCAGTCAATATCGTTCATGAATATATTAAACTAAAAGATGAATACGAACGCCTTTTGCGAAAAATGAATAAAGAAAAGGATGATGACAGCGATGATTGATTTGCTTATTTGTTTCATCCTTCTCATGGGACTGATGATTGGATTGAAACGAGGATTTATTTTGCAATTTATTCATATGACCGGTTTTTTGATCGCGTTTATTGTTGCATATAACTATTATGATCAACTAGCACCAAGACTAAAATTATGGGTGCCATATCCGAGTTTTGGCGATGGGGAAACGATAAAATTGCTCATTGAAAGCACAAATTTAGATGAAGCGTACTATCGTGCGATTGCGTTTGCTGTTTTATTTTTCGCTGCGAAAATTGTGATGCAAGTGATCGGCTCAATGCTAGACTTCGTCGCACAGTTACCCATTTTAAAAAGCGTAAACCGTTGGGCAGGTGGAGCGCTTGGTTTTATAGAAGTGTATTTGCTTTTATTTTTACTTTTATATGTGAGTGCACTTGTTCCTATGTCTATCATTCAACAGCCACTTCACGACTCATTCATCGCTAGTTTGATTGTTAAACACACACCCGTTTTATCAAATTTTGTAAAACATATGCTCGTGCAATATATGGCGTAAAAACTTCTCCGTCCGAGAGAAGTTTTTTCGTCGAAAGGAAGGGAATGGGATGGAAAAAAATAAAAAAGAGGCGATTCGCCTGCTTGAAACGATCGCTTTATATATGGAAATCAAAGGGGAAAATCCGTTTAAAGTATCCGCTTTTCGTAAAGCAGCTTCAGCGTTAGAGCGAGATGAACGTGCCTTAACAGATATTGATGATTTTACGTCCATTGCAGGAATCGGAAAAGGAACAGCTGCCGTTTTGCGACAATGGTTGCAGACGGGAACGAGCGATGTATTGGAACAGCTAAAACAAGAAATTCCTAAAGGATTGTTTCCACTTTTAAAATTGCCCGGACTTGGAGGGAAAAAAATCGCAAAACTGTATCATGAACTAGGTGTAACTGATGTGGAAACATTAAAAGAAGCGTGCTTAGCTCAACGTGTAAGACAATTAAGTGGCTTTGGTGCAAAGACAGAAGAAAACATTTTAACTGCGCTTGCCAATATGAATGCGCGCCCTGAACGGTTGCCAATTGCGTTTATGTTAGAAGTCGCTTTAGACATTGAACGGCAACTTGCAAATATAGATGATATCGTACGGTTTTCGCGAGCAGGCAGTTTGCGTCGGGTGTGCGAGACAGTAAAAGATTTGGATTTCATTATCGCAACAAACAATCCTTTGTATGTTCGGGAGCAGTTGTTGCAACTTGAACATATTTATGACGTTGTCGCAAACGGAGAAACGAAAGTATCATTGCAATTGCAATACGATTATGTTGTCAATGTCGATTTTCGTCTCGTTTCCCCTGAACATTTTGCCACAACGCTCCATCATTTTACCGGTTCAAAAGAACATAACGTGCGCATGCGTCAGCTCGCAAAAGAACGCGGTGAAAAAATTAGTGAATACGGTGTAGAAAACATTCAGACAGGCGAAGTGAAAACGTTCGCGACAGAAGAGCAATTTTTTGCTCATTTTCATTTGCCGTTCATCCCGCCAGAAATGCGTGAAAGTGGAATAGAAGTCGATGCATATGACGGCACGCCGCTCCTTTCTTTATCTGATATACGCGGCGATTTACATATGCATACGACGTGGAGCGACGGGGCGTTTTCAATTGAGCAAATGGTAGAAGCATGTCGCCAGAAAGGGTATCGGTATATTGCGATTACCGATCATTCACAGTTTTTAAAAGTAGCCAATGGACTAACGGTTGAACGGTTAAAACGGCAGCAAGAAGAAATTGCCCGCCTAAACGAAAAATCCGACGATTTTTTTATTTTATCTGGCATTGAGATGGATATTTTACCAGATGGAACGTTAGATTTTCCAGATGATGTATTACAAACGGTCGATTTTGTCATTGCGTCGATTCATTCTGCTTTTTCACAACCAGAAGAAGCGATTATGAAACGTCTAAAAGAAGCACTTATGAATCCATACGTTCATATGATCGCTCATCCGACAGGAAGATTAATTGGGGAGCGAAGCGGATACGCTGTAAATATAGACGAATTGTTGCAGCTTGCGAAAGAAACAAATACGGTGCTAGAGCTAAATGCCAACCCACATCGTCTCGATTTAACGTACACTTATTTACAAAAAGCACAGCAGCTTGGTGTGAAAATAGCGATTAATACAGACGCACACAACGTTCGTATGCTTGATGATATGGAGCTTGGAGTGGCGTTTGCTCGAAAAGGTTGGATTCGAAAAGAAACGGTCATCAATACATGGGATATCGAACAACTTATCTCTTTTTTGCGAAAATAAACAGCTGGAGGGTTACTTAGTGCACGCAAAAACATTACACATTCTTGAGTTTGATAAAGTGAAAGCACAGCTTGCGGAATATGTATCTTCCTCGTTAGGAAAAGAAAAAGTCGTAGCGCTTATGCCATCATCACATGTAGAAGAAGTGGTGCGCTGGCAAGAAGAAACGGACGAAGCAGCAACGGTTCTTCGCTTACGTGGTCACGTCCCACTTGGTGGTATATTTGACGTACGGATGCAAACGAAACGTGCAAGCATCGGAGGAACGCTCAGTCCACATGAACTGCTTGATATCGCAAGTACGATGCGAGCAGCAAGACAACTGAAAAAATTTTTAGAAGCGACAGAGGCAGATCTTCCGCACATGATCGCATATGCGGCGCAAATCGTTCCTTTGCCTGAACTTGAACAACGTATATATCATTGTATTGATGAAAGCGGAGATGTGCTTGATGGAGCGAGCGATCGGCTTCGTTCGCTCCGCCATCAGCTGCGCACGATTGAAGGACGAGTGCGCGATAAGTTAGAGAGTATTATTCGTTCATCATCAGCGCAAAAAACATTGTCAGATGCAATCATTACGATTCGTAACGATCGGTACGTCATCCCAGTGAAACAGGAATATCGCCATACGTATGGCGGCATTGTACACGATCAGTCTTCATCTGGGGCTACGTTATTTATCGAGCCACAATCGGTAGTGGAATTGAACAACGAGCTCCAACAATTGCGTGTGAAAGAAAAACAAGAAATTGAACGTATTTTAAGCGAATTATCTGCCTCCGTGGGTGAGCAGGCGACAACAATTATTGAGAACGTCGAGTTGCTTGCTCAGCTTGACTTTTTGTTTGCAAAGGCGAAATACGCAAAAGCGATCAAAGCAACAAAACCAGCTATCAATGAACGTGGATATATCCGTCTCATACAAGCACGTCATCCGCTTATTCCATCGGACGAAGTCGTTCCAAACGATATTGAACTAGGGAGCAACTATACGACGATGGTAATTACGGGGCCGAATACAGGGGGAAAAACAGTCACGTTAAAGACAATCGGCTTGTTCACCGTTATGGCGCAAGCAGGATTGCAAGTACCGGCGTTAGATGGATCACAATTAGCTGTATTTCGCGCGGTGTATGCTGACATTGGCGATGAACAGTCAATTGAACAAAGTTTAAGTACGTTCTCGTCTCATATGGTAAATATTGTTGACATTTTAAAACAAGTGAACGAGCATAGCCTTGTTTTATTTGATGAGCTTGGAGCAGGAACGGATCCACAAGAAGGTGCAGCATTAGCTATTGCTATTTTAGATGAAGTGCATAACCGCGGGGCGCGGGTGGTCGCGACGACGCATTATCCTGAATTAAAAGCATATGGCTATAACCGACAAGGTGTCATGAATGCAAGTGTCGAATTTGACATCGAAACGTTAAGTCCAACGTATAAGCTATTGATCGGTATTCCGGGGCGAAGCAATGCGCTTGATATTTCTCGTCGCCTCGGCTTAGACGAACATATTATTGCACGTGCTCGTACGTATATTAGTGCTGAAAGCAATGAAGTCGAAAATATGATTGCTTCATTAGAACAAAGTAAAAAGCGCGCGGAAGAAGAATGGGAGCAAGCCGAAAAACTTCGCGAAGAAGCAGAGCAGCTACGAAATGAATTACAACAGCAGTGGAACGAATTAAGTGAACAGCGCGAGCGGTTGTTAGAAAAAGCAAAAGAGGAAGCAGAACTCATTGTTAAAAAAGCGATGAAAACTGCCGAAGAAGTGATTCAAAACCTTCGTGAAATGCAAAAACAACAGGCCGCTGCTATGAAAGAACATGAGCTGATTGCCGCGCGGAAAAAGTTAGAAGAAGCGATTCCGCAAATCGATACAAAAAAGAAAAAACAAGCGCAAAAAGCAAAGCAATCCTTACACCCAGGCGATGAAGTGAAAGTCATTCATCTCAATCAAAAAGGGCAGTTGATTGAGAAAGTATCCGATAAAGAGTGGCTTGTGCAAATTGGGATTTTAAAAATGAAAGTGGATGAAGAAAATTTGCAGTATGTAAGCAGCCCAGCACCGATTGAAACAAAGCCAATTGCGACCGTAAAAGGACGCGACTATCACGTTCCACTAGAATTAGATTTGCGTGGTGAGCGATATGAAGATGCGTTGCTTCGCGTCGAAAAATATATTGATGATGCGGTCCTTGCTGGGTATCCACGCGTCTCTATTATTCACGGAAAGGGAACAGGCGCGCTTCGGAAAGGGGTACAACAATATTTACAAAATCATCGCTCGGTAAAAAGCATTCGATTTGGTGAGGCGGCTGAAGGGGGAACAGGCGTCACCATTGTCGAATTACAATAACGGGAGGAACTATGAACGCGTTCTGGGAAAATGAAACGATTCATATTGCTGCTAATTTTAGTGTCGTCATTTTATGTTTAGTTTTATTTTTAGCTATTTTTGAACTTGTGACAAAATACAAAAACTGGGAAGAGATTAAAAAAGGAAACATGGCGGTAGCGATGGCGACAGGAGGGAAAATATTTGGGATTGCGAATATTTTCCGATACTCGATCGATCATCATGATTCACTGTTAACGATGATCGGTTGGGGCGTTTACGGATTTGGTTTGTTGTTAATCGGTTATTTTATTTATGAATTTTTAACGCCAAAGTTCAACATTGACGACGAAATTGCCAACGATAATCGCGCGGTAGGATTTATTTCTATGGTTATTTCTATCGGCTTGTCATTTGTCATCGGAGCAAGTATAAGGTGAGAGGAGAAACAGATGGAAACGTTAGCGAAAGTATTGCTCGTATTGTGCGGTGTATTTTTGCTTATTGGTGTCATATATCTCACGTTTTTTGCATAAAAGGGTGTCAGCAGGCACCTTTTTTATTTTTTAATACAAAAATTTCAGAAAATATTATAAAATATAAATAATCTTATCGAAAAGGGGGAAACGAAATGGAGAAGCCATGGCTAGCGTTATATCCTCAGCAAGTTCCTCATTCAATTGATTATCCGCGCAAGCCGTTGCAACAATTTTTGAGGGAAGCGGCGGAACAGTTTCCGCAAAAAACAGCTATTCACTTTTTGGGGAAGGAGCTGACATATAAAGAAATATATGAGCAAGCGATCAAGCTAGCCTCATATTTGCAACAGCTCGGGTTACAAAAAGGGGATCGTGTATCGATTATGTTGCCGAATTGTCCACAAGCGGTCATTAGCTACTACGCTGTTTTATTTGCAGGTGGTATTGTCGTACAAACAAACCCATTGTATACTGAACGAGAGTTAGAATATCAGTTAAATGATAGCGGTGCGAAAGTCATTATCGGCCTTGATTTACTTTATCCAAGAATTACAAAAGTGAAAGCGCATACAAAAATTGAACATGTGATCATTACGAGTATAAAAGATTATTTACCGTTTCCGAAAAATGTGTTATATCCATTTGTACAAAAGAAACAAACAGGGATGATTGTACGCGTCAAACATGAGGGAGATTGCCACTTATTCACAAAAGCCTTATCGCTTGCGAGTGGGAAAGTGAAAGAGACGGATGTGGATCCGATAGAAGACGTTGCGCTTCTTCAATATACAGGCGGAACAACTGGATTTCCGAAAGCCGCAATGTTGACACATCATAATTTAACAGCCAATACGCTCATGTGCACGAAATGGATGTATAAATGTGAACGCGGGAATGAATCGATTCTTGGTGTACTTCCGTTTTTCCACGTATACGGGATGACGGCTGTCATGAACTTATCCATTATGGAAGGATATAAAATGATTTTATTGCCGAAGTTTGATGTCGAAACGACGTTAAAAACAATTGAAAAACAACGACCAACGCTATTTCCAGGCGCTCCAACGATTTATATTGCGCTGCTCAACCACCCGAATTTGAAAAAATATGATTTATCGTCCATTAAAATATGCATTAGTGGTTCAGCTCCTCTCCCGGTCGAAGTACAAGAGCAATTTGAAGCGGTGACAGGTGGAAAAATTATTGAAGGATACGGGCTAACTGAAGCCTCTCCCGTGACGCATTCCAATTTCATTTGGGATGGAAAGCGAATAAAAGGAAGTATTGGTGTTCCTTGGCCAGATACAGAGGCGATGATCGTGTCATTAGAGACAGGAGAACGAGTTAATGTGAATGAAATCGGTGAAATTGTCGTTCGTGGACCACAAGTCATGAAAGGATATTGGAATCGTCCAGAAGAAACTGCCGCGACGCTTCGTGACGGTTGGTTGTATACGGGCGATTTAGGGTATATGAATGAAGAAGGTTATTTCTTTGTCGTCGACCGAAAAAAAGATATGATTATCGCAAGCGGTTATAACGTATATCCACGCGAAGTAGAAGAAGTGTTGTATGAGCATCCGAAAGTGCAAGAAGCAGTCGTCATTGGTGTACCAGATGCTTATCGTGGTGAGACGGTGAAAGCGTTTATTGTGCTCAAAGAAGAAGAACAGTGTACAGAAGAAGAACTTGACCAATTTATGAGAAGTAAATTAGCTGCTTATAAAGTGCCTCGCATTTATGAATTTAGAAAAGAATTGCCAAAAACAGCAGTTGGTAAAATATTGCGCCGTGCGCTTGTGGAAGAAGAAAAAGAAAAACAAAAATGAGCGGCGATTGTTTTTTTCTTGACACGCTTTTGGCCTCTCTTTAAAATAAAAATATGAATGATTATTCATTCATATTTTTGAAAGGGAGAATACAAAGTTGAAACGTGACAAACCGAAGTTTAAACAAATTATTGATGCAGCTGTGATTGTCATTGCTGAAAACGGCTACCATCAAGCGCAAGTATCGAAAATTGCGAAACAAGCCGGTGTAGCGGATGGGACGATCTATTTGTATTTTAAAAATAAAGAGGATATTTTAATTTCATTGTTTCAAGAAAAAATGGGCTACTTCATCGAAAAAATTGAAGAAGAAATAGAAGGAATTTCGAGTCCGTCGGAGAAGTTATTTTTGTTGATTCAAAAACATTTTCAAATGTTAGCGGCGGATCCGCATTTAGCGATCGTGACCCAATTGGAACTTCGCCAATCGAATAAATCGTTACGTCTGAAAATTAATGAAATTTTGAAAGGATACTTAAAAGTTGTCGATCGCATTGTGCAAGAAGGAATTGACAAAGGGGAATTTCGTTCAGATTTAGATGTGCGTCTCACTCGTCAAATGATTTTTGGAACGATTGACGAAATGGTGACAACATGGGTCATGAATGAGCAAAAATATGATCTCGTTGCATTAGCGAAACCGGTTCATCAATTGTTAACGAAAGGTTGTTGTGTGTAAACACGACAACCTTCCGATATACACGAAGGAGGGGGAACATGTTTTCCGTTCAACAAGAGGGGTATGTGGCGATTTTAGCACTTCACCGTCCACCAGCAAACGCTTTAGCATCTTCTGTTTTGAAAGAGCTTTCAGAACGACTTGATGCATTAAAAGAAGACGAACAAGTACGTGTCATCGTTCTTCACGGAGAAGGAAGATTTTTCTCAGCTGGTGCCGATATTAAAGAGTTTACAGCGATTGAGGCGAGCGAACAAGCAGCGGAGCTTGCTCGAGCTGGACAACAAGTGATGGAGAAAATTGAACAGTTTCCGAAACCGATTATTGCCGCGATTCACGGTGCTGCACTTGGCGGTGGGCTCGAGTTGGCTATGAGTTGCCATCTGCGCATCGTGGCGGAAAACGCCAAACTTGGCTTACCAGAATTGCAGCTCGGCATCATTCCGGGATTTGCAGGAACACAACGCTTATTGCGTCATGTCGGTATGGCAAAAGCGCTAGAAATGATGTGGACAAGCGAACCGATCACAGGTACAGAAGCTGTTCAATGGGGACTAGCAAACAAAGCCGTCCCAGAAGAACAATTGCTTGATACAGCGAAGCAACTTGCACAAAAAATTGCTCAAAAGAGCCCGATTTCTGTTCAAGCGGTATTGAAACTAGTTAATGAAGCTCGCACAAAAACGTTCCATGAATGTGTTGAAAAAGAGGCTCAACTGTTTGGACAAGTGTTTGTAACGGAAGATGCGAAAGAGGGCATTTCGGCATTTATCGAAAAACGGACACCACAGTTTCAAGGAAAATAAAAGGGGGAGAGAAGCATGAACATTTTCGTATTAATGAAGCGTACATTTGATACGGAAGAAAAAATTGTCATTCAAAACGGAAAAGTAAGCGAAGAAGGAGCCGAATTCATCATCAACCCATACGATGAATATGCGATTGAAGAAGCGATTCAAGTGCGCGATCAGCACGGTGGCGAAGTGACAGTTGTTACAATTGGGAACGAAGATGCAGAAAAAGAGCTTCGTACAGCGCTTGCCATGGGGGCAGATAAAGCCGTGCTCATTAACATTGAAGATGATGTAGAAAATCGTGACCAATATACAACGGCAAAAGTGCTTGCGGAATATTTAAAAGATAAAGAAGCTGATTTAATTTTAGCTGGAAATGTAGCGATTGACGGCGGGTCTGGACAAGTTGGACCACGCGTTGCTGAATTGCTAGGTATTCCTTATGTCACGACAATTACGAAGTTAGAAATTGACGGAACAAACGTGAAAGTTGTGCGCGATGTTGAAGGTGACGAGGAAGTTATTGAAACATCTTTACCATTATTAGTAACAGCACAACAAGGGTTAAATGAGCCGCGTTATCCGTCATTGCCGGGCATTATGAAAGCGAAAAAGAAACCGTTAGAAGAACTAGAGCTTGATGATTTAGATTTGGAGGAAGAGGACGTAGAAGCGAAAACGAAAACGATTGAAATCTTTTTACCACCGAAAAAAGAAGCGGGAAAAATTTTGCAAGGAGATATTGCCGATCAAGTAAAAGAACTCGTTTCACTTCTTCATACAGAAGCAAAAGTCATTTAATAGGGGGATGGGGAGCATGGCAAGAAAAGTATTAACATTAGCAGAAGTGCGTGACGGTGCGTTGCGTAACGTATCATTTGAAGCAATTTCCGCTGCAAAAACGATCGCTGAAGGCGGAGAAGTTGTCGCTGTCGTTGTCGGAGCGAGCGTTCGCTCATTAGCTCCTGAGCTGATTGCTTACGGTGCGGATCGAGTGATTGTTGTTGAACACGAAAAATTGGCGACGTATACGCCAGACGGTTATGCCCAAGCATTGCAAGCTGTTGTTGAGCAAGAGAAACCAGAAGGAATCGTCTTTGGGCATACAGCGCTTGGAAAAGACTTATCGCCAAAACTTGCTGCGAAATGGCAGTCTGGTCTTGTGTCTGATGTTGTCGCTGTTGAAGCAACAGGTGGAAATATCGTCTTTACAAGACCGATTTATTCTGGTAAAGCGTTTGAAAAGAAAATCGTGACAGACGGTCTTATGTTTGTGACTGTTCGTCCGAACAATATCGCTCCACTTGAAAAAGATGAAAGTCGCACAGGTGCGGTTGTCGATGCGCAAGTAGACATTAAAGACTTACGCACAATCGTTCGTGATATTGTGAGAAAAACAGCGGAAGGCGTCGATTTATCTGAAGCGAAAGTGATCGTTGCCGGCGGTCGCGGCGTGAAAAGTGCGGAAGGATTTGAGCCGTTGAAAGAATTAGCGAACGTGCTTGGCGGTGCGGTTGGAGCATCGCGTGGGGCATGCGATGCAGGATATTGCGATTATTCGCTTCAAATTGGACAGACAGGAAAAGTTGTTACGCCAGATTTATACATTGCGTGCGGTATTTCAGGGGCGATTCAACATTTAGCAGGCATGTCTAACTCAAAAGTAATCGTGGCGATTAATAAAGACCCTGAAGCGAATATTTTTAAAGTGGCGGATTATGGGATTGTTGGTGACTTGTTTGAAGTCGTTCCACTTTTAATCGAAGAATTTAAAAAATTAAAAGTACATTCATAAGGCAGAGCATGATGCTTTGCCTTTTCTTTTCAGCATATTTTTTTTGCGACAAGGAAATAGTAGAAGCGAAGCAAAAGATTGGCGCAATGAATACGTTCAATGGTATACTATGTGCATGGAACGGAAATATTTAAGGAGGAATGAAACATGGCTATTGTAAATGCAACAGATCAAACATTTGTTAACGAAGTAAAAGATGGTGTTGTGCTCGTTGATTTCTGGGCACCTTGGTGCGGACCTTGCAAAATGATTGCACCTGTATTGGAAGAAGTAGATCGCGAGCTTGACGGCAAAGTGAAAGTAGTAAAAGTCAATGTAGATGATAACCCAGAAACAGCTGGAAAATACGGTGTGATGAGCATCCCAACACTATTCGTGTTCAAAAATGGAGAAGTAGTCGACAAGACTGTTGGCTTCCAACCAAAAGAAGCGCTTGTTGGTCTTTTAAGCAAACATTTATAATCGACATGCCTCGGAGACATCCGAGGTATTTTTTTTGAAATTTTATATTGACACTGAAAATCGTTCTCTACTATAATGATAACGGTTAATGATAATCGTTATCAAAAAAGGGGGATACATACGAAATGAAAAAACGTCAATTAAAAGCTGTGTTTGCCATGTTTTTATTAGCAGGTGGCGTGCTGGCTGGTTGCGGAAATGCGGAGAAAACAGAAACGACAGAGAAGAAGGAAGAAACAAAAGTAGAAGAAAAACAGGAAGAGCAACAACCTGCTGAAACCGAACAAGCGGAAGAACAAGTAAATGTTCAAACGTTCATTGATGCTTATAAAGCAATCAAAGCGGAAACCGAGAAAGCAAAAGAAGGACAGCCAGTTGACTGGAATCTTGTAGAAAAAACATATGTCGAGCAGTTGCAAAAACCAATTAACGAACTAGATGGTACATTTGCGCAAACGATTGAAGCCGCGATTCAAGGTGGAAAAAGCGGAGAATTAAACGTTCATCCAGCACGTCAAATTGTTGATAAAGTAACGCAATCGTATTTTTATCAATTGCAAAAGAAACTGCAAAAAGATGTTGTAGCAGCACTTGAAGCTGGCGATCAACAACAAGCGACAACATTGTTTGACCAAATTAAGTTGCTAGCAGCGGAAATTTTCGTTCCAACGGCAATGAAACGGGATGAGTATTATCAATTAACAGGAGAATCTAGCCTCGAGCAAAGCATTAACGCTGGTTTAGCAGCGCAAGAAGAAGCATTAAAAGCAAATAACGTAGATGATTTTAAAGTGTACATCCAATTGACAGATAAATCTATTTATCGTAGTTACTATTTAGCGTCTAAATCATATGCTGAAAAAATTGAAGCTGGTGTGAAAGAAGGTAAGGCAGAAGATGAACTCAAAGGTCAACAAGCTGAAGCATGGGGCTTTTTACAAGCGATCAAAGGCTCTTTAGCTGAAGGAGATGAAGCGGCGACAACTCGCTTGGATGAAATTTTATCATTAAATAACGATTATAAAAACATTAAAGCAGAAGAAGTGGGTGCATTATTCGCCAAAGCGTTGTTTGGTAAAATGAAAGGCTATCATGAAAAAGCACCGGCGCAGTTAGATGAGAATAACGTTGTTGAAGCGAAAGTAAAAGCGTTAGAAGGAAACATGTTCTTAAAGGCAATTGAATTAGATGTGAAAGCAAAATTGGGCGAGCAAAAAGCTGTAGACGTGTTTGCTACGGCAGAAAAATGGTATAACGCTATTGCAGAAAACAAAAAAGATGAAGCTGCTCAACATAGTAAAGCTGTGCTTGATGCTGTAAGTACGATTGTTCAATAAATAGAAGAGCCGCGCATAACACGCGGCTTTTTTGTTGTGATACAATAGTAAGGCGACGAACGATGAAGGAGTTACACAAATGGCAAAAGTATGTATTACAGGTGGAGCAGGTTTTATCGGCAGTCATTTAGGGAGAAAATTGCTTGAACTTGAGCATGAGCTTATCGTGATCGACAATTTTCATCCATATTATTCAACGTGTCGGAAACAACGTCAGCTTCAACAAATAGAGAATGTTGGCTTTTTTCATTTTTACAATGTAGACATTTTACAATTGGATTCGTTGAAACAAATTTTCTTCCATCATCGACCAGATATTGTATTCCATTTAGCCGCGCTACCAGGCGTGCAGCCATCGTTATCGGAGCCATTAGCATATATTGATTACGATGTGAAAGCAACCGTCAATGTATTACAAGCGGCAGGAGAAGCGGAAGTTCAACATGTGTTATTTGCTTCTTCTTCTTCCGTATACGGCAATCGAGCGTTTCAGCCATTAAAAGAAGAAATGGCAACCGGTCAAGTCATTTCCCCGTATGCAGCGGCGAAATATAGTGCCGAATCGTTTTGCCACGCATATGCGCACATATATGGCTATACGATGACAATTTTTCGATATTTTACAGTATATGGGCCGTGGGGACGTCCGGATATGGCGATTAGTAAATTTATTCGCAAATTGTTACGTGATGAGCCGGTTACCGTTTACGGTGATCATACAGCACGCGATTATACGTACATTGATGACATTGTTGCTGGAATGATTCAAGCAATAGAACGAAAAGGCGAAAGTGATGTTTTTAACCTAGGGGCTGGTCAACCTGTGACGATGAAGCAATTGCTTGCGGAGTTGCGCAATCATTTTCCGCATATGCGCGTTCATTACGAACCGCCTCGCCTTGGCGATGTTGTCGCTACATGGGCTGATATTACAAAAGCGAAAGAAAAAATCGGGTACGAGCCGCGCGTATCGTTGCGGGAAGGATTGGCAAAGACGATTGAATGGGCGAAGCAATATGAAAAATAAACAAATAAAGATTTTGATGCGACTCATTAGCCTCATATGTATTGTAGCGTTTATATGGATGACGATTCACCACTTTGATGCCCAACTGTTGTTTGATCTGATGCACAAACTTGTTTCACAACCGTGGCATACAGGTTATATGGTTGTCATGTATAGTTTTGCTTTTGTGTTACGTGCTATGGCGTGGAAATGGTATTTGCCGCAAGCCCGTTTTCAAACATGCATTGATGGGTTATTTGCTAGTTTATTCATAAATCATATATTTCCAATTAAAATCGGCGATGTCGCTCGCGTTGGCATATGTGCAAAACAAAATCGCATTCCATTTTCGATTGTTGCCGAGTCGGTCATTGTATTGCGCCTTTTAGATTTGATCGTGTTATTTTTCTTTGCTTTTTTAGGAGCAATTGTTTATATGCATATGATTATTCGTTCCGCCGTGATTTTCCCCCTCATTTTTGGTGGTATTGTTTTTTTGTTTTTCCTCCTTCGACGCATCGATTTGTCATGGTTACAAAAACATAAACAGCACTGGAACATGATATGGAAAAGCCATCGTTTTGTGTTGATTGTTGTTGCTATTGTTTTTAGTTGGATATGTGAAGCGGTCGTTTTGTTTGAAATGGCGAAAATGGTCGCTTTTCCTCTGTCGTTTTCCGAAGCGTTGTGGGTAAATAGTATGGCGGTTGGTGGACAAGTATTTCAAATGACGCCAGGAGGACTAGCGACATATGAGGCAGTTATGGCGTTCGCGTTAACTCGCATTCATTCATATTGGGAACAAGCATATGCTCTTGCATTGGCGACTCATTTATTTAAATTTTTATTTTCTTATGTCGTTGGGCTATACGTATGGTGGCGCATCCCGACGCTATGGACATTCGTTCGAAAGGAGGACGTAGCATGAAAAAAGCATCGAAGTTTGAAAAAGTAGCGGCAAGGTGTTGGAACTTATTAAATGAAGGAAAGCCGTTTACTCCGATTTTTGTCGTAGGAACGATGCTTATTTTCCATTTGTCTGACGGCGTCACGTTAGAGGAAACAAAGCGATGGTTCAGTAGTTTTTTACTTACTGTTCCTCTTTTTGTACTATACTACGTATATGACTATCCGTTATTTTTACGTAACTATTTATGGGTTCCGTACGTTGTGTTCCTAATGATTTGGTCGTTTGTTCCGACAGGTTTACTTTTGCTTGCTGTTAGTCTTTATTTCTTTTTCACCGTTTTCTTTTGGGGAACATTATACTATCATTTACGTATTGGAACAACGTGGTTGAATTTTACTCGTTTTTGGAAACTTGTATTGAAAAATAGTGATTCAACAAGTGGGAATGCACAGGAACAATTGCCAAAAGTATTGCTTCTTCTTTCTGTATGGGAATATGGAGTACAACATGACATACATGTTCCGTCATTTATTGCTTTTTACGCCTTTGTTTTTGTATGGTCGTTTATTTTGCACCGTTATTTATTTGATTGGAAACCGAAAGTGATTGACCGTTATACGGACAACGTGCCTCCAAATGATCAACCGTTGAGCGATCGCGTCATTGTGCTCGTTGTTGATGGAATGAGGAAAGATCGTTTCGAGCAAGCGAACGCCCCATTTTTAAAGTCGCTTCGTGCGAATGGGACGGACTTTACGCAAATGGAAACGGTATATCCTGCACGTACGGTCGTCTGTTTTACATCGATGCTTACAGGAACATACCCATTTGAACACGGCATTCGTTCAAATATGGTATGGAAACTAGGTATTCGTGTCGAAAGTATTTTTGATTCGCTCCGAAAAGTAGGAAAAAAAGGAAAAGTGCTCGGCATCGCTCATCTTGTCGATTCCCTAGGAAATGATGTCGAAACGGTTACAGCTGTCATGCATAACGATGTCGCAGATCGTAACATTATGGAGCGTGCGAAACAAATCATGACCGAACAAGATTTACATTTATTTGTCGTTCAATTTATTGGAACGGACCAAACGGGTCATAGCCGCGGTGTACATTATGATGAGTATGTACAAAAAATTGAAGAAGTTGATCAATTGATCAAACAATTTTTCGAATGGTTGCATGAACAAGGGAAAGCAGAAAATACGACATTTATCGTTTGTGCGGACCATGGACAAGCAGACGGAATTGGGGGACATGGTCATTTAGATGAGGGGGAGCGATACGTTCCATTTTTCATGTACGGTCCAATGATTGAAAAAGGGAAACGCATTGACGAAAAACATAGTCTCGTTTCTCTTGCTCCAACGATTGCTTATTTGCTAGGGGCACCATATCCGAGCCATAGTCGTGGCTCTGTATTAGTTGAAGCGCTAAAGAAAGAGGGAAAATGATGAAAGTCGTTATATTTTTGCCTGCACATAATGAAGAAGAAGCGATTGGTGAGGTGATCCGCCGTATTCCAAGACAAATGCAACCGAATATAGAAGTGTCTGTCCTTGTTGTCGACGATGGATCAACGGATCGAACCGTTGATGTAGCAAAACAAGCAGGAGCCGATTTTGTTTATCGACACGAACGAAATCGCGGATTAGGGGCTGCTGTACGTACCGGCTTACAACAATGTGTCGAACTCGGTGCAGACATCGGTGTCATGATTGATGCCGATAATGAATATCCACCCGAACAAATTCCTGATCTCATTATGCCTATTTTACGTGGCGAAGCAGATTATACGATGGGATCCCGTTTTTTAGGGACGATTCACGGAATGAAGTGGCATCGCCGCATTGGAAATTATATATTCACGTTTATTCAATCGCTGTTATTAAAAACATGGATTTACGACGGTCAATCAGGCATGCGAGCTTTTTCGCGACAAGCGATGGAAGAAGCAGAAATTATTCATGACTACAACTATGCACAAGTATTGACGTTAAACCTAGTGCGGAAAGGATTTCGGTTAAAAGAAGTACCGATTGTATATCAAGTAAGAACGACAGGGCAATCGTTTATTAAATTTACAGCTTATCTTAAGCATGTCATCCCGGCTATTGTGAGAGAAATGTGCCGTTCGACGAAGCGAAAACAAATACGTTCTGTTCAGCAACGCTAGAGAGTGATTCTCTAGCATTTTTTCTTGACAATAATTATGATAATTATTATCATTATCATCGAAGGAGGAGATCGGAGTGAAACACTTTTTATTTTTTTGTTTGTCGATGATATTAATTTTCACTTCAGCCCCTATTTCTTCGTTCGCTTATTCATACGGTGATCCGAACGAAGAAGCAGTTGCTGAAGCTTATAAAGAAATGGTGGCAAAAGCACAAGAAAAAAAATTCGATGAAGTAAAGGCGATTTATGAAACGGTACAAAAAGAAATTGATATGCATATGGGGCCAGAACCTTCTGCCATTATTTTGGAGGCAATTGAAAATAAAGATGTAGATACGATCGTTTCAGCGATGCAAAAAGTGCTTGTGTTAAACGTTGCCCGCCGTTTAGAAAATGTAGAGAAAAACTTCGATAACTATGATACGAGCAAACGTTTGTTAGCAAAAGCATTTGCTACATATAAAGCACTTTCTCCAATCGTGCAACAAAAAGATGCGGAGCTTGATGAACAATTAAAACAACAGTTTGACATTGCTCTTCAATCGCTCGGAAATCCAGGATTGTTCGGAGTAGGAAAAAAAGAGTCAAACATCAATCAATTTAAGGAAAGCAAGAAAGTCATTTTGCAAGCATTGCAAGATCAATTTGAATTAGAAAATATTGAAACGGGTCATTTTACTGAAGAAGATTTAGAGCGACTAGCTGCTGCAAAAAAGAAAGAATGGACGGATTTGTCTGATGTGAAAAACTGGATACCGATTATTGCTATCGTTATGGTCATTGTGGCGGTTGTTGTGTATGCCGTAAGAAAACGGAAGTAAAGAAAGGGGCGTTTAGTTTGGAAGTTCAAGCACTGCTCATTACGTTTCGTGAAGCATTAGAAGCACTGTTAATTGTTGGGATTATTACATCGTATTTAAAGCGCATTGATCAATCGCGCTATGTGAAATATGTTTGGCTCGGTGCAGGGTTAGCCGTGTTTGCAAGTGCGATTGTCGCCTTGTTATTTCAAGTCGTACTTACTGGCTTTTCAACGATGGCGAGCGAAATGTACTTAAAAGTGAGCATTATTTTTATTTCTTCCATCTTGTTGACGCAAATGGTTTTTTGGATGGCGGAACATAGTAAAGATATAAAAAGTAGTATGGAAGGAAAAATGAGCAAATATGTGTCCAAAGGCGACGTATTTGGTATGGTCATGCATTCGTTTTTAGTTGTTTTGCGTGAAGGAGTGGAGACGGTCTTTTTCTTCGCTGCTATTACAGGTGGAAACATCGGAGCGGCGGTGCAAGGATGGGGTGCGATTACAGGGTTAACGATTGCTGCTGTTGTAAGTTATATGTTCTTTAAAGGAACGATGCGTGTACCATTAAAAACGTTTTTTAAAGTGACAGGTGCATTTATTATTTTGATTGCGGCCGGATTGCTCGTACAAGGCATTTCGATGCTACAAGATTTAAAAATAATCGGCAGCGTCATGCCGCACGTTTATGATATTACTTGGTTTATGCCGGAACACCCGATTGACCACGAACATTTCGTGCGCGACACAGGTCAAGAGCCTATTCTATCTGGGGATGTTGGCATTTTCCTTAAGGCGTTATTCGGTTACTCATCGATGCCGTCACTTGAAGAAGTATTAGCGTACATCGGCTATTTTATCGTCATTTATTTACTTGTAAAAACACGTTATGGCAAAAAAGAAGAAAAAAACGAACAAAATGAGAAGGTGCTTGAACAACAAGTGATGTAAAGTACAAGGGGAACCTTGTACTTTTTTGCTTAGGAGGGTTTATTGTGCGAATCGTTTCAATTATTGCGCTAGTTGTTGTGTATATATCATGTTTCGTCTATGCTAGCCCGTTTGCTGCAACGTGGGATGAAGTGGACTTTGCTTTGGCGCTTGATCGGTATGATTTGCTTGCGATGCAGCCGCATTTCCCAGGGTATCCGTATTTTATTTTTGGGGGGATGCTTGTTCATTTATTTGTCGACAATCCTGCTAAAGCGCTGGCCATTTGGAACGGTTTGCTCATGATGAGTGCGACGATCCCTATTTATTTGCTTGCCAAAATATTTGTGGAAAAAAAGTACGCATGGGTCGTTACTGCACTCGTCCAATCGCTTAGTTACGTCATGTTAATCGCTTCACAACCGATGTCGGAAGGAAGCGCACTCGCTGTTTTATGGTGGTATGTATGGAGTTTACAACGTGCGCTTCACTCGGATCGTGTCGGTGTGCAATTGCTTCCGTTATGGCTATTTAGCGTTATGCTTGGTATTCGTTTATCGTACATTCCTTTTGGGATTGGTATTTTATATGTTTGGTGGAAGCGAGCATATCGCTTCAAGAAACTTCTGCTATACAGTCTCATTGCGGTTGCATTTCAATTTATTTGGATTATGGCAGTGGCTACGACGGAGGGAGAGGGGTTTTTGCAGTTAGCTTTTTCATTTACAACAGGGCATTTTACACAATGGGGTGGAGCGATTTCAACAGATGAAGCACCGTTTTGGAAACGAGCTATTATGCTTATTTTTTATAATATCATTTGGACAGGTATGGCTAAGCAGTCAATATGGTTGCTGAGTTGCTTTATTGTTTTGTTGGTTATGACTTGGAAACGAATAACGCTTCCACCTTTGTATCGTTTATTTTTATTGACATATTTTTTATGGGCGTTGTTTGCGCAAAACATTGAAAAGCCAAGACATATATTGCCGATTGTCGTCATTGTTTCATTCTTTTTGTTTGTCAGTGTCCTTCAATCGTCATCACGTTTTCGATTGACTGTTATGCTTATTTTACTTCTCTCACAAACGATTATCGGCATACAAGGGGTTAAGCGTCAAGCGACACAGTTGCCAGCGACATATCAGTTGGCGTATGATTTTGAACAGAAAGAAAAGCCTTTTATTTTACTCACATGGGAGGAAACGCGCGTGCTTGAATATTTGCGTGTTTCTTTTCCGCATGAACGTGTATTCTCTTTTGATGTTTTTCAACGTGAAAAAGCGGCATTTCCACATGCGAAAGTGTATGTTACTGATCATGTCGTTAAAGGGTTTCAAGCGCAAGGCATAGACGTTCGTCCATATATTCATTTTGTTCGAACTTATGAATCGAGTTTATTATCTGACCCTGTGTATGGGCGCATCACCGTATATGAATGGAGAGAGGAGGAAAAACGTGAATGAACAATTAAAACAAAAGTTGGCCATTTTACCTGATCAACCGGGATGTTATTTAATGAAAGACGCTCATGGCACAGTCATTTATGTCGGAAAGGCGAAGGTGCTGAAAAATCGTGTTCGATCTTATTTTACCGGCACACATGATGGAAAAACGCTCAGGTTAGTGAATGAAATTGCTGATTTTGAATACATTGTGACGTCCTCGGATTTAGAAGCGCTTATTTTGGAAATGAATTTAATTAAAAAATACGATCCGAAATATAACGTCATGTTAAAAGACGACAAAAGCTATCCGTTTATTAAAATTACAGGGGAAACGCATCCGCGTCTCATCATTACGCGAACGGTAAAAAAAGATAAGGGGAAATATTTCGGTCCGTATCCAAATGCCCAAGCGGCCCATGAAACGAAAAAATTGCTTGATCGTTTATATCCATTAAGAAAATGTGAGAAAATGCCAAAAAAAGTTTGTTTATATTATCATATGGGACAATGTTTAGGACCGTGCGAATATAAAGTGTCAGAGGAAGAAAATAAACAAATTGTTGAACAAATTACGCGTTTTTTAAACGGTGGGTATAAAGAAGTAAAAGAGGCATTAACAGAAAAAATGATGGAAGCAGCCGAACAGTTACAGTTTGAGCGGGCGAAAGAATATCGTGACCAAATTGCGTACATTGAGGCATTGATGGAAAAACAAAAAATGATTTTACATGACTTTGTTGATCGAGACATTTTTGGGTATGCGTACGATAAAGGATGGATGTGCGTACAAGTTTTTTTCATCCGGCAAGGAAAGCTCATCGAACGAAATGTATCAATGTTTCCACTATATCAAGAACCAGAAGAAGAATTTTTAACATTTTTAGGCCAATTTTACAGCAAACATTACCATTTAAAGCCACGTGAAATCGTATTACCTCGAGAAATCGATGGTGAAATGGCGATGAAATTGCTTGAGGTGAGCGTCACTCAGCCGAAGAGCGGGAAAAAGAAAGAACTCGTTGATTTAGCATGTAAAAATGCACAAATTGCACTGCAAGAAAAGTTCTTTTTAATTGAACGTGATGAAGAACGAACCATTCGTGCCGTCGAACGACTAGGCGGAGCACTCGGGATTTCAACGCCCCATCGTATCGAGGTGTTTGACAATTCCAACATTCAAGGAGCAGACGCTGTTGCTGCGATGGTTGTATTTATTGATGGAAGGCCGGAAAAAAAAGAATATCGTAAATATAAAATAAAAACGGTGCAAGGAGCGGACGATTATGAGTCGATGCGCGAAGTGATTCGGCGGCGATATACACGCGTGTTGCGCGAACGGTTACCGCTTCCCAATCTCATTGTTGTCGACGGAGGAAAGGGGCAAATACAAGCCGCAAAAGAAGTGTTAGAATGCGAGCTTGGATTATCGATTCCAATCGCTGGTTTAGTGAAAGATGATAAACATCGCACATCACATTTATTGTTCGGCGATCCGCCAAGCGTCATTTCGTTAGAAAAAAATAGTCAAGAGTTTTATTTGCTACAGCGCATGCAAGAAGAAGTGCATCGCTTTGCAATTACATTTCATCGTCAAGTTCGTTCAAAATCTGCATTCCATTCCATCCTCGATCAAATTCCAGGGGTTGGTACAAAAAGAAAACAAGCGTTATTACAACATTTCGGATCGATAAAAAAAATGAAAGAAGCGACCGTTGAACAAATACAAGAAGCAAATATTCCAAAACACATCGCCCAAAAAGTTTACGAAGCGCTTCAAACGTACGAAAGCTGACCATCATCGGTCAGCTTCATCTTTTCGATCCCATTTGACTGTGAACAAAACGGTTTTGGCGCGCCGCTTTTGCTGTTCAAACGCTTCTGTGACATATCCTTTTTGTTGCTCAAACTGTTGGGCTAGAAAGCCTGCTTCAAGTTGAAACGTGCACTCCCCACCATAATCGAACTGCATCGCAACAAGCGGCCCTTCTAATTGAAGTTCACATTCATCTTTTTTCTCTTCAAGTACCGATAACTTTCCCCAACCAGCTTGTTCGAAAAAAGAAATGACATCGTCGATTGTAGCTAGTGGGTATTTTCTCGCTAAATCTTTTCCTGCCCAATATAAAATAAATGGAGTTTCTTTTCCAAATAAATTTGGTAGTAGTTCTTGCCGAAATAAAAAGTCGCTAAAAGCAGAAATGCTCGTTTGTTTCCATTGTTCGTATCCGCTCACGATCAAATCCCCTCTCTATTTTTCATTATAACGAACAACAATGTGAAAAACAGTATTGACTTTTCTCTCATTTCGGACTTCACTAGAAGTGTAGTTATTTTAAATTTTGAAATGATTGAACATTTCGTGAACACCTTTTCTTGACGCTCCTACATTCTGGGAGTACAATGAATGTGACAATGACCAATGGAAATGGAAGTGTTTACACTTCTGTTGGTCATAGTCTAGTAGATGTGGATGGGAGCACATAGAAAAGGAAGATGACAAATTTAAGGGGGGTTATGTATGGCACAAAATCGCGAGTTTTTTTATCGTCGACTCCATTCATTGCTTGGAGTTATTCCAGTCGGGCTGTTTTTAACGCAGCATCTAGTTGTTAACCATTTTGCAACAAGAGGAGCAGATGCATTTAACAAGGCGGCAGCTTTTATGGAGCAGCTACCGTTTCGGTATTTTTTAGAAATTTTCGTTATTTTTCTTCCGCTATTGTTCCATGCCATCTACGGACTGTACATTGCGTTTACAGCGCAAAATAATGTAAGTCGATACGGGTATTTCCGTAACTGGATGTTTATGTTACAACGCTTAACGGGGATTATTACGCTCATTTTCGTCGTCTGGCACGTATGGGAGACGCGCGTTCAAGCTGCGTTTGGTGCAGAAGTAAACTATGACATGATGGCGAACATCGTTGCAAACCCGTTTATGCTTGCATTTTATATTGTTGGAATCGTTTCGGCGGTGTTTCACTTTGCGAACGGGCTATGGTCGTTTTTTGTTAGCTGGGGAATTACAGTAACTCCTCGTTCACAACAAATTTCTACATACGTGACAATGGGGATTTTTGTCGCGCTTTCGATCGTTGGTATACGCGCGATTTTAGCATTCGTTTAATCCACAAGGAGGAGTGAGGAGACATGAGTAAAGGAAAAATTATTGTTGTTGGTGGAGGTCTTGCCGGCTTAATGGCAACGATTAAGATTGCCGAAGCAGGCGTAAAAGTAGATTTGTTTTCGTTAGTTCCGGTGAAGCGATCTCACTCTGTTTGTGCACAAGGTGGCATTAACGGTGCAGTTAACACAAAGGGAGAAGGAGATTCTCCGTGGGAGCATTTCGATGATACAGTGTACGGAGGAGACTTTTTAGCTGACCAACCTCCGGTAAAAGCGATGTGTGAAGCTGCTCCGGGAATTATTCATTTGCTTGATCGCATGGGCGTCATGTTCAACCGTACGCCGGAGGGATTGCTTGATTTCCGTCGCTTTGGTGGAACACAACATCACCGTACTGCATACGCAGGGGCGACAACAGGCCAACAGCTTCTTTACGCGCTTGATGAACAAGTGCGCCGTCACGAAGTCGCTGGACTTGTGACAAAATATGAAGGTTGGGAATTTTTAGGTGCTGTTTTAGATGACGAACAAGTATGTCGCGGAATTGTCGCGCAAAACTTAACAACAATGGAGATTAAAGCATTCCCGGCTGATGCTGTCATCATGGCCACAGGTGGTCCGGGGATCATTTTCGGAAAATCAACAAACTCTATCATTAACACAGGATCAGCAGCATCGATCGTCTATCAACAAGGTGCGTATTATGCAAACGGAGAATTTATTCAAATTCACCCGACAGCCATTCCAGGCGATGATAAACTCCGCTTAATGAGTGAATCAGCACGCGGAGAAGGTGGACGAGTTTGGACGTATAAAGACGGAAAGCCTTGGTATTTCTTAGAGGAAAAATATCCGGCTTACGGAAACCTTGTTCCGCGCGATATTGCAACGCGTGAAATTTTCCATGTTTGCGTAGACTTAAAGCTCGGCATTAACGGCGAAAACATGGTTTATTTAGATTTGTCGCACAAAGATCCGAAAGAGCTGGATATTAAGTTAGGCGGCATTATTGAAATTTATGAAAAGTTTATGGGTGAAGACCCAAGAAAAGTGCCGATGAAGATCTTCCCAGCTGTTCACTACTCAATGGGTGGATTATGGGTAGACTACGATCAAATGACAAACATTAAAGGGTTGTTTGCAGCGGGTGAGTGCGACTTCTCGATGCACGGTGCAAACCGTCTCGGTGCGAACTCGTTATTATCTGCGATTTACGGCGGAATGGTAGCAGGTCCAAAAGCTGTTGAATATATGAAAGGACTTGAGAAATCTGCCGATGCGATGCCTTCTTCTCTATACGACCGCTATTTAAAACAAGAAGAAGAAAAATGGGCGCAAATTATGGCGATGGATGGTACAGAAAACGCCTACGTTTTGCATAAAGAGCTCGGTGAATGGATGACGGATAACGTCACAGTCGTTCGTTATAACGATAAATTATTAAAGACGGATGAGAAAATTCAAGAATTACTTGAGCGTTATAAAAATATTAACATTAACGACACAGCGAAATGGAGCAACCAAGGTGCGTCGTTTACACGCCAACTTTACAACATGTTGCAACTTGCTCGCGTCATTACGCTTGGTGCTTACAACCGTAACGAAAGCCGTGGAGCGCATTATAAGCCAGAGTTTCCTGAGCGAAACGACGAAGAATGGTTAAAAACAACGATGGCAAGCTTTACACCGGATGGTCCATCGTTCCATTATCGTGAAGTGGATACATCGCTTATTAAGCCACGCAAACGCGATTACACGAAAAAGAAAGGGGAAGTGAAATCATGAGCGAAAATAAAACGATTCGGATTATCGTCACAAGACAAGACCGTCCGGATACAGCCCCTTATGAAGAAGAGTTTGTCATTCCGTATCGTCCGAATATGAACATCATTTCGGCGCTCATGGAAATTCGGCGCAATCCGGTCAATGCGAAAGGGGAAAAAACGACGCCTGTTGCTTGGGAAATGAACTGTTTGGAAGAAGTGTGTGGCGCTTGTTCAATGGTCATTAACGGCAAGCCACGCCAATCGTGTACCGCACTGATCGATCAGCTCGAGCAACCGATTCGTTTAGAGCCGATGCGCACATTCCCTGTCATTCGTGACTTACAAGTGGATCGTAGTCGCATGTTTGATTCGTTGAAAAAAGTGAAAGCATGGATCCCAATCGATGGAACGTACGATTTAGGTCCGGGACCGCGCATGCCAGAGCGTAAACGACAATGGGCATATGAGCTATCAAAATGTATGACGTGCGGGGTATGTTTAGAAGCTTGTCCAAACGTCAATAGTAAGTCAAACTTTATCGGTCCAGCGCCGCTATCGCAAGTACGTTTATTTAATGCACATCCAACAGGAGCGATGCATAAAGCAGAGCGTCTTGAAGCGATTATGGGTGATGGTGGATTAGCGAATTGCGGAAATTCACAAAACTGTGTGCAATCTTGTCCGAAAGGCATCCCGCTTACAACATCGATTGCGGCATTGAACCGCGCAGCAACGATTCAAATGTTCCGCAATTTCTTCGGTAGCGATGAAGTGTAACAAAAAGGTCGGCTCTTCAAGAGTCGGCCTTACGTTTCATCTATGATGCTAGATTGCTTTATAGAGGGGGAGAGGGAAATTGAAAGTATCTTATATTGATGACATAAAAGAATGGGAACAACGTTTTTCTTTTTTTCATCCGGTGCGCGTTCGTTTTTCAGAAACGGATATGTTTGGTCATTTGAACAACACGGTACCTTTTGTATATTTTGAAGAAGCGCGCATCGCATTTTTCGAACATCTCGGTTTTATGAATGACTGGTTAGGAAAAGAACACGATGCGATCCCAGTCGTTGCTAATCTACAATGCGATTTTTTACAACAAGTATATTTCGGTGAACAGTTACAAATCGGTGTAAAAGTTGCACATATCGGCAACTCTTCTGTTGATTTACATTATGTAGGAAAAAAACAAAATGGAGCGATTGCATTTACAGGTCGGGGAACGATGGTGCAAATGTCTAAAACGACAGGAAAAGGGGTCGCATGGGACGAAAACGCTCGTGCGCGATTAATAGAAAACATGTAACCGTTCACGCCCTTCTTGCATACGATATGTTGACTAAATATATACCCATCCGTTTCGGTCTGGTAAAAGCAAGGAGGGTTATTCACTTGAATCAGAAGCCGCTGCTCACAAAAAGAGAAAGGGAAGTATTCGAACTGTTGCTCCAAGACAAGACGACGAAAGAGATTGCTAGTGAGCTCTTCATTAGCGAAAAAACAGTTCGCAACCACATTTCGAATGCGATGCAAAAGCTTGGAGTAAAGGGGCGCTCACAAGCTGTTGTTGAATTGCTTCGAATGGGGGAACTTGAACTATAGAGAGAACCGGCTCGCCTTTTCGTTTTAGGCAGCCGGTTCTCTATTGATTTGATGTATGATATAATGAAAAATGTTTTGTCATACATCAACAAAGAATGAGGCGAATACATTGGAAAGACCTATTGGAGTAATTGATTCAGGTGTTGGTGGATTAACGGTCGCAAAGGAAATTATGCGCCAGCTACCAAAAGAACAAATCGTATATTTAGGAGATACAGCACGTTGTCCATACGGACCGAGGTCACGAGAAGAAATTCGGCAGTTTACGTGGGAAATGACGAACTATTTACTTGGATATGATATAAAAATGCTCGTCATTGCATGTAATACTGCCACAGCTGTCGCTTTAGAAGAAATTCGTGATACGCTCAACATTCCTGTGATCGGTGTCGTTCATCCTGGTGCACGCACCGCATTGAAAATTACAAAAAACTATCATATCGGTGTTATCGGCACGGTTGGAACGGTGAAAAGTGGTGCTTATGAGCAAGCATTAAAATCGATCAATAGCGATGTGAAAGTAGAAAGTTTAGCTTGTCCAAAGTTTGTTCCTTTAGTGGAAAGCGGACAATTTGAAGGAGAGGAAGCAAAGCAAATTGTTGCTGAATCTCTTGAACCATTAAAAGACCGACCAATTGATACGCTTATTTTAGGGTGTACGCACTATCCACTTTTAAGCCCACTCATTCAACAATATATGGGCGAGCACGTGAAGCTCATTTGTTCTGGCGATGAAACAGCGCGTGAAGTGAGTACAATTTTACATCATAGCGGTTTGCTTTATACGGGGAATAAGCGCCGCGAGCATATATTTTTCACGACTGGATCGAAAGAAACGTTCCAACAAATTGCTTCGAAATGGTTCGGTCACCCGATTGAACATGTCGAAACGATTCAATTATCTTAAAATCCTTCGCATTCGCCGAAGGATTTTTTTTGTTCTATTTTTTTGGACGACTCGTATACATAGTAGTACAAACCGTATGAGGAGGGGAGTCCATGCGTCGCGTATGGGTTATTGCCACAATGTTTATATTTATTCTTTCAGGATGTGGGCTGTTCGGAGGTGAAAAAGCCACGAAAGAAATTGATCCACCAAAAGATGTAACATATGTAGAAGATGAACAAGCATTGCAAGAAAAAGAAGTAGCAGAAAAGGAAACAGCGACAGAAACGGTGCAACGTGAATTGTATTTAATTGATAAAAATGGCTTCGTCGTCCCACAAACGTTTGCCTTACCAAAAACAAATGCAGCCGCAAAGCAAGTACTTGAATATTTAGTAGAAAACGGTCCGATTTCTGAACTATTGCCGAACGGATTTCGTGCGGTTCTCCCAGCTGACACACAAGTGTTAAGTGTCAATTTAAAACAAGATGGCACGCTTGTCATTGATTTTTCTAAAGAGTTTGCGAACTATCGACCAGAAGACGAAAAACGTATTTTACAAGCAATTACATGGACGGTAACGCAATTTGATAATGTGAAACGTGTGAAAATTCGCATGAACGGACATGATCAAAATGTGATGCCGGTTAACGGAACACCAATTAGCAACGAGTTAAGCAGAGATGATGGAATTAACATTGAAACGAACGGTGTTGTGGATATTACGAACACACATCCTGTTATCGTTTACTTTTTAGCGCAAGATGGGAAACAAACATATTATGTCCCAGTAACACGCCGTGTACCGAATAGCGAACAAGATGAATTAGCTGCAGTCGTAAATGAACTAATTAAAGGACCGAGTTACGGTTCGGGCTTGTTAAGCGATTTTCAAGCAGATGCGAAATTGTTAGAAGCACCAAAATATGAGAATGGAAAAGTAACGTTAAACTTTAACGAAGCGATTTATGGTAGTGTGGAGAAAAATGTTGTGTCGACACATGTGCTTAATTGTTTAGTTTTATCTTTAACAGAACAGCCAGGGGTAGAGAGCGTCGCGATTACAGTAAACGGAAAAGCAGAATTGGTAGATGAGAGCGGAAAACCGCTATCAGAACCTGTCACAAGACCGCAAAATGTGAACACGGGTAGTTTTTGAAACCAATTTTTTGCTATACTATATAAAGATTCATCGTCGAGAGGCAGCATCCCTGCCTCTTATTTCGTGAACATATATTGAGGAGGATTTTGTGTGAGAGTAGATGGTAGAACAAATGACGAACTTCGTCCTGTACATATTGAACCGAACTATTTAAAACATCCGGAAGGGTCTGTGCTTATTTCGATTGGTGATACGAAAGTGATTTGTACAGCAAGCATCGAAGATAAAGTCCCACCGTTTATGCGTGGAGGGGGGAAAGGATGGATTACTGCGGAGTATGCGATGATTCCACGTGCGACTGAACAACGAAATATTCGCGAAGCAAGTAAAGGAAAGTTATCAGGAAGAACGATGGAAATTCAACGATTAATCGGTCGTGCGCTTCGTTCTGTTGTTGATTTGCAAAAGTTAGGTGAGAAAACCATTTGGATCGATTGTGATGTCATTCAAGCGGACGGTGGAACGCGCACAGCGTCAATTACAGGGGCGTTCGTCGCTATGACATTGGCGCTCGGAAAAATGGTTGAAGATAAAAAAATACCGGCACTACCGATTACAGATTTTTTAGCCGCCACATCTGTCGGAATTGATGAAGAACATGGTATTATTTTGGATTTAAACTATATTGAAGATTCAAAAGCACAAGTCGATATGAATATTGTAATGACGGGATCGGGACGTTTTGTCGAAATTCAAGGAACAGGGGAAGAAGCGACGTTTTCATATGAGCAACTGCTCGATTTATTAACCGTTGCTGAAAAAGGTATTCACGAACTTATCGCTCGGCAAAAAGAGGCACTCGGTTCTCTTGCGGAACAAATTATGCAACATGGTTCGGAAGGGGAAGAAGCGAAATGAAACGAATAATCATTGCCACCAAAAACAAAGGGAAAGTAGCAGAATTTCAGCAATTGTTTTCAAAAAAAGGGATCGACGTGCTCTCCCTCCTTGCCTATGATGACATACCAGATGTTGAAGAAACGGGAACGACGTTTGCAGAAAACGCGATATTAAAAGCAACGACGATTGCGAATATGCTCCATGAAACGGTCATTGCAGATGACTCAGGATTAATCGTTGACGCGTTAAACGGCGAGCCGGGCGTATACTCGGCTCGCTACGCCGGCGAAGGAAAAAATGATCAAGCAAACATCGAAAAAGTGCTTACAAAGTTACAAGGTGTGCCTTTTGAACAACGAACCGCCCGTTTTCATTGTACGCTCGCTGTTGCCAAACCAAACGGAGATGTGACGACAGTAGATGGCGTATGTGAAGGATATATAACAGAAGAACCAGTTGGTGAAAACGGTTTTGGGTACGATCCGATTTTTTTTGTTCCTGAAAAACAACGAACAATGGCCCAATTAACGAAAGAAGAGAAAAATGAAATTAGCCATCGGGCAAAAGCGCTACAACATCTTTTACATATATGGGACAAGCTGTTTGAAAAGGAGAATGAGTCGTGAACGTATTAATTGTAAGCGATAGCCACGGATTAACCAAAGAATTACAGACGATCGTTTCACGCCACAAACAACATGTTGATGCAATCATTCATTGCGGTGATTCTGAGTTAACAAGCAACCACGAAGCGTTGCAAGGCATGCTTGTTGTGCGAGGAAATTGCGACAACGAACGTCGTTTTCCAACCGATCTTGTTGAAGAAGTAAACGGCGTTCGCTTTTTCATTACACATGGTCATTTGTACAACGTCAAAATGACGCTCATGAATTTATATTATAAAGCGAAAGAAGTCGGGGCACGCATCGTTTGCTTTGGTCACTCGCACATTGCAGGATGTGAACAAATCGATGATGTTCTTTTCATCAATCCAGGAAGCGTTTATTTACCGCGCCTGCGTCGCGAAAAAACATATGCCATACTTCATATAGACGAAGCAACTACAACCGTACATTTTTACAATATCGACGGCAAACCGCTCCATGATTTAACAACGACATATACAACAAAATAGGGGCAAGAAAATTCCATCGCCCCTATTGACTTTTTTCATAAACATCATTACAATAACAATTGTCCAAACCACGATGATATGTTTGTGATATGTCTATATATGTCCCAGTAGCTCAGCTGGATAGAGCAACGGCCTTCTAAGCCGTCGGTCGGGAGTTCGAATCTCTCCTGGGACGCTAAAGATCCTCTTGCATAGGCAAGGGGATTTTTTTGTTTAGTCAAAAAATGTTCAAATTTTTTATATCCTTTCTTTTCCTTGATATATCAATTATGTAAGCGTATACATAACGTTTTAACTAATCTAAATAATCAAAAAATTCAATGAAATAGTATTGACTGTTCTCGTAAATGAGCGTATGATAATTTTCAAATAAATCTAACAAAAGTCGTAATCAACAGAAGAGGCAAGAGACGGCGAACAGGGGAAGAGGGGAAAAGCATTGAGTGAACAGTGGATTTTTCTAAACGATGAATTTGTGACAAAAGAAAATGCAAAAATCTCTGTATACGATCACGGTTTTCTTTATGGGGATGGGGTGTTTGAAGGAATTCGAGTATATAGCGGTAATGTGTTTCGTATGAAAGAGCATATTGACCGCTTATACAATTCAGCGAAATCCATTTTGTTAAACATTCCCTACACAAAAGAAGAATTAACAAATATTATCGTCGAGACGGTGCAAAAAAACGGCTTTGAAGATGCGTATATTCGTGTCATTGTGTCGCGTGGTGTTGGCGACCTTGGACTCGATCCGTACAAATGTCCGAAGCCACAAGTTGTCGTTATCGTTGAACCGTTAGCGATCTTCCCAAAACATTTGTATGAAACAGGCATTGAAGTAATTACCGTAGCAACAAGACGGAATCGTCCAGATGTATTAAGCCCAAAAGTAAAATCTTTAAACTACTTAAATAACGTATTAGTCCGAATTGAAGCACACTTAGCAAACGTCAGCGAAGCGCTCATGCTCAATGACCAAGGATATGTTGCTGAAGGGTCAGCTGACAACGTGTTCATCGTTAAAAATGGCGTGTTATATACACCACCAGGATATGTCGGGGCGCTTGAAGGCATTACGCGCGATGCGATTATCGACATCGCTAAAGATCTCGGCTATGTCGTCAAAGAAGAGCCGTTTACTCGTCATGATGTGTACACAGCAGATGAAGTGTTTTTAACGGGAACCGCAGCAGAAGTGATTGCGGTCGTTAAGGTCGATGGTCGTGTTATCGGTGACGGAGTGCCAGGCGAACATACGAAACGACTGTTAGAAGAATTTCGCAAACGTGTTGTTTCTGAAGGTGTAAAAGTATATGCTTCACAAAATGTCAATGCTGGGTAACAAATCAATAAAGAAAAAGCGTTGAAGAGGATAAGTAGCTGACGGGTTAGGCATCCACAGAGAGCCGGGGTAGCTGAAAACCGGTGATGTCTCCGTTTGTGAACTCCCCTCGGAGCGCCGTCCTGAACGATCGACTCTAGTAGGGACGGACGGGTGCACGTCACTCGTTATTAAAACGAGCGATGCGACGATCGTCGCGCGCTCCTGAGGTGGCTTTGCCACGAAGAAGGGTGGTACCGCGGGAAGGATGCAAGCCTTTTCGCCCCTTTGGTCCGCACGGACTGATGGAGGGGTGAGAAGGCTTTTCTTATTTCACATTTCTTTTAGGGGTGAAAAAATGGCAGCGAATATGAAAGTGAAAGAAAGAGTGGCAAAAAAACAAACGTTATGTGGAGCACTTATGTTGATCGAGGCGCTCAAGGCAGAGAATGTGAAGGTGATTTTCGGTTATCCAGGAGGAGCTGTATTACCAATTTACGACAAATTGTATGAGTCGGGTGTGTTTCACGTGCTCACGCGTCACGAACAAGGTGCGATTCATGCGGCGGAAGGATATGCGCGCATCTCTGGAAAACCAGGTGTCGTTATTGCGACATCGGGACCGGGTGCGACAAATATTGTGACAGGTTTAACGGATGCGATGATGGACTCCATTCCGCTCGTCGTTTTCACAGGGCAAGTCGCATCAAGCGTCATCGGTTCGGATGCCTTTCAAGAAGCGGATGTGCTCGGCATTACCATGCCAATTACAAAACATAGTTACCAAGTACGTGATGTACACGAGCTGCCAAAAATCATTAAAGAAGCGTTTCATATCGCAACGACTGGACGTCCGGGACCTGTATTAATCGATATTCCGAAAGATATGGCTGTCGCAGAAGCAGAGTTTGACTATGAACAAGATGTGCAGTTGCCAGGTTATCAGCCAACTACAAAACCGAATCATTTACAAATTCGCAAACTTGTCGAGGCGGTCAGTCAAGCGAAACGACCGGTCATTTTAGCCGGAGCAGGTGTTCTTCATGCGAATGCTCATGAACAGTTAAAACAATACGCTGAACAACAACATATTCCAGTAATTCACACGCTCTTAGGGCTTGGTGGATTTCCTGCTGATCATCCATTATTTCTTGGAATGGCGGGAATGCATGGGACGTACACAGCAAACATGGCGCTGTATGAATGTGATTTGCTCATTAATGTCGGCGCGCGATTTGATGATCGGGTCACTGGCAATTTAGCACATTTTGCACCGAAAGCGACAGTTGCCCATATTGACATTGATCCAGCAGAAATCGGAAAAAATGTACCGACAAAAATTCCAATTGTTGGCGATGCGAAAGAAGCGCTTATTCAGCTTATTGAACAAAATGGAAAACGACCAGATGTATCGGATTGGCTTAAACAGTTGAACGAATGGAAACGGGAATATCCGCTTATGTATAAACGTGAACCAGGTGTATTAAAACCGCAACGGCTCATTGAAATGATTCATGAATATACAAACGGTGAAGCCGTTGTCACAACGGATGTTGGTCAACATCAAATGTGGGTGGCTCAATATTATAAATTTAAACAGCCGCATCGCTGGGTGACATCCGGTGGGTTAGGAACGATGGGATTTGGATTGCCAGCAGCAATCGGAGCGCAATTGGCACAGCCAGAGGCAACGGTCGTATCGATCGTTGGTGACGGTGGGTTCCAAATGACGTTACAAGAGCTATCTGTCATTCAAGAGCTAAATTTGCCGATTAAAATTGTCATTGTCAACAATCAGGCGCTCGGTATGGTTCGTCAATGGCAAGAAATTTTTTACGAAAAACGATATTCTCATTCCCTCATTCCGAATCAACCAGATTTCGTTCGCTTAGCAGAAGCGTATGGGATGAAAGCGATGCGTGCAACGACCGAAGAAGAAGCGGAATACGTATTGAAAGAAGCGCTTGCAACAAATGCGCCAGTTTTACTTGATTTTCACGTTTGTCCAGGTGAAAACGTATATCCGATGGTTGCGCCTGGAAAAGGATTACATGAGATGGTGGGGGTGAAATGGTGAAGCGCATTATTACAATGACGGTAAATAATCGTCCGGGCGTGTTAAATCGTATTACAGGTTTATTTACAAAGCGACATTACAACATTGAAAGTATTACAGTTGGTCATACCGAATCAGAAGGCATTTCACGTATGACGTTTGTCGTCAATGTAGAGGATGAACGCATTGCCGAACAAATTACAAAACAACTGAACAAACAGATTGACGTATTAAAAGTGGTTGATATTACTGATCAAGCGATTATTGTTCGAGAGCTTGCTTTAATTAAAGTGGCGGTTACCCCAGCGACGCGCGGCGAAATTTATACGCTCATTGAACCGTTTCGTGCAGCGATTGTCGATGTAGCACGCGATAGTCTCGTCGTTCAAGTGACAGGTGAACCAGAAAAAATTGACGCGCTTATCGACTTATTAAAGCCATACGGATTAAAGGAAGTCGCAAGAACAGGAACAACAGCGTTTCCGCGCGGTTCACAACGCGCATCATCAACAAATAAATCACTATTTATTATTTAAAAGGAGAGGATTTTATTATGGTAAAAGTATATTACAATGGCGATGCAAACGAAGCTTACATTCAAGGGAAAAAAGTAGCAATTATCGGATACGGTTCTCAAGGCCATGCGCATGCACAAAACTTACGTGATAGCGGTGTTGAGGTGATTATCGGGCTGCGAAAAGGGAAGTCTTGGGAAAAAGCAGAGCAAGATGGCTTTGTCGTCTTGCCTGTCAGTGAAGCGACAAAACAAGCTGACGTTGTGATGATTTTACTTCCAGATGAACATCAACCGAAAGTATATAAAGAAGAAATTGCACCAAACTTACAGCCAGGCAATGCGCTCGTGTTTGCCCACGGATTTAATATTCACTTCAATCAAATCGTTCCGCCAAGCGACGTTGACGTCTTTTTAGTTGCACCAAAGGGTCCTGGGCATTTAGTGCGTCGCACATATACAGAAGGGGCTGGCGTGCCGGCATTAATTGCCATTTATCAAGATGTGACTGGTGAAGCAAAAGAAACAGCACTTGCGTATGCGAAAGCGATCGGTTCCGCTCGGGCAGGTGTGATTGAAACAACGTTTAAAGAAGAAACAGAAACGGATTTATTTGGTGAACAAGCGGTTCTTTGCGGTGGATTAACTGCCCTTGTCAAAGCAGGATTTGAAACGCTTGTTGAAGCAGGATATCAACCAGAAATTGCATATTTTGAATGTTTACACGAGTTAAAGTTGATCGTTGATTTAATGTATGAAGGTGGTTTGGCAGGCATGCGTTATTCAATCTCTGATACAGCACAATGGGGCGACTTTGTGACAGGGCCACGCATCATTAACGATGCAGTAAAAGCGGAAATGAAAAAAGTGCTTGAAGATATTCAAACAGGCAAGTTTGCGAAAGGGTGGATTTTAGAAAACGAAGCGAATCGTCCAGAGTTTAACGCGATCAACCGTCGGGAAAACGAACATTTAATTGAAGTTGTTGGTCGCGAATTACGAAAAATGATGCCGTTTGTCAACGCTAAACAGAAAGATGTGGTGACGGTCGGTGCGAAAAATTAACATTTTTGATACGACGTTGCGTGATGGTGAGCAGTCGGCTGGCGTCAATTTAAACTTGCATGAAAAGCTAGAAATTGCTCGGCAGCTAGAGCGCCTCGGTGTTGATATCATCGAGGCGGGATTTCCTGCCGCATCAAAAGGTGATTTTCAAGCTGTTCAAGCGATCGCACAAACGGTTCGTAACTGTTCAGTCACAGGTCTTTCACGCTCGGTTCAATCCGATATTGATGCGGCATGGGAAGCGTTAAAGGACGGAGCAGAGCCACGTTTACACGTATTTATTGCAACGTCACCTATTCATATGCAATATAAATTGCGAATGACACCCGAACAAGTCGTTGAAACAGCTGTCGAATCTGTTCGTTATGCGAAAAAATATTTTCCAATTGTACAATGGTCAGCAGAAGATGCATGTCGAAGCGATCTCCCGTTTCTAGCGACGATTGTTGAGAAAGTCATTGAAGCTGGGGCAAACGTCATTAACATCCCAGATACAGTCGGTTATATTACTCCAAAACAATATGGTGACATATTCTCTTTTTTAAAGAAAAATGTTCGGAATATTGAAAAAATTAGTTTATCTGCCCATTGCCATGATGATCTAGGTATGGCGGTCGCAAACTCGCTTGCGGCCATTGAAGCAGGAGCGACACAAATTGAAGGAACAATTAACGGCATTGGGGAACGAGCAGGCAATGCGGCCATTGAAGAGGTGGCGGTCGCGCTTTATATACGAAAAGATTACTATCAAGCAGAGACGCGCTTGAACTTGCAAGAAATTAAACGCACGAGCAGTTTAGTCAGCAAGTTAACAGGAATGATTGTTCCGCCAAATAAGGCGATCGTCGGCAAAAACGCTTTTGCTCATGAATCGGGCATTCATCAAGATGGTGTGTTGAAGGAGAAAACAACGTACGAAATTATTTCTCCCCAGCTCGTTGGGGTGCAATCAAACTCAATGGTACTCGGAAAACATTCCGGACGCCATGCGTTTCGTACACGTATTCAAGAACTTGGTTATTCATTGACAGAAGAAGAAGTGAATCGTTTGTTCGCTCGCTTTAAAGATTTAGCAGATAAAAAGAAAGACATTACCGATGATGATTTAATTGCACTCATTTTAGATGAAAAGCTAGACATGTATAAAAACTTTTATCAATTATGTTCGATTCAAGTGCAATACGGAACAAATCAAATCCCAACGGCAGTTGTTGTATTGAAAGATGGAGAAGGAAACGACATCCAAGAAGCAGCGACAGGGGCTGGTAGCGTTGAAGCGCTGTATAACGCTTTAGAAAAAGCGTTGCAAATACCGGTGACGTTGCTCGATTATCGCATTGAATCGGTTGGGAGTGGACGTGATGCGTTAGCGCAAGTGTATGTGAAAGTATCGCTCGATAGGAAAGAAGCGAGCGGTCGGGGAACGGCACAAGATGTGCTAGAAGCATCAGCAAAAGCATATATTCATGCGGTTAATCGCATGTTTGTTATTGAAAAGATGAAAGAAGAACAAGCGCTTGCCGCGCAATAACAAAGGGGGATATTTTTATGTATCGTATCGCTGTGTTACCAGGGGATGGCATTGGAAAAGAAGTGACAAGAGGAGCGGTAAAAGTATTGCAAGCAATTAGTGATCGTTTCGGTCATACGTTTCAGTTCTCATACGGTTTGATTGGCGGAGAAGCGATTGACCGTGAAGGAACGCCGCTTCCAGAACAAACGCTTCACATGTGCAAACAAAGCGATGCGGTATTGCTCGGTGCGGTCGGAGGACCGAAATGGGACAAAAATCCGCCGCACGTTCGTCCTGAAAAAGGATTATTGCAAATTCGGAAAGAAATGAATTTGTTTGCTAATGTTCGTCCTGTTACGTTTTATGAAAGTTTAGCAGCGTCTTCACCGCTTAAACCGCATGTCATTGAAGGAGCAGATTTTGTGATCGTACGTGAGTTAACCGGAGGCTTATATTTCGGGAAACCGAGTGAACGCCGCGTTGAAAAAGGCGAAGAAGCGGTTGTTGACACGTTGTTTTATAAACGCGCAGAAATCGAGCGGATTATTACGTTTGCTTTTACGCTTGCGCAAAAACGAAAGAAAAAAGTAACATCGGTGGATAAAGCGAACGTGTTAGAATCAAGCCGCATGTGGCGAGAAGTAGCCGAGCAAGTGGCTAAACGTTTTCCAGACGTTCAACTTGAACATATGCTCGTCGATAATGCTGCGATGCAGCTCGTCCGCTCGCCAAAACAGTTTGATGTCATCGTAACTGAAAATATGTTCGGTGATATTTTAAGCGATGAAGCATCGATGTTAACTGGTTCACTTGGCATGCTTCCATCGGCTAGCTTATCCGTTGACGGCCCAGCGTTGTATGAGCCGATTCACGGTTCGGCTCCAGATATTGCAGGAAAAAACAAAGCGAATCCACTTGCAACGATTTTGTCAGCAGCGATGATGCTTCGTCTATCATTCGGTCTGACAGAAGAGGCGGATGTCATCGAACGAGCGGTGAAACAAGTGTTAAATGCTGGGTATCGTACAGCAGACATCGCTCAACATGGAGATTTTGTATTATCAACGACAGAAATGGTCGAAAAAGTAAAAGATGCCATTTTAGATGATGTAGCTATTGAACGAATTATGCAAGTGTATGTGTAGGAGGGGTTGAATTGGCGCCAAAGACGATTATTGAAAAAATTTGGGATGAACACGTCGTTTATCGTGAAGATGGGAAACCCGATTTATTATATATTGATTTACATCTCGTTCATGAAGTGACATCGCCGCAAGCGTTTGAAGGATTGCGACAAAAAGGAAGAAAAGTGCGTCGCCCAGATTTAACATTTGCGACGATGGATCATAACGTTCCAACGATTAATCGGTCCGTTGTTGAAGATGAAGTGGCGAAAAATCAAATGACAGCATTGGAGCGGAACTGTCGTGAGTTCGGCGTTCCGCTTGCCGATTTAAACAGTCCAGAACAAGGGATTGTTCATGTCATCGGTCCAGAACTCGGGTTGACACAGCCTGGGAAAACCATTGTGTGTGGAGATAGCCATACGTCTACACATGGCGCTTTTGGGGCATTAGCGTTCGGGATCGGAACGAGCGAAGTCGAACACGTATTAGCGACGCAAACGTTATGGCAACATCGTCCAAAGACGATGCAAGTGAACGTTACGGGATCGTTAGCACCAGGCGTATCAGCAAAAGACGTCATTTTAGCGATCATTGGCAAGTTTGGAGTTGATTTTGGCACAGGCTACGTGCTTGAGTTTACAGGCGATGTTATTCGTCGGATGTCGATGGAAGAGCGGATGACAATTTGCAATATGTCGATTGAAGCAGGGGCACGAGCTGGGTTAATTGCCCCAGATGATGTGACGTTTGCATATTTAAGAGAGAGAAAATATGCACCGAAAGGAGAAGCGTTTGAGCAGGCAGTTGAAAAGTGGAAGCAGTTATGCACAGATGAAGGAGCGGCATATGATCGTGTCGTTCATATTGATGGAAGTGAAATTGCTCCAACAGTGACATGGGGCACAACGCCAGCAATGAGCTCTCCGATCGATGGAACTGTTCCAGATCCGAACGAATTTGCGACAGAAACAGAGAGAAAAGCTGTACAGTTAGCGTTGCAATATATGGGATTAAAGCCAGGAACGAAAATGACGGATATTGCGGTGCAACATGTGTTTATCGGATCATGCACAAACTCGCGCATAAGCGATTTACGGGAAGCAGCGCAAATTGTAAAAGGAAAAAAAGTCGCACCGGGCGTCAGAGCGCTCGTCGTTCCGGGCTCACAACAAGTAAAAAAGCAGGCAGAAGAAGAAGGAATTGCTCAAACGTTTATTGACGCAGGCTTTGAATGGCGCGATTCCGGCTGTAGCATGTGTCTTGGAATGAATCCAGATACTGTTCCGGCAGGGGAACATTGCGCCTCAACGTCAAACCGCAATTTCGAAGGGAGACAAGGAAAAGGGGCGCGCACGCATCTCGTGAGTCCAGCAATGGCAGCCGCGGCTGCGATTTACGGGCATTTTGTCGATGTGCGTACATTGTATAAAGAAGTGGTAAGATAGGAGGGAAAAAGTTGGAACCATTCGTCGTTCATAAAGGAAAAGTGGCTGGCTTAGATCGAGCAAATATAGATACGGATCAAATTATTCCGAAACAATTTTTAAAACGAATTGAACGCACCGGATTTGGTCAATTTCTTTTTTACGATTGGCGTTATTTGTCGGACGGAACACCAAACCCACATTTTGAGTTAAACCGTCCTGAAAACGAAGGCGCGACCATTTTAGTCGCAAATGAAAATTTCGGATGTGGTTCATCGCGCGAACACGCTCCTTGGGCGCTTGCGGATTACGGATTTCGTGCCATTATTGCTCCTTCATTTGCTGATATTTTTTACAACAACTGTTTGAAAAATAGTTTACTTCCTATTAAACTTCCAAAAGAAGACGTCGCTTATTTGTTAAAACAAGCGGAACGGGCAGATTACGAACTAACGATTTCGCTTGAACAACAAGTCGTTTTTGATGATGAAGGGTTTACAAGCTCGTTCGACATCGATCCGTATCGAAAACAGCTCCTTTTAAAAGGTTGGGACGAAATTGATTTAACGTTCGTGTATGAACCATATATTATCGCCTACGAAAAAGCACGCTCTTGACATTTTGTCGAGGGCGTTTTTCGTTGAATTTATTCGCAAACATTGCTAAACTGAAAGGCAAATGTGAACGAAGGTGAGTATATGTGAAAAATCGAAAAATCGTTCCACATCCTTATTTAAAAGAGCGATTGTTGGCAGAAGGGATGGAAGCGTTAAAAGGAAAGCGATATAAAGAAGCGTATACATATTTCGTGCAGTTAGAACAACTTCAATGGCATGATGATGATGTACAAATGGCGCTTGTTGTTTGTTTATTTGAAATGGGACAGATCGAAGAAGCGAAAGAAAGATGTGAACAACTGTTAGAGCGCGGCAGCGGGGATTGGTCCGTATACATCTCGATGCTCGTCCATTTACAACAATACGACGAGGTGGTTGCAGTTATTCACAAAATTCAACGAAAAGGAATCGATTGCACTCCATTTTTACCGCTTTTACAGTTTAGTGAAAAAATGATTCGTTCACAGTACGAACAACAAGCAAAACAATATGAAGCCATTTTTGAAAGCGAACAATGGTCAAAACAATTGCGCATTCTTCACCAATTAGATTCGCCCATCGTTTTGCGCATTGTTCCGATATTTGCTCGCTATTTGTGTGATGAAACAAAACACCCGATTGTAAAGACGACCATGTTGCACATATTAAAGAAAGAACAAGTGACAGAGCTGATAACCGTAAAAAAATTTGGTCAAACGATGACCGTTGTTCCAGCCGAGCTTGATGAGCAAAAACAAAACGATTGGATTGAACAAGTGCTTGATATTGTCGAGCAAACGTGGGCGAAACAAAATCCGACAATGTATGAATGGGGCAAACAAATATGGCTTCGTTACATGTTTGTGATGTATCCATTTCTCCCAACAGAATCGGTACAACAATGGGCGAATGCGCTATACACATATATCGAGCAATGTGAAACGGGACAGACGATATCGACAAGTCCGCTCGTTTCCAAACTTTATGAAGTAGAAAAATTATGGCTCTCTGTTGAAAGTATATGATTGTATGGTATAATATAGTGGTTGTATTACACATAAAACCGTGTATGCCTACATATATGTAGTTCATTTACATGAATTTTTATTTTTGAAGTTGGAGGGAAAGAAGCATGTCGGCGAAATGGGAAAAACTCGAAGGCAACCAAGGCGTTCTTACAGTAGAAGTAGACGCTGAAAAAGTGAATGAAGGATTAGATGAAGCGTTTAAAAAAGTAGTGAAAAAAGTACAAATTCCAGGATTTCGTAAAGGAAAAATTCCTCGCTCTCTATTTGAAAAACGTTTCGGCGTTGAGTCATTATACGCAGATGCGTTAGATATTTTATTGCCAGAGGCATACGCAAAAGCTGTCGAAGAAACAGGTATTGAGCCAGTTGATCGTCCAGAAATCGACGTCGAGCAAATAGAAAAAGGAAAAAGCTTAATTTTCACTGCAAAAGTAACTGTGAAGCCAGAGGTTACACTTGGCCAATATAAAGGTCTTGAAGTTGAAAAATTGGACGATACTGTAACAGATGAAGATGTGGAGCAAGAATTAAAACGCCTGCAAGAACGTCATGCTGAGCTTGTTGTGAAAGAAGAAGGAACGGTAGAAAACGGTGATACAGTCGTCATCGATTTTGAAGGATTTGTTGATGGTGAACCGTTTGAAGGCGGTAAAGCGGAAAACTATTCACTTGTCATCGGTTCAGGCACATTTATCCCAGGATTTGAAGAACAATTAATTGGCATGGCTGCTGGAGAAGAAAAAGATATTGAAGTAACATTCCCAGAAGAATATCATGCAGAGCAATTAGCTGGTAAACCAGCGGTGTTCAAAATTAAATTGCATGAAATTAAAACAAAACAACTTCCAGCACTTGACGACGAATTTGCCAAAGACGTAGATGAAGAAGTCGAAACATTAGATGCATTGAAAGAAAAAATTAAAGAGCGCTTAACAAACGAGAAAAAAGAAGAAGCAGAAGCAGCACTTCGCGATACGGTTGTTCAAAAGGCGACAGAAAATGCACAAATGGACATTCCAGAAGTGATGGTGAAAAATGAAACAGATCGCATGATTCGCGAGTTTGAACAACGTTTACAAATGCAAGGATTAAACCTTGACTTATACTATCAATTCTCTGGACAAGATGAAGCAGCACTTCGCGAACAAATGAAAGAAGAAGCAGAAAAACGCGTTCGTGTAACGTTGACGCTTGAAGCGATTGTAAAAGCAGAAAACATCGACGTCACAGAAGAAGAAGTAGAAAAAGAATTGCAAGAAATGGCAAGTCTTTACAACTTATCTGTTGATAAGTTAAAAGAGCTTCTAGGCACATTAGATGGCTTAAAAGAAGACTTAAAAATGCGCAAAGCAATCGATTTCCTTGTTGAAAACAGCAAAGTTGTTGCATAATGAGAGGAGAAAGAACAAGGTGCCACACGTGCCTTGTTCTTTCCACATATAAATCACTATGGAAGTTTTCTAACTTTTCACGCACATTTGCATTTTTATTGGCATACTTTTAAAGATTTATGATAAAATGACGAATACATAACGTTTTTTCATTTTTATGTACATATGATCGTAAAGGAATAAGGGGTGAAAACATGTTTAAATTTAATGATGAAAAAGGGCAGTTAAAATGCTCGTTTTGCGGTAAAACGCAAGAACAAGTGCGCAAGCTTGTTGCTGGCCCAGGCGTATACATATGCGATGAATGTATTGAATTGTGTACTGAAATTGTGCAAGAGGAGCTTGGATCGGAAGAAGAAGTAGAATTTAAAGATGTACCGAAACCAAAGGAAATTCGCGACATTTTAGATGAATACGTCATCGGACAAGACGAGGCGAAAAAAGCGCTTTCTGTGGCAGTATATAATCATTACAAACGCATTAATTCAAACAGTAAAATTGATGACGTCGAATTAGCAAAAAGTAACATTTTAATGATCGGGCCGACAGGAAGCGGAAAAACGTTGCTCGCTCAAACGCTTGCACGCATCTTAAATGTGCCATTTGCGATCGCTGATGCGACATCGCTAACAGAAGCCGGGTATGTAGGTGAAGACGTTGAAAATATTTTGTTGAAGCTCATTCAAGCGGCCGATTACGATATTGAACGGGCAGAAAAAGGAATTATTTATATCGATGAAATCGATAAAATTGCACGTAAATCAGAAAACCCTTCCATTACGCGTGACGTATCTGGTGAAGGGGTACAGCAAGCATTATTAAAAATTTTAGAAGGTACTATCGCGAGTGTGCCGCCACAAGGGGGGCGTAAGCATCCGCATCAAGAGTTTATCCAAATTGACACGACAAACATTTTATTCATTTGCGGTGGGGCGTTTGATGGTTTAGAGCCAATTATTAAACGCCGTCTCGGTAAAAAAGTGATCGGATTTAGTTCGGATGCACAAGCGGAAGTTGAAGAAAAGGACTTGTTGTCGAAAGTGTTGCCAGAAGACTTATTAAAATTCGGATTAATTCCAGAATTTGTTGGACGTCTTCCGGTCATTACGAGCTTGCAACCGCTCGATGAAGATGCGCTTGTTGATATTTTAGTCAAGCCGAAAAATGCCCTTGTGAAGCAATATGAAAAAATGCTTGAGCTTGACGATGTTGAGCTTGAATTTGAAGAAGAGGCACTTCGTGAGATTGCTAAACGTGCGATTGAACGAAAAACAGGAGCGCGCGGTTTACGCTCGATTATTGAAGGCATTATGCTTGATGTTATGTTTGAATTGCCATCACGTGAAGATGTGCAAAAGTGTATCATCACAGCAGAGGCCGTACGTGGGGAAAAAGCACCACTCCTCATTTTACACGATGGAACGATTATCGAATACGAAAGAAAAACATCAGCGTAGATGGAAAAAGATCGATTTTCCGAATCGGAAAGTCGATCTTTTTTTGTTTATTTCTTTCTTCGCTCGGAGATACTATGCATACAGTACATATGCAGGAGGAACGGCCGTCAACTACCCCCACTTAGCTAACGCTTGAAGTGAGGGCTTGCAACTCCCCAGAAGTGCAAACGGACTTCTTCCTCCTTCCTTGACTTGGGGTTGCATCAGGGGCAGGTTGACGACTACCCAACGACGCAGGTCATGCCTGCATCGTTACCGATTCTCTCGGTGTGTCTGTTGGCAGTACTTGGCTTCCACACACAACAGACGGACCCACGCTCGATGTTTTACGGTTACAACGTTTCCTGTAACCAACTCCATACATCGAGTAGCAGTTATTGGAGTGCCTTTATTGAACGGTTTTCTCCACGCCTTTATTATATCATACACAAAAGAAAGGGGGAACGCGCATTCCTCTCCCACTTACTCCCTTTGGTCGTTGAAGTGGGAGTCTCCTGCGCGAAATAGGATGAATTGGACAAATATTGCGCTGCTTATTCAGTTGTTTTTCGGGATCATTATCGGTCTATATTTTTTAAACTTATTAAAAAGTCAACGGACGCAAAAAATTTCGATTGACAAAGAAGCACGAAAAGAGATGGAACAACTTCGGAAAATGCGTTCGATTTCGCTCACGGAGCCGCTTGCTGAAAAAGTGCGTCCAAAGACGTTTGATGATATTGTTGGTCAAGAAGATGGCATAAAAGCATTAAAAGCTGCATTATGTGGACCGAATCCGCAACACGTCATCATTTACGGGCCACCAGGTGTTGGAAAAACAGCGGCCGCCCGTCTCGTATTAGAAGAAGCGAAAAAAAATCCTCTGTCCCCCTTTCGAAAAGATGCGGTATTCGTTGAGTTAGATGCGACGACTGCCCGCTTTGATGAACGCGGCATTGCGGATCCGCTCATCGGTTCTGTACATGATCCAATTTATCAAGGAGCGGGGGTGATGGGACAAGCAGGGATCCCGCAGCCGAAACAAGGGGCAGTAACGAATGCCCACGGTGGCGTATTGTTTATTGATGAAATTGGTGAATTACATCCGATTCAAATGAACAAGTTGTTGAAAGTGTTAGAAGACCGAAAAGTGTTTTTTGAGAGCGCATATTATAGCGAAGAAAACCCAAATATTCCAAACCATATTCATGACATTTTCCAAAATGGGTTGCCAGCTGATTTCCGACTTGTTGGTGCCACGACGCGAACACCGAACGAAATCCCGCCAGCTATTCGCTCACGCTGTATGGAAGTGTTTTTTAGGGAGTTAGAACAAGAAGAAATTGCTCAAATTGTGAAAAAAGCAGCGGAAAAAGTAAACCTCCCGATTGAAGAACAGGCGGTTCATGAGCTTGCGATGTATGCTCGCAACGGACGCGAAGCGGTCAATACGTTACAAATCGCGGCGGGAATCGTCATTTCTGAGAAACGTTCTAAAATTTTACGCCAAGATATTGAATGGGTTATTCAATCAAGTCAATTATCGCCACGCTATGAGAAAAAAGTGGGACAAGAAGCGAAAGTTGGATTAGTGAATGGATTAGCAGTTTATGGCCCAAATAGCGGAGCGTTGCTAGAGATCGAAGTAGCGGTGTTGCCGACAAAAGAAAAAGGGACGATCAATATGACGGGCATTGTCGAAGAAGAACAAATTGGTGGCCAGGGCAAGTCGATTCGTCGCAAAAGTATGGCGCGCGGCTCAATTGAAAATGTCATTACTGTTTTACGTTCACTTGGTGTGCCTGCAGATCAATATGATATTCATGTAAACTTTCCAGGTGGTGTCCCGATAGACGGCCCTTCTGCTGGTGTGGCAATGGCGGTTGGGATTTACTCTGCGATTTATCATTTACCAATTGATCCAACAATGGCGATGACAGGGGAAATTGGGGTGCATGGGAATGTGAAACCGGTCGGCGGTATTTTCCCGAAAGTAAAAGCAGCAAAACAAGCTGGTGCCAAAACGGTTATCATTCCACGTGAGAATATGCAGTCAATTTTAAGGCAAGTAACAGGCATTGAAATTGTTCCAGTTGACCATATTGGCGATGTTCTTTCTTTCTTATTTCACGAACATGTTCGTTCTGTTCCGATGCGTCATCATTTACCAAAAACAGAGCGGATGTGAAAGCGATCGGCTTCAACGGAGCGTTGAAGTCGATTTTTTACGATGAAAGATTTTACAAACGCTATAATGTACTATACAATAGGGCAATAGAAGTATGATGGAGGTGCGGGGTTGTGGCGAGAAAGAAAAATAAAGTCATTCCACTCTTGCCGTTAAGAGGGCTACTTGTGTTTCCGACGACCGTATTGCATTTAGACGTTGGACGGGAAAAATCGGTACAAGCGTTAGAAAAAGCGATGGTTGAAGAAAATCTCGTGTTATTAACGTCACAAAAAGACGTACAAATTGATGATCCGGAGCTTGAGGATTTATATGAAATGGGCACGATCGCACGTGTGAAGCAATTGTTAAAGTTACCGAACGGAACGTTTCGCGTGCTCGTTGAAGGGATCTCACGCGGAAAAGTAGTGAAGTGGGTAAGTGAAGAGCCGTGCTACGTCGTTCAAGTAGAACCGTTCGCTGATCAAGAAAACGAAGACATTGAATTTGAGGCGTTACGTCGCACGATGCTTGAATATTTTGAGCAATACATAAAACTATCGAAAAAATTGTCTGCAGATATTTATACATCTGTGATGGACATTCAGCAAGCGGGACGAATGGCGGATATTATCGCTTCCCATTTGCCGTTAAAGCTTGAAGAAAAACAACGATTGCTTGAAGCGGTCGATGTGAAAGAGCGTGTGCATCAAATCATTCAAATTCTTCATAATGAAAAAGAAATTTTACATTTAGAGAAACGAATTAGCCAGCGCGTGAAACAGTCGATGGAGCGAACACAAAAAGAATATTATTTACGTGAACAAATGAAGGCCATTCAAAAAGAGCTCGGCGAAAAAGAAGGAAAAACTGGCGAGATTGAGTTGTTGCGTGAAAAAATTGAACAAGCAGGAATGCCCGAGCATGTTAAAGCTACGGCGTTAAAAGAATTAGATCGCTATGAAAAAGTACCTGCTGCTTCAGCAGAAAGCGGGGTCATTCGCAACTATTTGGATTGGTTGCTTGCCTTGCCATGGACGAAACAAACAGAAGATATTCACGATATTCATCGGGCAGAAAAAATTTTAAACGAAGAGCATTACGGTCTCGAAACAGTGAAAGAGCGCGTTCTTGAATATTTAGCTGTGCAACAACTGACGAACTCGTTGCGAGGTCCAATTCTTTGTTTAGTTGGTCCGCCGGGAGTTGGAAAAACATCGCTCGCTCGTTCGATTGCAAAAACGTTAAATCGACATTTCGTTCGTATTTCGCTCGGTGGGGTGCGAGATGAATCGGAAATTCGTGGACATCGCCGCACGTACGTCGGGGCTTTACCGGGACGCATTATTCAAGGAATGAAAAAAGCCGGAACGATTAACCCTGTATTTTTGCTCGATGAAATTGATAAAATGTCAAGCGATTTTCGCGGTGATCCGTCTGCTGCACTATTGGAAGTGTTAGATCCAGAACAAAACCATTCCTTTAGCGATCATTATATTGAGGAGCCATATGACTTATCTAAAGTGATGTTTATTGCGACAGCGAATACGCTCGCGACAATTCCGCGTCCGCTGCTCGATCGAATGGAAGTTATCACGATTCCGAGTTATACAGAAATTGAAAAATTGCACATTGCAAAAGAACATTTATTACCGAAACAAATGGAAGCACACGGTTTGCAAAAGCGCATGCTTCATATGCGCGATGATGCGATCATGCAAGTGATTCGCTATTATACACGCGAAGCAGGTGTGCGCAACTTAGAGCGCCAACTTGCATCGATTTGTCGCAAAGCCGCAAAAACGATCGTGTCAGAAGGACGAAAGCGCATCGTAGTCACAGAAAAAAATGTAAGTGAATTTTTAGGAAAACCGAAATATCATTACGGGCAGGCAGAGAACGAAGATCAAGTCGGGGTAGCAACAGGTCTTGCATATACTACAGCTGGTGGAGATACGCTAGCGATTGAAGTGTCCATTGCTCCTGGAAAAGGAAAATTGACGTTGACGGGTCAATTAGGCGATGTGATGAAAGAATCTGCTCAGGCAGCATTTACATACATTCGCTCGAAAGCAAAAGAACTTGGCATTGATCCGGAGTTTCATGAAAAACTAGATATTCATATTCATGTGCCAGAAGGAGCGGTACCAAAAGACGGTCCATCAGCAGGGATTACGATGGCGACAGCACTTATTTCTGCATTGACGGGAAAACCAGTCAGTCGCTTTGTCGGCATGACAGGGGAAATTACGTTGCGCGGTCGTGTGCTTGCGATTGGTGGTGTGAAAGAAAAAGTGTTAAGCGCCCATCGCGCCGGATTAAAGAAAGTCATTTTACCGAAAGAAAACGAAAAAGATTTAGAAGATATTCCAGAGGTCGTCAAAAAACAATTGCAGTTTGTTCTCGTTTCACATATTGATGATGTACTTGAACATGCTTTGGTAGGTGGAGAAAAATGAAAATTACAAACGTAGAAATGGTCATTAGCGCTGTGAAGCAAGAACAATATCCAGCAGGCCAGCTCCCAGAGTTTGCGCTTGCTGGGCGCTCAAACGTCGGAAAATCGTCGTTTATTAATAAAATGATTAACCGAAAAAATTTTGCGCGCACTTCGTCAAAACCTGGAAAGACACAAACATTGAACTTTTATCGCATTAACGATGCGTTTTATTTTGTTGACGTGCCGGGATATGGATTTGCGAAAGTATCAAAAACAGAACGCGAAGCATGGGGGAAAATGATTGAAACGTATTTTACGACACGTGAACAGCTGAAGGCAGCGTTGTTGATCGTTGATTTGCGTCATCCTCCAACGAAAGATGATGTGATGATGTATGAGTTTTTAAAACATTACAACATTCCGACGCTCGTCATTGCAACGAAAGCGGATAAAATTCCACGCGGGAAATGGCAACAACATGCGAAAGTCGCCAAAGAAACATTGCGTCTTATTTCAGATGACGAACTTATTATTTTTTCGGCTGAAACAGGACAAGGGAAAGATGAAGCGTGGGGAGCATTGCAAAAATGGATGTAAAAAATGTGGGTGATTGACCCACATTTTTTGTATAGTTATCCTTTTTTTATAAATAATAAGTACAATCCGATCAAAATGAACGACAATGGCCAAATGTGAATGAGTGAATCAAACGTTACGGATGTAAACACTTGTTGAAGCCGATGTGAAAATAAAAAGATGATCGACAAAACAAAAAGTAAAACGGTAGGAAGCAATGCTTGTTTCGTTTTTATGTACTGTAGCAACAATCCGAGCGCGATAATAAAGGTGACCATGCTTATATGATTCGGCCATGATGAAAGGCGAGAAGCGAGATGAAAATGAACGCCAATTCCTGTGAACACAACACCGGATAAAATAGCGGAGTAGTCTTTTCCGATATACGCTTGACCTAAAAAAGCGATCCCAGTAATGAACAACAACGTTGGCCACGTATGGAAAGATGGAAAAAGTGAAAATCGCTCAAGTAAAAAATACATCCCAAAACCGATTAAAATGATGCCAGAAAAAATACCACGTTTTTTCATTGAAAATCCCCCAATTCCATGCGACACTTAAAACAGCATCTGTTCACTAGTTTACTAAATGTGCGCCATTTAAGAAAGATCGAAAGTTGTCAAATTGTATTCACAGTTTATAAGGAAAAAACAATGTAGACGTGCTATAATGAAATGAGATGACTTTAAACTTCGGGGTGATGAGAAATGTATGTCGTCGTTGTCAGCGTGAACTATCGTACAGCCCCTGTCGAAATTCGTGAGAAATTGACGTTTAATCAAGCGGAGCTTGTTGAAGCGATGAAAGCGCTAAAAAAGCAAAAAAGTATGTTAGAAAACGTCATCGTATCGACGTGTAATCGTACGGAAATTTATGCGGTCGTCGATCAATTAAACACAGGGCGTTATTATATAAAAACATTTTTAGCGGATTGGTTTGGCCTTGATAAAGAACAAATCGCTCCGTATTTACGCATTTATGAAGAACGTGAGGCGATTGAACATTTGTTCCGCGTTGCTTGCGGTCTTGATTCGATGATTTTAGGTGAAACGCAAATTCTTGGGCAAGTGCGCACAAGTTTTCTTTTAGCGCAACAAGAAAACACAATAGGCACGGTGTTTAAACAACTATTTAAACAAGCGATTACGCTTGCTAAACGCGCCCATGCCGAAACAGAAATCGGCGCCAATGCCGTATCTGTCAGCTATGCAGCGGTGGAATTGGCGAAAAAAATTTTTGGCGATCTAAAAAATAAACATGTGCTTATATTAGGTGCTGGAAAAATGGGAGAATTGGCCCTGCAAAACTTGTACGGAAGCGGCGTCAAACGCGTGACGGTCGTGAATCGTACGTTTGAAAAGGCGCAGCAACTCGCCGAACGATTCCAAGGGGACGCCAAGCCGTTATCACAATTGCAATGTGCGTTGTTGGAAGCAGACATTTTAATTAGTTCGACAGGCGCAAAGCAATACGTCATCACAAAAGAAACGATGGCTGTCATTGAAAAAATGCGCAAAGGTCGTCCATTTTTTATGATTGATATTGCCGTGCCACGCGATTTAGATCCTGCGCTTGCTGAGTTAGATAGCATCTTTTTATATGATATTGATGACTTGCAAGATATTGTTGAAGCGAATTTAGCCGAACGGAAAAAAGCGGCCGAGCAAATTGAACGTATGATTGCTGAGGAAATGGACGAGTTTCAACAATGGTTGCATATGCTCGGGGTTGTGCCGATTATTGCAGCTTTGCGTGAAAAAGCGATGCTTATTCAAGAAGAAACGATGAAAAGTTTAGAGCGAAAATTACCGCATTTATCAGAACGCGATAAAAAAGTGTTAAACAAACATACAAAAAGTATCGTCAATCAATTGTTGCGCGATCCGATTTTGCGCGCAAAAGAATTGGCTGCAGAGGACAATGCAGAAGAAGCGCTTCGGTTGTTTATGAAAATTTTCAATATTGAACAACAAGTGAAGCAGCAACAAAAAGAGATAAGCTGTGTTCACGAGCGAGCGACAGAACCATCTTTTCAATCGTAAGGAAGATCACATATGTTTGATATGACGAGATGGTATGAACTCTCGCTTCTTTTACATGCATCGTCCGTTTTATTTTATTTTATCGATTTTCTTCATCACAACCGGAAGGCAAACCGCATTGCTTTCGGGTTGCTTTCTATTGTTTGGGGGATGCAAACATTTTTCTTTTTTGCGAGAATGGTCGGGACGGGGAAATTCCCTGTTTTAACGCTTGCGGAGGGGCTGTCGTTTTACGCGTGGTTACTTATTACGTTATCGCTTGCGATTAACAGATGGCTGCGCGTTGATTTTCTCGTTTTTTTCACAAATGTATTAGCGTTTTTTATTCTTTCATTGCATACGTTCGCACCGACGCCCTACACTGTTGGCATCGCAGAGCAACTAATGTCTGAACTGTTGTTTATTCATATTACGATGGCTATTTTATCGTACGGGGCATTTTCGATTTCGTTTATGTTTTCGCTTTTATATTTGCTCCAATACGAGTTATTGAAGAAGAAGAAATGGGGAAAGCGGTTATGGCGGCTTGGTGATTTAGCCAAGTTTGATGATCTTGCGTACGTGCTTAATGGTGTCGGTGTTCCGGTTTTGTTATTGAGTTTAATTTTAGGTGTTGTTTGGGCATATATGAAAGTAGATCATTTTGTTTTATACGATGCAAAAGTGCTCGGCTCGTTTACTGTATTGGCAACATACAGTTTTTATTTATATAAGCGAACTGTCAAAGGGATACAAGGGAAAGAAATGGCAGTTTGGAATGTCGGCTCGTTTCTTATTTTGCTTATTAATTTCTTTTTATTTGGTACGTTATCGCAATTTCATTTTTAGCGATTGTTGGAGGAAAGAAAAATGAGAAAAATTATTGTTGGTTCGCGCCGTAGCAAGTTAGCGCTAACTCAAACAAATTGGGTCATTGAACAACTGAAACAACTCGGGGCCCCGTTTGAATTTGAAGTAAAAGAAATCGTCACAAAAGGCGATCAAATTTTACATGTGACGTTATCGAAAGTCGGAGGCAAAGGGTTGTTTGTAAAAGAAATTGAACAAGCGATGCTAGATCGTGAAATTGATTTTGCCGTTCATAGTATGAAAGATATGCCTGCTGTTTTGCCAGACGGATTAATGATCGGATGCGTACCGAAGCGTGAAGACCATCGCGATGTGCTTATTTCCAAAGGGCATATTCCGTTTGAACAACTACCAAGCGGAGCGATTGTCGGAACGAGCAGCTTACGACGCTCCGCGCAACTGTTAGCCGTTCGTCCAGATTTACAAATTCAATGGATTCGCGGTAACATTGACACTCGTTTGGCGAAATTACAAACAGATGCGTACGATGCCATTATACTGGCAGCTGCTGGATTGCATCGCATGGGATGGGCAAAAGAAGTGATTACACAATATTTGCCGACTGACGTATGCGTTCCAGCGGTTGGACAAGGGGCGTTGGCTATTGAATGTCGGGAAGATGATGAAGAGCTATTGTATTGGTTAAACCAACTGACTGATAAACAAACGGAACGTGCGGTTCGGGCAGAGCGAGCCTTTTTACAGCGCATTGAGGGTGGATGCCAAGTGCCTGTTGCCGGTTATGCGTACGTTGATGAAGATGCGATTGTGCTTACAGCACTTGTTGCAACACCGGATGGAACAGAAGTATTGAAAGAAGTTATGAAAGGGACAGAGCCCGAAAAAGTGGGTACGGAAGCGGCAAAACGGCTAATTGAACGAGGAGCGAAACAACTCATTGAACGAGTATTAAAGGAGCTGGAGTAAATGCTTCGGGGGAAACGGGTGCTTGTGACGCGCGAAAAATCGCAAGCAAAAGCGTTATCGCAAGCGTTAGAACAACACGGTGCGATTCCGATTGAGTTACCATTGATTCGCATTGAACGGGCAAAACAAGTAGGTCAAGACTTATTACACAAATGGCATACGTTTGATTGGATTGTATTTACGAGCCAAAACGGAGTTAAATATTTTTTCGAGCTGATTAGCGAAATGAAACCACCAACGTGGCCGAAAGTGGCTGCAGTAGGGGAAAAAACAGCGAAAGCATTGCAAAAACGAAACGTTGTTGTCGACCTCATTCCAAATGAATTTGTCGCTGAAAGTTTAGTCGAAGCGTTAAAACCGTTACTTTCTACGCATGCGCGCGTGTTGCTTGTGAAAGGAAACTTAGCGCGCGATACGTTGCGAGAGCAATTAAGCAGCATCGCAGACGTCACAGATTGGATCGTATACGAAACGACATACAATGAAGATGCAAAACCAAAAATAATCGAACTTCTTCAACAACGGATGATCGATGCGATTACGTTTACAAGTTCATCGACAGTACATAGCTTTGTTGAAGCGATCGCAGGGGAAAACGTTGATTTATCTTTTGTCACCATCGCATGTATCGGTCCGATTACGAAACAGACAGCTCTTCATTTAGGCATTCCTGTTCACGTTTGCCCACATACATATACGATCGATGCAATGATCGAAGAGCTGAATCAATATTTTACAAGGAGTCAACAACCCAACGACTAAAATCGTGGGCTTGTAAGCCCCATGTTGACCAGACCAAGGCTTGAAACAGAGCCTACGTTATAGATGTCATGACACGTTCGGGTGCTTCTCCAGCCCGTTCCTCTGTCGTGCAAGGTTAAACAAGCGTGGTGGGTAGCGCTAGTGTCTTGCACATAACAAGCATCTATAACATGGTCGAGGAGAATATGACCTGCTTTATGCAGAGGAAAGGGGAGAACCCTATGGTTTTTGTGTTAGACACAAACAAACGTCCGCTT
>NZ_SDLG01000013.1:0-64627 GCF_013096965.1 Anoxybacillus sp. CHMUD
TTTTTTTCGTGCGTGCTTCCAGCTCTTGAACACGGTACTTCAGTTGTTCATTTTCTTTGCGTAGCTGTTTGTTTTCTTTCAACAGTTGCTCAATGACTTGTTGTTGGTGAGTAATGAGCTGCTTTTGCTGTTGGACTTTGCTGATTAAGCTTTCAACTGTAAATACAGCTTGTTGTACCGTCAACATGCGATTCACCTCCTTGTCTATCAATATTCACATCATAGACAGGAAAAGCAAAAAATATTCAGCTCACTTTATGATGTGGCTGAATAGTTACACATAAATAAATATCGTTTTTAATATCAAAATAAACAACCCTTCCAACTGGTTGCTCAGGGGAACCTCCAGATTTTTCTATAATGATATCACCATAATTTAATTTTTTTTCAATCGCTTTCTGTTCTTCAATATTTCTAAATACTATCTCTTTATTAAGGTCTAATCTACCATCATTCGAAAAATTTGTAGTTCTAATAACTTTTACATCATTAGAGCCAGTTGGTTCCTGTCCCCATTCTCCACTAACAACATTTTCAAGCAGATCAATTACTTTAAATCTACTCACTTAGCATTTCCTCCAACTCTTTTATCCCTTTTACAATTTCTTCTTCTAATTTCTTTACTTTTTCAATTATGATTTTAGGTTCTTCATACTGTACTTCTTCGTATACTATTTCTTTATATCTATTAATCGAAAGGTCATAGTCGTTTTCACGAATTTCTTCCACCGGCACGAAGAACGACTGCTCCGTGCGCTTCCGTTCTTTTTCCGCTTCACGGTTATGGAATCGCGCGATAATATCCGGAATATCGTTTTCCTCAATCGGGTTGCGCTTGTCGTCTAATGAGTAGCCATCGGCTTTCATGTCATAAAACCATACTTGATCCGTGCCGCCGACTCCCGTTTTAGTAAAAATCATAATCGCTGTCGAAACGCCGGCGTACGGTTTAAACACGCCGCTTGGCATCGAAATAATCGCTTCTAATTTATGATTTTCCACGATTTCTTTGCGAATATCTTTATGTGCTTTCGAACTTCCGAATAATACCCCGTCCGGCACGATGCACGCGCAACGTCCGCCCGTTTTTAAAATGCGTAAGAATAAGGCTAAGAACAAAAGCTCTGTTTTCTTTGTTTTTGTAATTTTTAATAGGTCGCTTGAAACGGCTTCATAATCTAATGAACCCTTAAAAGGCGGATTGGCGAGGACAAGGGTGTATTTGTCTTTATCTTTGTTTTGCTCGGATAATGAATCACGATATTCGATATTCGGATTTTCAATGCCGTGAAGCATCATGTTCATCGCGCCAATCCGCAGCATCGTGCGGTCCATATCAAAACCGTAAAACATATGGTTATTAAAATGTTCTTTTAAACTTTGCACTAAAAATAAGTCACTGCGATATTTGCGCAAATATTCTCCTGCCGCTACTAAAAACCCCGCGGAACCTGCGGCCGGGTCGACAATAATATCTTCCGGTGTTGGTTTTACTAACTCTACCATCATGTCGATGATATGACGAGGTGTGCGGAATTGGCCGTTTGTGCCTGCCGTCGCGATTTTTGATAATAAATATTCGTATAAATCCCCTTTTGTATCGCGATCTTTCATCGGGATATTATCGATACCATCCACAATTTTTGAAAGCATTTGCGGCGTAGGAATCATAAAAATCGCATCGCCCATATATTTGGCGTAGGCAGAATCTTTATTGTCATGAAGATTTTTAATAAATGGGAATACTTCATTAGAAACGATTTCGTACATTTGAGTAGCTTCTAAGTTTTTAAACTTGCTCCAGCGCAAGTGCTGCTTATCTTCAGGAAAGATTCGTTCAAAATCAATACCTAACAGAGCAGCCTCTTGTTCATTTTTCGTTTCCACTTCATCAAGACCTTTAATAAACAAAAGGTATGTAAACTGCTCAATAACCGTCAGCGGGTTCGTAATTCCGCCTGTCCAAAATGTTTCCCATATTTTATCGATTTTGTTCTTTAATTCTCCAGTAATCATATAGCTGCCTCCTTATTATTTCAAACTTAATTATACATAGTTTTATCGGCGTTAGAAACTTTGATTTCGTTGGATTCAATCAACTATCAAAAAAGGAAAATAATGATGATGGAAAATTTCTTTGTATGAAGGGCAATCCTTGTTTTCCTCCCCAATCACATGCCAACCCCGCCTCTTGATAGGCTTTCATCAGTATTTTGAATTGTTTCGATGTACGGCATGCCCATTCAGCCCAATCCTTGTCTCTCGTTCTCTGCTACTCCCGCTCCCATTCTCCCTTACAATCAGGACATTGCCACCGAATGACCCGATCTGCCTCCAGACTGGATATGCCGATTTTTCTGCTAGCCGCCAAGCAAGCCGTTGAAGCCCATCATGGTGCACTTTCCGAAGAAGAAGCGAGACGGTTGGAACGTGCGTATGATCGTATCCTAGAAAGAGCACAACACCGATTGGAAACAAAGATGCCTCTTCCGAAAAAAGCACTCGCTTTTGTTCGACGCCTTCAAAAATGAAAGGAAGAAGCGTTGCGTTTCTTACGTGAAGTACATGTTCCCTTTGATAACAACCAAGCCGAACGCGATCTTCGTATGGTCAAAGTCAAAGGGAACATCTCGGGTACATTTCGCGAAGAAACATTCGCCCAGTCTTTTTGTATCACAAGGAGCATCGTTTTCACACTGACGGAGCACGAAAAAAATGTGTAGGATTCGTTATGTCTTCTGTTGACGGGTGACACACTCGATCGTGTTCTTTCTACCACTTAGGGCATTTTCTATTACGGGGATGCCCTATTTGTGTTGCGCTTCTTTACATACTACTATCGGGATGAATAGTTACTACAAATTAATACAAATAAGTTTAGTCCCGATTCATCACCACAAAATGTACTTGACAAGCAATACGATCAACAAGGATGTACAAAAATCATTGATTTACTGATTTTTCCCCACAAGCGTAAGTGGGGCATGTTATAAAAAAATCAAGCACAACTTTTGGTGAAGAGCCGTGGAACGAGTTTATTTTGTGTTTACAAAACTAACCTCTAACTTCGCCACACACTCCACATGTGTTGACTATACAGTAAGAACAATTATTCAGAAGTGGATAGTGTTTGCTGTTTTCTTAATACCCGTGTTCAAGATTTTATTTCTTTAGAACTATATCCTGAAACAAGCAATTCTGGTGCTACTGCCGCATCATTCCGATTCGCTGTGGTCAACACAGGAGATAAAATGATTCCCTCGGCAGTGGTGGAGAGATGGAGCTTATATCCTTTAAACCGGTGGTATCGGGTGGCCGCTCCTCATTTTGCTTGCGAATCGTAAAAACTACTTCGAAGTTCCGTGCTGTCGGATCCACACAATTTGGGGATACCGTGCTTCTAAATCTTTGAGCAGCTGTGCGCGAAAAACAGGAAATCCCTGTTCTCAACCACCTCGCCGCGCGGAAAAACGAGGAGGGACTTCCCGAAGCCCGCAAGCTCGCTGAAAATAGCGAAAACGCCGGAGGATGGGCCTAACATAAAAGAAGTACACTTCATATCAAACACCTAATAATTTACATATAACCAAATAAAAACCTTAGTTCCCTGTATGTGTAGTGGAACTAAGGTTTTCAGGCTTTCTTCTATAATCTATCATGTACCTTAATTATTTAAATTTAACGCACGATATAAGAACACTGCAAATTCAGCTCGTTTCGTTTTAGAACGTGGATCAAACATTCCACCTTTTCTACCAGTTGTTACCCCATTTTGATAAAGGATTTTTATATTTTCTTGATGAGCAGGCGAAGCGGATTTTAAATCAGATAATCTTACTTGAACATGGTTTTGAGCTTTTAAAGAAAACGCACGAACTAAAATAGTCGCCATTTGTTCACGAGTTAATACATCATTAACACCAAATGTTCCATCTGCTTTTCCCTTAAAAATGCCTTTTGCTTTTGTTGCAGCAATTTCTTTAGCATATGGATGATTTTCATTCACATCTTTAAAAGCGTTTAAATCAGTTGGAATCTCAAGATTTAGTGCACGCTGCAACATAACAGCTGCCTCAGCGCGTGTAATCGCTTTGTTTGGATAGTAGTTTCCTTTATCATCTAGAGAAATGACATTTTGACTGATTAAATGTTGAATTTCATTATAAGCAAATTGACCCTCTTTCATATCGGCAGGAGTTTGTCCTGTTTTTGGTTTATTCACTTTTTTATTTTCTAAAATGTCAAAAATAATTTTCGCATGATCAGTGTTGTCAATTTTACCAGCAAAACGTTCAATTTGCGGTCCGTATCCATAAACCGCTACATCTTCTCCAGTATGACCGCCTGTTGTCCAACCAGTAACAGAACGGGTATTAAAAATTGCTTCAATCGCATCATCAATTGTCCTAAGGTCTTTCGTTTGCGCAGCGTCTTCTACGGATTTAATTTCTTCTTCCGTTAAATCAAGAGCAATATATTTCTTTAATGTTTCTCTCACATTTGCACCATTGACGATTTTTTCTGCCATAAAATCAGGTGTTCTTTTCGCTGCTTTGATTGGCTCTGGGAACCAGTTATAAATACCATTAGCTCCTAATGAGAATCCCCCTGTAGAATGGTCTGCTGTTAATACGACTAAGGTTTCACCGTCTTTTTTCGCAAAATCAAGAGCTACTTTAAAAGCTTGTTCGAAATCTTCCATTTCAGACATTGCCGCTACAATGTCATTATCATGTCCAGCCCAGTCAATTTGGCTTCCTTCAACCATTAAGAAGAAACCATTTTCGTTTTTACTTAAACGTTCAATCGCTTCTCTTGTCATTTCTTCTAGATCCGGAGTTTCTTCAGTACGGTCAATGCGTTTAGGAAGACCGCCTTCAGCGAACAATCCTAAAATACGTTCGTTATTGTCTTTTAACAATTCATCTTCATTTGTCACAAAACTGTATCCATCTTTTTTAAATTCTTCGACCAAACTCCGATCTTCACGAATGAAGTTCTTAAGTCCTCCGCCTAACATGACATCAATCTTATGTTGGCCATTGATTAATTCGTCATAGTAGTCATCCGCAATCGCATTCATGTTCTTTCGGTTCACATCATGGGCACCGTAAGCAGCCGGTGTTGCGTGCGTAATTTCTGATGTCGCTACAAGACCTGTCGACATTCCTTTTTCCTTTGCTGCTTCCAATACCGTTTTTACTTCCGTCTTATCATTATCAACCGCGATAGCCGCATTATACGTTTTAATACCGGCTGACATCGCTGTTGCTGCAGAAGCAGAGTCCGTGATATTTTGATGTTCATCTTCTGGATTTGTAGATTGCATACCAATTAAGTAGTCATCAAATGTTGTATTTTCGACAACAAATGTATCAGGGTTATCTTTCATATAACGATGTGCTGTTAGGTAAGAAACCCCCATTCCGTCCCCTATCATAAAGATGATATTTTTAACTTGCTTCGGTTTTGTCTCAGCTTTGACAACATCATGATTCGTTACTAAGCTGCTGACTCCTAAACTAGAAGCTAACGTGAACGCCGTTAATCCTCTAAAAAACTTCTTCTTGTCCAAATACAAAACCTCCTTACAATGTTTTATATAATAAACATACAACGATTGTATTAATAGATTATGAATTTTCTATTAATATTTGTAAAATTTCCGAAAATACAATAACAATTAAACTTGACCAACTGTACAAAAACTGTTCATTCTAGACGTAATGCTTCAAAGAGATATGCCATTATTTTTACACCAATTTACATTCATTTAATTTATATTAAAAGAAAATTCATATTTCTTTATTATCATAAATTTATGCTACTTAAAAATTTCGTTTTAGGAGGAACACGAATGGTGAAATATGTTCCATTGATTTTAAGTTTTATGCTGTTATTTGGATGTTCAGCCAATCAAGATAAAAAAGAAGAAATAACCCGGACAAAAGCTGCTAATCAAAGCGAAATAATAGAAAACGAAGCAAATAAGACCGAGTATTCAAAGACAGAATATAGCGGTAATCCTCAAGTTACAGACGATTCGTCATTACAAAAAGCCGGTGATTCGTTTTGGGATGAAAAAGGAAAATTGATATTAGAAGACATAAAAGAGGTGAACAAAACGTATAAAATCGGCCCTATAGAGTTAACCATATTAGATGTCAAAGTACTTCATTATCTTCCAGCATATAACTTAATTGATTTTTTCCATGGATTTACACATGAGGCAGAAGACTTTGATTTTATAAGAGTGCAGATGAAGATTAAAAATACAACAAATGAAGAAGTATACTTCGCACCAATCGCTTTATTAGAAACAAGCTCAGGGGAAAAGATGACTTGGGAAAATGATTTTTATCTTGAAGAATTAAACGGCATGTATAGCGGCGGCGAAGAGAAGATAGGCAACATGGGATTTCCTTTAAATAACCATGTTCATGAGCAAGAAGACAAAGCTAAGAGTAATCATTTAGAATGGATCAAACTAATGACAAGTGAAGTGCTAAATAAAGAACATAAAGAAATTGCCGGCAAAAAAATAATAGAAATAAAATTCTAATAGTGCGACTTTAACTTTGAAAAGAAGAGTGAAGTTCATTGATCAGCCTGAAAGCTGAATGAAATAGGTGTACTTGTTTATAGAAGTTTAGCCAAGAAAACCTGTCATCTTGCCGTCAGAATGAATCAGCTTTAGACAAGAGAGGACTTTCCCTCTCAATTGTCCGACTTTCACACTCTTTTGCATAGATCATCTACAACTTGCTTTTTCTTAAAAGCCGGTGACATTGGAATATGAAATGTTCTGCCTTTTTGTATTTGAATTGCGAATAACTTCATTCGAAAAATTCGTCTTTATTAAATTGCTTTAATGTTTGTTGAGCAGCAGAACTCATTAACTTTAACTTATAGTTTTAGTTTTCGCTCGTTTTGCATTTATGATGGTTTCGAAAAAGTGTTGTCAAACAGAATAAAGACCGAAAAATAAACTTTTGACATGGAAAAGGGGAAAGGGCTTGAGAAATAAGGATTTCCCTTCCCTTTCCCTTTTTTCTCGCAAAACTTTATTTTCATTTTCGCACAAGTTTATTCAGTTTCTACAATTTCAAGGCTAGTTTCGCCACGCACTCCACATGATTCGTATGCGGAAACATGTCGACCGGCTGCACTTCGAGTGTCTTATACCCGCCGTCTTCAAGGATGCGCAAGTCACGAGCGAGTGTCGCCGGGTTGCATGATACGTACACCACCCGCTTTGGCTTCATGGCGATAATCGTTTGCAGCAAGGATTCGTCGCAGCCTTTGCGCGGCGGGTCAACGACGATGCAGTCAGCTTCGATGCCTTGTTCGTACCATTTCGGAATGACGACTTCCGCTTCACCGACGGCAAATTCGGCGTTGTCGATGCCGTTCAGCTTCGCGTTGCGTTTAGCGTCTTCAATCGCTTCTGGAACGACTTCGACACCGTACACTTTTTTCGCTTTTTTCGCCAAGAAAAGAGAAATTGTTCCAATGCCGCAGTAAGCGTCAATGACGGTTTCTTCACCTGTTAACTCCGCATATTCGAGCGCCTTTTCATACAGCACTTTCGTCTGTTCCGGGTTCACTTGATAGAAGGAACGGGCCGAGATCGCGAATTGAATGTCACCGATGTAATCGTAAATGTATTCAGCTCCCCACAACACTTTCGTCTCGTCGCCCATAATGACATTTGTCCGTTTCGGATTGATGTTTTGAATAATGGACTTCACATTTGGTACCGTTTCAATAATTTCTTGAACGATTTTCTTTTTATGCGGCAACTCTTCCGTACGCGTAATCAGGACAACCATTACCTCTTTTGTCACTGCCCCGTAACGCGCCATAATGTGGCGGAGCACACCTTTGTGTGTTTGTTCGTTGTACGCCTTCACACCATATTTTTCGCAAATCTTTTTCACCGTTTGCACAACAACATCGTTCATTTCCTGCTGGATGAGACAAGACTCCATATCGATGATTTCATGGCTGCGCTGCTGGTAGAAGCCGGCGACAAGTCCGCCTTCGCGCTCGCCGACCGGCACTTGCGCCTTATTGCGATAGCGCCACGGATTGCTCATGCCAAGCACAGGATGAACCGTGACATCCTCAATCTTCCCGATGCGCGCAAGCACTTCTTTCACATGCTTGTGCTTTGCCTTTAGCTGTCCTTCATAGCTTAAATGCTGAAGCTGGCATCCGCCGCATTGTTTATAAATCGGACACGGCGCGTCAACGCGATCCGGGCTCGGTTCATACAGCTCAATTAAGCGGCCGTAGCCATATCCTTTTTTCACTTTAATTACCTTAATTTTCGCTTTTTCTCCCGGCAGCCCGTTGGCAACGAAAATCGGAAATCCGTCGATTTTCGCAACACCGGCGCCGTCATGCGTTAAATCTTCAAAAGTGACGTCATAGTATTCATTTTTCGCAACTGGAGCTTCTACTTTTGTCATCGTTCCTACTTCCTTTTCGTGAAAATGCTGCACTGATTGTATCATACAATCGCTTCGGACACAAAAAGGGAACAGGTCACAGCGCTGTTACCATATAGGGTGCCCGAGGCTGACCAAAAGCAAAGTGTCAGACCCCGCAACATCATATATCGTGAAATGGATGTGAGGTCAGACACTTATCAGGCAGCTCCAGCACCACTATGTGCTCCGCGCTAATATCCTGCTCTCATTTGTTCTGCTTTTTCCTTTGGTACAAATACTTCAAGATGTTGATACAAGTTGACGAACTCGCCAGGCAACAGTCCGCCGCACTCGCCATCTAAATTAAGCTGGATTTTGTTTGGCGAGGTGACTTTAATGCGGTTCGCCTTCGTATAAATTAAATGCGGAAAGATGTTATAGCTGAAATATTATATCAAAAACGGACAAAAGTTTTCATTAAAAATACGCTGACACCTCGGTGGTTCTTAGTTACTTAATTTGACACATGCACCGCTGCATGCTGTGAATCAAAAACATAAATATGATGAGTTCCGTCCCCTAATTGAACCTCGCCTTTAAACGTTTGCTCCGGCAACGTTTTTTCTGTCTCTCCGCTTTCTCTTTGCCACGCGATATTTCCGTCTTCTAAACTCTCACGCGTCACAGCTGTTACGAGAATATCTGTATTTTTATCAAGGCTAATCTGAACATCCTCCGCTTTTGAAACAGTCCAATTGGCGGCAAGCTTCCGCGGATAAAGAAGCACCGAATTATAGTTCCCACGTACTTCGAGCGAAAGATGCTGCGGAATAACGACAGTCGGGGTCATCGCGTTCACCGTATGAAATAGTCCTTCCTTCCGCGGCATTTCTTTTATAGTAATATACATCGTATCCCCGACAATATTCATCGCAACATAATCTTCCTGCTTTTTGATGTCGTTGGCTGAAAGAGATTGGTATGTTCCAAAGATTTGAATTTCACTGTTGCTGCCTCCTTCAATCACAATCGGTTGGCTCCCTGTTTGTAAGACAATTCTCTTCATCTCAGGCGAAACAGACTGACGGACATTCGGCAGGTGAAAGACTTTCGTTTCTGCACTAACGACCGTGCGAATTTCTTGCCATATTCCTGTTGATGAAAGCAATACAAATAAAACGGCTACCGAACCGAGCACCCCGATAAAGATGATGCTCAAAAAATCATATTTGATCAATGTATTTTCCTGCTTCGAAAAATAAAGATACACAAGAATTTCAGCGCCAAGCAACACTAGGAGAAACGGCCACCAGCTCGCAAAAATGTCTGCAGCTCCCATCCCTTTCCATTGAGAAATAAACAACACGATACCAAGCAAAATAAGGGAGGCGCCCATCGACACCGTCCCAACGCGCCATTTCCTCATTTCGTCCCCTCCTTCTTCTCTTTACTGCCTAAAAGCAGCTTGAATCCGCCGCCAATTAACAAAATGCAAACGATCGTTGTTTGGAAAAATTGGTTGTACCAGTAATAAATATCGATTTGTAATAGCTTTGATAGATGCGAAGCAAATGCTGGAAGCAGGATGCTGTCAAGCAAATAATAAAGACCTAACAACAATAATCCGAATCCAACCCATCTTTGATGATTGATAAAGTAGGAAACGATCGGCTGATCCTCAAGCTCTTCTTCGCCATACTTCGACGCCTTCTGCAATGCGTCAAAAAAGCTGTAAAACCAAATGAGCGGAATAAGGAAGAAAAAGGCAGACAGTCTTAACACATCCATCACATAAATCGCCAGCAAAAAGGCGGCCATTAACTGCAAGCCTCTGCGCTGTAATCCTAAGTACATATGACCCGCACCCGGAAAAATCGAAAGGAGAGTCGCAAGTGTTTTGCTTTTCCTTCCATCCTCGCGTTTCGCTTCAAAATCTTCGAAAATCGTTCGATCGACCAGTGACTCGCCGTTTTGTTTTCGATTGAGCTGTTGAACAATATCAAACATGTTGTAAATCCAAATGATCGGCAAAATTCCTAAGAAAACTAAGAAGCTGCCTTCATGCATCAATACCGTTACAAAAAATATCATGATCATAAGCCCAAAGAAGCTGATTAATAACGTTAACCCCCGGTTCATCAAGCCGAGCTGGAAGTGCCCGAGCCCGGGAATGAAGGAAAGAAGAATAGTGTAAAACTTCTCGTTTTCCTGATTTGCCTGTAAACCCTCTCCCTGGACAAGTGTATGCTCCGGCTGTCTTTTGATGAGTGTAAGAATCATATCTAAAATACTGATCAACCAAATCAATAAAGAAAAGAGGACGATCGCCAGCGGTTCACTATTATGTGTCAAAAAGACAAGACCGACCGCGAGCACAATCGGCGCAAAAAAGGAAAAGCTATAAAACACTCCCCTTGCTTTTTTATTTAAATAAAAATGCCCAGCACCAGGGATAAATGATAAAAAGAACGCAACTAACGAATTTTTGTTCATCGATTATTCCCTTCCTCCTTTTGATTTACCTTTAGCCAATCGAGAAATGATAATGTTTTATCCATCCATTGTTCCGTATAGGCCGGCCTGTTTTCTGATAAATCTGTTCCAACAACGCCGGCATTTGTGACTAATTGAAAAATTCCCGAAGACATAAACCCGATCGTAATCGCCGCGGCAATTCCGTAATGAAGCATTTTTTGCTTCGTCTGTGACTGCTTCGTACGCTTTGGCTTTGCATATAGTTCAACTTGTGCAAGGATGACATCAGCTGAAACAGCTTCATCGGAAGGATTCGGCAAGTCGGAAGCATTTTCCTCAATAAGCTCCATATATACCGCTAAGCATTGATCACAACTATAAAGGTGGCTCTCCATTTCCTCTCTTTTTTCTTCTGACAGTACATCACAAATGAACTGCCGCCATTCTTCGTTCGTGTAATGACTCATTGAAAATCCTCCTCCTTCCAATGCTTTCTTAGCCAGCTGCGTGCTCTGTAAAGCTTTGTCTCGACGGTTTTCACTTCGACATTTTGTTCTTTCGCAATTTGTTGATACGATTTTTCATCTATGTAATAAGCGTAAATAACATCTCGATAGTTAAGCGGAATTTCCTCAAGACGTTGGCGAATTCGTTCTCGCTCCTCTTTTTTAATAACCGAAACCTCAACCCTTTCATCGGCTTCGGCCTCAATGGATTCCATTACTTCTTCAAGCTGCCGCTGCATTTTCCGCTTGACATCAATCGCGTAGTTCACAGCAATGCGCGTCATCCATGTTTTAAAGCCTTGTGACTGATATCGGGAGAGTGAAAGATAAATCCGCACAAATACTTCCTGCGTAACATCCTCGGCATCTTTTTCGTTGCGAATAATCGAGTACACCGTTTTAAATAAATAATCACGGTATTTCTCGATTAACAGGCGAAAGGCATGCTCGTCTCCTTTCCTTGCTTTCGCGATTAATGCTTCGTCCTGAATCTCACTCTCCCCCTTTCTATCTGTCTTCACTTATATAGACGAAATCATTAGCCGTTTGCCCTACACTTTTTTGTAATTTTTTTCGTGTCAGTTTTTGTGAAATAAAAAAACGCCTAGGAAACAGGCGCCCCATCTTTTTCTCCTTAAATCTTCAAATACAACGTCATAATATTCGTTTTTTGCTACTGGTGCTTCCATTTGTCTTTCCCCTTCCGCGAAATGCTGTCAAGATTGTAGCATAGTCGAACAAAAAAGAACAGGTTCACTCCCCTGTTCTCATTTGCTCAGCTTTTTCTTTTGGAACAAATACGTTCATATGGCGATATAAGTTAACAAATTCGCCCGGAAGCATGCCTCCATACTCCCCGTCTAAATTAAGCTGCATGTTTTCTTCCGTGTACACTTTGACGCGGTTTGCTTTCGTATAAATGACGTGCGGGTCGTGAATATGTTCACCGCGCAAGGCGAGCGTTGCAATTTTAATAAATTCAGCTAAATTCGTTTCTTTCAAAATGATTAAATCAAACATGCCGTCGTTTAACGATGAGTTTGGGGCTAATTTTTCAAAGCCGCCGACAGAGTTCGTAAGTGAAACGAGAAACAGCATGACAGCCCCTTCAAACATTTTTCCATCGTACTCGATTTTGACATGGACAGGGTGCAAGGAGGGAAGCATTTCAATTCCTTTTAAATAATAGGCGAGTTGACCAATCATCGTTTTCAATTTGCTTGGCACTTCGTACGTTAATTCCGTCAAACGTCCGCCACCGGCAATGTTAACAAAATAATGCGTCTTTCCTTCGTTCGTTACCGCTCCAATATCAATCGGCACCGCTTCTCCGTGAATGATCACATCACACGCGCCTTCAATCGAGCGCGGTACACCGATCGCGCGGGCGAAGTCGTTCGTCGTTCCGACTGGAATAATGCCAAGGTTCGGACGATATGACGCATCAGCTAGCCCATTTACGACCTCATTAATCGTTCCATCGCCACCTGCGGCAATAACAAGGTCAAATTCTCGCTCAACTGCTTTTCTTGCCGCCTCTGTCGCATCCCCTGCCCCTGTTGTCGCATGACATGACGTTTCATATCCTGCTTGTTCTAACCGAATCAGTACATCAGGCAAATGCTTTTTAAATACTTCCCTTCCCGACGTCGGATTATAAATAATACGTGCTCGTTTCATCCCCATCATCCTATTTATTTTATTTTTCCACTATTTAACATCATACCAAATTTTCATAACCATTGCAATGAACAAAAGAAAGCCGACTCAAGCCAGCTTACTTGAACATTTCATACCAAATTTTTATCACAGTCGCTACAATGAATACAAGTAAAATGTATTCGAGCACTTCCGTATTTATGTTTGTAGAAAATAATGACTCCTCGCTTTTCCTAATCACTTCTATTTTTCTGATCTCATTTCTTCATTTTCACTCATTTTTCATCAACATTTGATATCATGAAAGAAAAAAGGTGATGAGGATGAAAGTGTTGCTTGCTGAAGACGATGTATATTTAGGTGAACTCATTGTCCATTTATTAAAGAAAAAAGGTGTCGAACATGTTGATTGGGTACAGGAAGGAGAAGATGCCTACGATTATGCCCTCGCTTCGTTTTATGATGTGATCATTTTAGATTGGATGTTGCCAAATAGCGATGGGGTGAGCGTATGTCAACGTTTAAGAAAACATGGTTATCACGGAGCGATTTTAATGTTAACCGCAAAAGATGCGGTTCAAGATCGCGTTGAAGGACTGGAAGCCGGAGCGGACGATTATTTAGTGAAACCGTTTGAAATCGACGAGCTTATGGCGCGGCTGAAAGCATTGTCCCGGCGCACGTTCGCACCGATTCAAGAAGAAATAATCCGCTGGGGAGCGTTTGAAGTGAATCGGACAAGTCATGCGCTGACGAAAAACGGAAAGCAAATTATATTAACCCCACGTGAATTCCAACTACTTGATTTATTATTACAAAATAGAGGACGTGTTCTAACACGCGACATTATTCTTGATCGCATTTGGGGATACGATGCGGACGTATCGATGAAAACGATTGACGCAACCGTTAAGCTATTGCGTAAAAAAATTGGCGATGAACAACAACAACTCATTAAAACGGTGCGCGGGGTGGGATATACCATTGAAAAATAGTATACGATCTTTGTTTCATCATTCCGATATGTTTCGCCGCACACAATGGCGATTAACTACCACATATAGCGGTATTCTTATCGCTTTTTTAGCCATCTTTATCGCGGTTGTTTCTTTTCTTATTCATACCGTTATTACAAATGACCAAGAGCGACGCATTCGAACGCTCGCCGAACAAGAAGGTCAAACGATTGAAAACATGCTAGAAGAGCAATCGTTTATCGGGTGGTCTAGCGATCAAAACGTCATATTTTTAAGTGAAGATCAACTATTTTTTTACGTCATTGATACACGTGGACGATTGATGATGGGAGATGAAGTGAATAAAGGATTGCGACCGCTGCTCCTTTCGACGCTTCAACCGTGGACGCCGGAAAAAAACGAATTAAAATATGTAGAGATTCACGTCCCCCATCACCGCCATGAATTAAAACGATTTCGTGCAGACACATTGAAAATATTAACTGTCGCTCGCCCGGTCATTGTTGAGCGGCAGCTCGTCGGTGTTTTATATGTCGGTATGGATGTGACAAGCATGTTTCGTTTGCTGAAATGGTCTACATTCATTTTATTAGGGCTCGGGGTGCTGTTTATTGCGGTGGCCGTCGCTTTTAGTTATTTTATGTCCAAACGAGCGCTCATCCCCATTCAAGATGCTTACAATCGGCAACGTCAATTTGTGGCGGACGCTTCCCATGAACTAAGAACCCCACTTAGCGTCATTTATTCATCTGTTGAAGCGTTGAAAATGGATGAGTCATTAACGTCCGATCCATTCAGCCAAAAAACAATTGAACGTCTAGGAGACGAAACGAAACGAATGACAAAGCTCATTAATAACCTTCTCACCCTTGCGCGTACAGACGATGCAAAGCTACAAATTGAAAGAAAACCGTTTGAACTACGTGCATGTGCAGAACGTACGTTACAGTCGTTACAAGATCTTGCAAATAAAAAGAACATTACGCTTCAGTTTCATGCGTCTGAACAAATTGAATTTGTTGGAGACGAGGACAAATGTACGCAATTGTTGTACATTTTGCTTGATAACGCCATCAAATATACACCAGAAGGCGGAACAGTTTCCCTATCGTTAGCTCAACACGTAATAAAACAACGAAAAGTAGTAACGATGTCTGTGGCTGATACAGGTATTGGAATTGCTCCTGAGCATCTTCCCCGCATTTTTGACCGATTTTATCGTGCAGACAAAGCACGAACGCGTCAAATTGGTGGGCACGGACTTGGACTTTCCATCGCAAAATGGATTGTCGAAGCACACGATGGAAACATTCAAGTACAGAGCGAAGTGGGAAAAGGAACGACATTCACGATCACTTTTCCAAATGATAAACGTGCATAAATATGTTGCACGTTTTTTTCTTTTTCACCTAATTTTCTCTTTTCGCTTGTACAATACAAACTGTAGATCACAAAGGAGGTGGAACAATTGAGAAAGCGGACAATTTTCTTTCTGCTAGGTGGGGTGATCGTTGTCGCTATATTGGCGCACATCGCTACTTATTTCATGCACATCGGTTGGAGCGGACGAATGCCAGGGGCACATATGATGGAAATGGGGAAACACCATCGAGCATTCGGCCATCATGGTCCGCGAATGATGCAACCGCACGGCATGCCGATGTTTGGATGGGTATCTTTACTCATTCAACTCGCTCTCATCATCATCGGATGGGTGATTTGGAAAGCAACGAAAGGCGCTGGCAAATGGATTGGTGGTGCGCTGATGGCAATTGGGCTCATTGCGCTTTTACCAAAAACGTTGCTCGCCGTCTTAGCGATCATTGCAGCGTACGTTTTACTAAAAGACAAAACAAAGCCGACACCTGAATTTGCACCATTTGTCTCACCTATTCAAAACGATAGCTTTTTAGATGAATGGGAAAAAACAATCCAAAAGGAGGAAAAGTGATATGGGCATTTTTAAACGCGTAAAACATGTCGTTCTTGCCGACATACATGACATCATTGACAAATGCGAAGATCCGATTCGCATGACGAAACAGTACATTCGTGAACTAGAAGAACAGCTTGAACAAGCGCAACAAGCATTGGCACAACAGTTTGTGCTAGAACAAAAATATGAGCGTCTCATCGCAGATGCAGAAGAAATGATCGCAAAGCGGGCTCGCCAAGCAAAATTAGCTGTAGAAAAAAATGAAGAGCCAATCGCAAAAATGGCCCTTCAAGAAAAAATCGCCTATGAAAAAAAATTAGAGCTATATACGCAACAATACAACACATTAAAAGAAAAAACAACCGTTTTAACGGAAAAAGTGAAACAATTGTACGAAACGTACGAGCAATTAAAATTGAAACAAATGCAATTAATGACGCGCTTTTATGTCGCTGAAACGATGAAACAAATGGATGAGGCGATCACATCTTTCCGTTACGATCATATCGTAAAAGGCTTCGCACGTATGGAAGAAAAAGTAATGTTACTTGAAGCAGAAGCAAAGGCACGCTCCCTTATTCAAACAATGCCGCCACAATCTTTTGATGCTGAAGTCGAACAACAACTGAAACAATTAAAAGGTGAGTAATACAAAAGGTGTCCCTATCCGGACACCTTTTGTATATGTTATGTCGTCCATTCATCATGAATGATGCCGACAAGTTTCCATTGACCGTTTTCTTGTTCAAAAACAAGACGTAAAATGAAACTCAATGAATGAACTGTTCGAATATACTTGTTGAATGTTATTAATCATATTTCCTGTTCCAACAGCAACATTGTTTCCAATCATATGCGGATTCGCAAAATCGACATCATAGACGAAGCGAGCAAAATAATCTTGAAAAGTGAGCTGAATCGGGTCACCTGAACCGTCATATACGCCCCACTGATACACTTGCGTCGAGGATAAAAGAGAAGAAAGTTGAGAAGCAGAAAACTGTAAATCGTTTTGAACGTCGACATGCCCGTACGGACTGAAGCGCACACCCGCTGTAGAATGAACGTAAGATGCAAGCGCATTCATATCTTTATTTTTCAACGCCTCCACAACGTCTAAAGCGACCGATAAAAGCGAAGATGAAATCACTTGTTTTGCTTCACTTTTCAATTGTTCGTTTTCCTTTTTGAAGTTGCTTATTTTTTTCTTGTAGTTGATCGATGGTCGTTTGTTGTTTGGCAATTGTTTGCTCTAACTGCTTAACATTCGATTCGTCTTGTTGAGCTGTACAGCCGACAAGTAAAATGATAAACACTACAATCAATCGTTTCACGATCTCACATCCTTTTTCTTTTAGTATATCACCTAAAAAGAAAAATAGATGCCGTCGTGTCAGCATCTAACTCACTCTTTCTTGTTTTCTTTCTTGCAAAAATGATGAAAATGCGGGAAGTACACATGTATATACATGTTTACAGGTATAAAAAACAACCGGCATATGACCGGTTGTTTTTAATGCCCCGCATGTCCCGATGTCAATACCCAAATCGAGCCTGCGACAATGACGATCGCGACAAACGCTGAATATGCCATATTAATAACGTTCGTTTTTCTGTCTTCGCCTTCCGTTACGTGCATAAACATAAATAGTTGCAGTCCGGCTTGAATGACCGCGAGTGAGCCAATGATCCACATCACAATTGTATATGATACGTTCATTTTCAACGCAACAAATACGGCGACAAACGTTAAAACTAACGAAAGCAAAAATCCAACAACGTGACTAACGGGATATTTACTTTTATGTTCCATTTACGCCACCATCCCTTTTAAATAGACGAACGTAAAAATAAAGATCCAAACGACATCAAGGAAATGCCAATATAAGCTAATAATAAACATTTTTCTCGCCGTAACTGGCGTCAATCCGCGTTGGAGCAACTGGATGATAAGCATGATTGCCCAAATGATCCCGAATGTAACGTGCGCTCCGTGTGTGCCAAGCAAAACGAAAAAGCTTGATAAGAACGCGCTCGTTTGCATCGTTGCTCCTTCGTGCACGTAACGAATAAACTCACGAATTTCCATAAATAAAAATCCTGCCCCTAATAAAAGGGTAATGACGAACCAAGTAAGCAGCTTTTTCATATCCCGACGGCGCATGAAGAAGACAGCTAAGCCAGATGTAAAACTACTCGTTAACAACAACAACGTTTGAATCAGCACATCGTTTAGCTTAAAAATATCGCTCGGCGTCGGGCCACCGGCATAGCGGTTACCTAACACACCATATACAGCAAACAACGTCGCAAATAATACAATTTCTGCGCCAAGGAAAATCCAAAATCCTAAAATGTTGAGACGGTTTTGTTCCGTCTGATATTCGAGCGGAAGCGAATGATTGACGTTAGCCGACATGGTTTTCCGTCCCCCCTTCTACATTTCTCCACGTGCGCTCTGTTTGTTTAATTTCATCGACGCTTACATAATAACCGTCATTATAATCAAACGAACGGATAATAAGCCCAACAACAATCCCAATTGCCGCAACAGCTGCCGCGATATGTGCTTCAAAGACGAGGAAGAAACCTGTAATTCCAAACACAACCGCCATATAAAACGGTAAGCCTGAGTTGCTCGGCATATGAATTTTCTTTATGTCGCTTTCTTTTAATGTGAGCGTTTCGCCACGTTTTTTCATATGCCAAAACGCATCTAATTGTTTCACTTCTGGAACGACCGCAAAGTTATAAAACTGGACTGGAGATGCCGTCATCCATTCAAGCGTGCGCGCATCCCATGGATCGTGGGATACATTGCGCTTCGCATAACGGAAGCTCCAATAAATGTTATAACAAAATACCGCAAAGCCGATCGCTAAAATGATCGAACCGATCGCAGAAACGAGGAAAAGCGGCGCAAAGCCTGACTCGGCCGAGTACGTATAAGCACGACGAACGGCTCCTTTTAAACCAAGGAAAAACATCGGCATAAATGTGACGTTAAATCCGATCGTAAACAACCAGAAATGATATTTTCCAAGTTTCTCGTTTAACATAAAACCGAACATTTTCGGCCACCAATAATACAATCCTGCAAATACAGCAAACACGACGCCTGGAATTAACACGTAATGGAAGTGTGCGACTAAAAATAATGTGTTGTGATATTGATAGTCGGCCGCTGCCATCGCCAGCATGACCCCTGTCACTCCACCGATGACGAAATTTGGTACGAAAGCAAGCGCCCATAACATCGCTGTTGTAAATTGGATGCGGCCTTTTCTCATCGTAAACAACCAGTTAAAAATTTTCACTCCAGTTGGAACTGCAATTAACATCGTTGTAATCGAGAAAATTGAGTTTACCGCAGGGCCAGCATCCATCGTGTAAAAATGGTGTACCCATACGAGCATACTTAAAAACGCAATGCCAACGATCGAAATGACCATAGACTTATATCCATATAACGTTTTACGTGAAAACGTCGCAATGACTTCAGAGAAAATACCAAAAGCAGGTAAAATAACAATATATACTTCTGGATGACCCCAAAGCCAGAACAAGTTTGCCCAAAGCATATCGCTGCCGCCTGAAGAAAGTGTAAAGAAATGCGTGCCGTACAAACGGTCAAACGTCATTAATGCTAAAGCGACTGTGAAAATTGGAAAAGCCGCTACGATAATGATCGACGTAATGAGTGTTGTCCATGTAAACATCGGCATTTTCATTAATGTCATGCCCGGTGCACGCATTTTTAAAATTGTAACAATAAAGTTAATCCCCGTCATTAACGTCCCAAGACCTGCAATTTGTAAGGCGATGGCATAGTAGTTATTTCCGATTCCCGGACTAAATTCCTTCCCTGCAAGTGGGAAGTATGATGTCCACCCTGCATCTGGTGACCCTCCAACAACGAACGAAATGTTAAATAACATCGCCCCGCTAAAAAACAACCAAAAGCTAAGTGCGTTCAATTGTGGAAAGGCAACATCGCGCGCACCGATTTGCAACGGAACGACGACGTTCATTAAACCGATCAAAAGGGGCATCGCCATAAATAAAATCATAATGACGCCATGGGTTGTAAAAATTTCATTGTAATGTTGGGCATCCAAAAAGTTCATTTCTGGCCGAGCCGTTTGCGCCTTCATTAACAATCCATCTATACCACCGCGGAAAAACATCAATACACCAGATAAAATGTACATAATCCCGATCTTTTTATGGTCGACGGTCGTTAACCATTCACGCCATAACCAACCCCATTTTTTAAAGTACGTTAAGCCAACGACAATCGCAACGACAGTCAGTACAATCGCAATTTGTGAACCAACAAGAAGCGGGTTTCCCCCAACAAATATTTCATTCCACTTAATACCCATGATGTTCACCTCCGCTATAGCTTTCAGAAGCTTGTTGCTCATCATCTGTCACATTTGATGTATGTCGATCATTTTCGTCAAAAATTTTTCCTTGGTATCCATGCCCACGATATAATTCTGGATTTGTGTACGTCTTTGACTGCGGATCAGCATGGTTTACCCATTGTAAATGTGTATCAACAAACGTCAATCGTCCTAAATGGGTTGGCAATAACAGCTCTTCATATTTTTCTTTCGTTAATTTCGGTGCCGTTTGTTTTACTTCTTGTACCCATTTGTCAAACTCTTTTGGCGTTTGCGCTAAAACTTCAAATTGCATATGCGCATACCCACGTCCATTAAAGTTTGTATTTCTTCCTTCGTACGAACCAGGACGTTCCGCAACAACGTACAATTCTGTCTCCATTTTGTTCATCGTATATTTTTGTCCCGCTAACGCAGGCACCCAAAATGACTGCATAGTCGATGCGGAAGTCATTTTAAATAGCACGAGACGATTGACAGGAATATTGACGTAGTTCACTGTTTCAATATTTTGCTCTGGGTAGCTAAAAATCCATTTCCAATCCGCTGATGTCACGTGAATAACAAGCGGATCTTGATCTTCGTACCCCTTCGGAGGCTTTTCTAAATCATATAATGTTCTCACAGTTGGGATCGTTAACGCAACAACGATAAGAATCGGAATAACTGTCCATACAATTTCAAGCACCACATTCCCGTGCTCCTCCGGAGGCTCCTCTCCTTGACGCTCAGGTCGATCTCGATATTTCCATACGATATAAGCAAACAAGGCAAATACAACAACAACAACAAGAAGCATCCACCAAATCGACCAAGTAATGAGCTCCATAATGCTTCGAGCAGCTGGTCCTTGCGGTTGAAACACAACCATCTCACAGCCTGCAAGAAGCGGAAGCAGTCCCGCAATTAAGAAGACAAATAAACGCTTCACCTTTCTTCACCTCAACAAAATTGTGATTCATTGTACAAGGAAGTAAATACGAAATGAGCGACATTTATTTAGCTTTGTAGTAATTAACACTATCGAAATGATTTTAACATGTACTGTAAAAATAATTGTGACGAAAAAAGGAAGGAAGAAACTGCATTGAGGGGGAAACAAAAAGCAAAATCATTGACAAAAAGAAAAACACTTTTCTCGACATCAAAAATCGTGCGAGAAAAGCGCTATCTTTTATATAATACATGGAAATACAAAAAGAAATAGGTTGTCCGTTTGAAATTTTGTCACATTTTCGTTAAATTTTTTTCGAAATTTGTTCAAATTTATTGTCCAACGAAAATGTATCCGATTCGAAACATTTTTTACTTCAATAACTTCCGCACCCATTTGAGCGCATTTGGAAAGTTTGGATAAAACGAACACTAAATGCAAGGAGTTTATTCGCCATCCCCGGAATAATGACGGTTTTATTGTTCATTACTCTTTTTTTAAATGTTTAAAAACTTAAACATATAAAATGAAAAAGTTGGCCTTTAGCATATCTAAAGGCACTCCTTCTCGACAGCATGAATCAAATCTTTCAATAATTCAACAGCTTTTTCGATAGATAATACATAGTATCTCAATGTCCCTTTTTGTTCTACCGACACTAATCCTTGGTCGCGCAAAATTTTCAAATGGTGGGAAATCGCTGGACGCGATAAACTTGACCTTTCCGTAATTTCATTGACTGTTAGCTTATCGTGTTCCGCAAGCAGCAATACAATATCTTGTCGATGAGGATCGCTTAGCGCTTGAAATAATGGTATACACGATCGAAACACCTCGATCGCTTTTTGTCCCATTCCCCTCTTCCTTTCTTTTGTTTAAAAGTTTAAACATTTGATATCTTTATCTTATTCTTTTTCTTCACGCCTGTCAATGCATTATTCGAAAAATAGATCCTTTACCTTCCCTTCACCTCCCTCCTCAACTGTTCCACAAGCGCCTCTTGGTATCCTGCTTTTTTCCGCCGCAATATTTCTTGTTTTACTGGCTGCAAGTCATGAAGCGTCACCGATTGCAGTTTCGTCAAACGTTCATCGGATAGCGGAACGGTCGGTTTGGTCGCCAAATAATCAGAACAGTCGTAATGCCAAAGCCGAACAGATGAACCGTACCGCTCGACAAGGCGCTGCGCCATTTTTAGTCCTTCCGGGTCAAAATCGCCCGAATAATAAAGGGTAACCCCTTCTTTTACGAGTAAATCAAACAGCCACCTCGTCGCTAAATTCAATTGACCGTTTGTGCTAATGAGCGGTACGTTCGCATCTAACAGCGTCGAAAACACACCGGCATTTTCGACGACAAAGACGTTGTTTCCTACGGACGGATACGCCCGCACTAGCGGCATCACTTCCCGTAACGGCACATTTAGCGCCGTATTCGTTGCACATGCGGCAGCGAAAACAGGATGGCGGCCTTTCTCTGTTTCTGCCATCACGCCAGCGCACGTCACAAAGTTTAATACATCTTCCCGCAACAGCCGATACGACTGCAATAGTTCGTTCACGTCTTCGACCACCGAAAGGTCGTACTCGGTGTCCGTATAAAATTCGAGCGCCGAAAGCAATAGCTTCCCTGCAAGTGTATGCAAATCAAACATATGCGGATCGTTCGCTACTTTTTGCGCAAAAACGGGCAAGCGAACGTAGGTGGACGGAAGCTGTTCGAGCGCGCGGCAAACAGCAGAAAGCGCCGCCTCTAACGCGTGATGGTTTTGTTGATACGCTAATTGCACAAACCGCTGCTTTTCTACCGCCATCAACCAATCGCGCTGTGCTCGATACGTATTCATAAGCCGGGTAAAATAGGCTTCCTTTTCCCGCTCTATTTCTTGTTGTTGCTCTTTTTTCGTTACGAGCGGCTCGCCAAAATAGCATGACAGCAACTCCACGAGAGAAATGCCGGCAAACCTTGTATTCGCAAGCTGTTGTTCAAACGACGCGAGCGACACGCGGCTCATTTCTTTGCCAAAAAACGACGCGATCGCTTCCTTTTCCTCCGCCGAAAAAGACGAAACGGAAATCGTGCCCCCTATGCGACCAAGCGATTCGTATTTCTTTTTCATTTCGCAAAAAAGGCGGTGAAACGAACGTTCACCGCGAAAAAATTGCACCGCTTCCTCTACCCGATTCAATGCGATCCCCCTCTCATCATTGCCGCTAACTTTTCATCCGTAACAAGCTGCTTTATTTTTCCGTTCCAATAATAGCGAATGACCGTCACGAACGAAGCATTTTTCGGACGAACGAGTTCGCAAATCGATAGCGCCGGAACGGTATCATAATCGCCCCAGAGCGCTTGCGAGTTCATCACATAGTTAAACCCAAGCTGCTCGACAAGCCCGAACATATTGCGAATATTATTTTCGTCTACCCCCGCGAACGCTTCATCCAACGAAATAATGTACGGCGCATCGTCTGCTGCTTCTTGATAACGCGAATACGTCGCGGCAAACAACGGAATATACATCGCCATCGCTTTCTCCCCGCCGCTAAATTGATAGAACCGTTGGTTCGTCAACTCTCGTTTCGGTTCATTCGTTTTTTGGTAATAAAGGGTAAATGAAAACCATTTCCGATAGTCTAATACTTCTTTAATAATTTGGTGGAGCGTATTGCCTTGGCCGCGCTCTTCTAGCAATTCGCGCGCTCGATGAATTTTCGAGCGGAAATGTTTCGTCACTCGCTGCAAATCTTCCTCTTTTAATAGCCGCGAGTTCATCCGCAACAACTCGACAAGCTCTTTCGTATCCATCTCTTCTTCCGTTTCCGCGGTGCGCGGCTTCCATTGAATAAACAACACCAGCCCAGAAGACGTGTCGAGCTGTTGCATTAGTTCGTTCATATCTTTTACCCAACGCTCCGCCCGTTGAATGCGGCTGCGCAAAATTCGACCGATCGTTTTTAAAATAATTTCTTCATACAATTCGCGGTCTTGCTCTTTCATATATTCCCGCTGCAAGAAAATGTCGTGCTCGATTTCACGCAATACATAAAATGGTGATACGCGCTGCCCTTTATAATCAAGCAAAAGGACGATGCGGTCTTGCTTTTCTCTCCATCCGGATACTTTTAATTCCATTTCTTCATCTAGCTCGATATCCGTAAACAAATTGTCCTCCTCAGCTGCGACAGGCTCTTGGCTGAGCCGGTATTCCGTTAAATTCGCCGACTCTTGGAAAAAGACGCTATTTAATCGGTTCACAAGCGACGTTCGAGCTTCTTTCGCTAGCGCCCCGTATTGCTGCATCGCTTCTTTTGCTTTTTCCAACCAATCAGAACCGTGAAGCTCTACAAGCTCAAGGGAAAGCTCTCGCGCAAACGACCGCTTCCACGCCTCCGCTAGCCGCTTTGCGAACGTTTCTTTCACCGAAAGCTGTTCGCATTTTTCACGAATGGCTTTCAGCTCATGCTCTAGCGCAATGCGCTCGTTCATTTTCGCTGGCATTTCTCGCTGCAAAAATGCCAACCGGTCGCGGACGCGCTGAATTTCCGCTTGAACTTCTTCTGCGCCCATTAGTTGCAGCGTCCGCTCGATTTCTTGTCGCTTCAGTTCGAGTTTTTGCTGCTCTTTTGCGAGCATATGCCGTTCGCCTTTCGTTTCATCGATTTCTTGTTGCAACGTTTCTAACTGCTCTGTCCGATGATGAATCATGTCGAGCAAATGGAGAAACTCCCGATGGGTCATTTGCAATTCATGAAGCCCACGCATATACGATTTCATAAAAACAAGCGCCTGTTCATAGCCGTCCTTGGAAAACTCTAAATCGAGCCCCTCGGTTTGCTCGCGCAACGTTTGTTTTGCTTGTTGCCAATCGCGGGCAAGCTGGGCTAACTTTTCGTTTTTCTTTTCCCATTCGCGTTGTTTGCTTATTATCATTCGCTTCGTTTTTTCTCGTTCTTCAAAGGCTGCGCGCATGTCGCGGTCGGTTGGAAAAGCACGAAACCAGCGGGTTATTTGCGCAATCGTCTGCTCGAGCTGTTTTAGCATGTCGGTTCCCTCATGAAGCTGGGCGCGAAGTTCGTGGAGTTCTGCTTCGAGTGCGGCGATCTTTTCTAGCCGCCAACGCTTGCGGGCAGTGCGTCCGATAAACAACGCTTTTTCCCGCGCCGGGGCATGCCCTTTGATTAAGCCGAGCGTATAACGCCCTTCTTCATGAAGCATAAACGTTCCGTCCATTTCTCCATCGGCAAGAACGATGCTTTGAAGTACTTCGTTAATGCGCGTTTTGGACACTTTGCATCCTTCATCTACATCTGGCTGCAAATAGTCTGCTAATGTATGCGCCAGTTCGACAGGACGTGGAACAATCACTCGGTCACACGCTACTTCGACATCGGTTTCTGTAATTAACGCATCAAGTAGCCCTGCATGATACAATGCCGATTCAATCCGCTCCCGAAGCGGTTCTGGTACATGGTCTTGAAATTCCACCCCTGCATAAAACGGGACAAAAGCAATCCCTTTTTCGTCTAACTCCGCCCGCGCTGCGATCGTTTGTTCATCGCGCATGAGCTCGGGGTCTTTTTGCGTTTTCCATTGGTTCCATTCGGCTTCTTTTGTAGCAATTTTTTCCTCTAATAACGTGCACGTATGCTTTTGCTTCATTTTTTCTTCGTTTTTTCGATTGAGTGCTTCGTAATACGCTTCCGTAAACGGTTGCTTCATCTCATCGACGTGATACGTTTCGTATAGTTCGTGAAGACGCTGTAAAAATAGTTGGACAGAGGGTTCCGGTACGGAAACGTCTTGGTATTGTTCGAGCCAGCGAAATACTTCTTGTTGGAAACGCGCTTTTTCGTTTTCTAACAGTTCGAGCCATTTCGCTTCTTCATGGCGCAATTCGTCTACTTCCCGCTGCAGCTCCCCTGCCTCTTTACTCGTTTCTTCATAGCGCGCCTTCATTTCATCATGGCGGCGCCAAAGCGCAATCGTTTGTTCTAGTTTTTCAACGTATTCTTGTCCTTCTCGCTTCCAGACGGTAAAATCAAATTTCGTTTGGCGCTGTCGAGCAAAGTCCGCTTCGTTAAGAGCATGGGAAGAGAAGGAACTTTCCATGGCATCATGCCGTAAGTCTTCTACTTGCTGCGTGAGTTGCTTTTCTATCTGATACCGCCGGTCTTCGTCTTCTTCTAACTGGCGCTTATAGCGGCGTTCGAGCTGCTCTTTTTCATCGATTTGCCGCAATAGTTTTTGTTGCTTGTCATGAATGTCGCGTATTTCTTGTTGGACTCGCTCATATTCTTTCGCCGCTTGAAACACTTCGTGGCTCGCTAATTCTAATTCTCGTTGATGCAATACGTCCTGTTCGTTTGCAAGCGTTTGAATGTATTCGCTCAAATCGACAAGGTGCGCTTGCTTTTCCTGTTCCTCCGCAAGCCATTGCTTTTCTTCTTCTGCTAGCCGCTTCACTTGTTTGTCAGCCTTTATCCATTCGCTTGCTTTTTCCGCAATCATATACTCGTTATACGCTCGATATTGCGCACAAAGCCGTTTTAGTGATTGCTCATCGCGCTCTAGCTGCTCTAGCTGCTGTTTCGTTTGGTCCATATTTTCAATCGTTTCCGATAAATGGCGCAACTCGTCGTCTGTCAACGCGGGGAGCGAGCTTTCTAAAATCTCGTAAATGACCGTTGGCTTGAAATCCTTCGATAGCTTCGGGCTACGCAATTGAATCAATAGCTCAATTAATTCTTGAAACGCCTCCATCGATTCAAATCGGAAGACGTGCTTATTGACGAGCTCCATATATTCTTTTTGTGAATCCACGACCATTCCGCCGTTGCCAAGTACATTCGCCAGTTCGCGTTTGGTGAGCGGGATTTTTTCCGTTCCATCCGCTGATTTTTCCGTTTTATATAAAAATAAATCGCGACCGATGCGGCGGTTATCAAAAATGACGAACCCCCAAAAGTCCATATTTTTTTGCCGCTTTGCCCGTAAGCCAATCCCTGTCGTTACGTATTGTTCCGTCTGCATTCGCTTATATTCTAAAAATAAATAGCCTGTCCGCTCATCGCGATCGACAATTTCCTTTTCGCCAAGCAAGTAATCTTCCATTTTTCGTGCCCGAGAACCGAACGGGTCGAGCCGGTCGGGCGTTTTTTTTCCGTCCAATAAGACAGGAAGCAAGCTTTGCATCGTTACTGACTTCCCAGAGCCGTTCGTCCCGCGCAACAACAACTTGCCGTCGGCAAACTCGAAATATTGTTCGTCGTAATACCAAAAATTAATTAATCCCGCGCGATGAAGCACCCATTTATTTGTCATCATCGTCTCTTCCTTTCGTTGTAAAGTCGTCTGGATATTGACCGACAAGTCGTCCAAGCAGCGGATAAAGCACGACCATGCCCGTTTCCTGTTCATATTCTGCCATCTTCCAGTCTTTTAAAGCAGAGAGCAGTTCAGAGGCGAGCTGTGCCGTCGTCATTTCCCGATACGTTTTGCTCCAGCCTTCGCCATACTGCTCGCTGCACCGGTGAAGCAACTGCCGAAAATCGGACATCGTCACGTGGATTTGCCCGTATTCATCCGGTGGATAGTTGTCCAAATGAGCGCGAACGACAGAGGCAAAATGAAGGATAATATCCGACGTTCCCTTTTGATCTGGAAATAACGTATACACATGTTGCCGTTCTGGAATCGTCAGCAAGGCTGCATTTTTATATAGTTCGTAGCGAAAATCGGTATGCGCCTCGATGTCATCGCGCAGTCGATGGCGGAAGTTGCGCAAATAATAAAAGTTTGGGTCGTCTTTTTGCCGACGATATACAACAGGAGATAAAAAGAGCTGCCGATAAATAAAGTGGCGGCGGTAGTCGTCGGGTGACACTTTCCACTCTTCCTCCAACAGTTGCTCGATCGTTTCATATTGAATGAAGTCTTTCGGATAGGACCGCATAAAATAGCGGGACAGTACAGGAACTTCATATAACGCTTCTTCGTCTTCTTGATTGGCAAACGCCTCAACTTCCCCGTCGACGTGATGTATAATCCCGATTTGCTCGGCTGTTTTTAAAACGCGAATTAACGCGCGACGATGTTGGTAGTTCGTCCAATCGAGCGCCGTTTCGCCTGGATACATCGCTTTTATTTCTTCGCATACATCAGACAATAAAAATTTTTCTTCGACTGCTTTTCCTTCTAAATATGCTAACAAGCAACAAAATAACGCGTAGTCGAGCGGTTCTTGAAACGACTCCATTCCCATCCACGCTTCTGGTTCGGCTGGTATTTTTTCGAGCTTAGCAAAATAGCGGTGAACAATGAGCCGATAGCCGAATTTCTCTTGCACATACCGCTTTAACACTTTTTCACGTTCCCGTATTTTTTGAAAAAGTTCCGGCTCTTTTTCCCGAACAATCCAAAACTGTTCAAACAGCGCCGTTAACGCTTCTTTCGCTTTCTCATCGAACTCTTTTTCCATTCTCTCTTCTCCTAGTCTAGCAAATGGATTTCGTAATTTGGCATCATTAACGTACCATCTTCTGCTTTCAGTATAATCGTCCCTTCACGTTGGACTACTTTCACTTTCCATCCGTTTTCCGTTTGCACCGTCCGGTCTTCTCGCCCCATCGCTTTTGCAATCCACCCGAGCAGCGTTTTGCGAATATGCGAAGCAACGACCGGTAGCTCCTGAAGTACAATTTTTCCGTCGTTTATAAGCTGTGTGAGTTCTTCTTCCTCCTGTTGTTTCGCTGCTAAGTAGGCGGCCATCGTTTCCTCTTTTTCTTTCCGCCGATCAATCATTGCTTCTGGCTTTTTCTTTTCTCGGTAGTGGCGAACGCGCGGTTTTACGAGCCATTCTGCCGGCTGTTCCTCCCAAATATCGCGGTACATATTTTCCGTTGCATCGTTTTCGGCGACGATGTGCTTTGTATGAAAACAGCCGAACACAACCGCCGATAATTTATGCGCTTCTTCTATCGTTTCTAATGAAGAAAACCATTTCGCTAAATGCAAGTAATCTTTTTTTCGGCTGCGGAAGTGGTGATGACGTTCCCCTAAGCGCTGAACGACGCGCGTCATTCGCCGAATCGCTTCGTTTGTCTGCTTTTGTAAAAACGACAGTTCGCTTTCATGCCCGTTTCGTCCTAAAAACCATTCGCTTAAACTGCGCCACGTGTCTAATTTCTCTTCTACTAGCTGTTCACGCGAAAGAATCGCCCCTTCAAAGCGTGGAATGGCAAGCTGGTAAGCGACCACTTCCTCAATAAAACGGCGAACACCGTCCTCTGGCAAGTCTTCGAGCAGTTTTTCAATTTGCATCGACGTTTTTTGCAATGCGACGATAAAATCGCGCAAATAAGCGGTAAACTGTTCTTTATAGACGAGAAATGAATCAGACATCATCCGTTCTTCCATGTTTTCTCCGTTTAAATAGGCAATATAGTCGGCAGAATTTTGGATGATTTTTTTAAAATAATCAAACGTTTCTTCCCACACTTGATTCATTTCTTCCCTTTTTTCGGCAAATCCATCGTGGATAATCGATTCCATTCGGACAAGCGACGCATACAAGCGGTCAAACCGCGTTTTTTCGAGCGAGCCGCCAAACGTCTCCCCTAGCTGCTCAAGCGTGCGAATCATTCGTTCGATTTCAACCGTATATGGGCTGCATTGATAGCGAAACCGTTTCTTTTTAAATTCCTCAATCGTCCGAATATGACCCGTTTCTTGTCTAGCGATTAAGTTTCTCCATTTGACGAGCTGCTCTAAGTCTTGTTGCAGCTCTTCTTCTGTGTAATCTTGAAATTCATCGAATTGTTTTAAAAAAGCGTACACTTCTTCTGGAAACAAATATTGCCGCATTCGTTCGTGTTGCGTATAAAAATAGCGTAAAATCGCGCGGTACCGGTACGCGTTATCAACTACTAAATATTTCGCCTCCGTAATCGGCTTTAGCCATGACGTATCCATCTTGTGCTCCCCTTATATCCTTCATCTACTATCATTGTAATCGATTCGCCAGCCGTTCTCTACTTAAACGTCGTTGGGAAAATGTGCTCGCCTATAAGAAGCTTGCTTAAAACACGAATATGTTCGCTAGTCATCCGCTGTCGATTCGTGTAAAATGGAAACGAAAAGGAGGTGAAAGGAATGGTAGAACAGCTGCTATACGAAATTCTTCATGAAGTAAAAGCAACTCGAGAAAAAGTCGAATCGCTAGAAAAACGAGTGGAAGCAGTCGAGCAAAAGGTGGAAGCTATTGAAAAAGAAGTATCTTCCTTACGCCAACAAGTACAAGCACTAGACGAGAAAGTTCAAGCGCTCGACGAAAAAGTGCAACTACTCGATGAACGAACACTCGAAACGAAAGCGATTTGTGAAGCGGTTCGTCACAGTCAAGAGGCGCTCGCCGCAAAATACGATGCACTCGCGCTCGATGTCCACAACATGCAAGGAAACATCACCCGCTTAACAAACATACTCGAAGAAAAAGTACTCCCTGCCCTCACCGACCACGAATCGAGCATCCAAGTATTAAACAATCGTGTATTTAAAGTCGAAAGCACTTTACAAAAGCTTGTACACCTATAAAAATAAAGCGGCATTGTCCGATGGCAATGCCGCTTTATTTTTATCGTTTATTAATTTCTTCAAGCAATAGCTTATTGACAAGCGGTGGGTTGGCTTGTCCTTTTGTTGCTTTCATAATTTGACCGACTAAGAATCCGATCGCACGGTCTTTTCCGTTTTTGAAGTCTTCGATCGATTGTGGATTCGCGTCGAGCACTTCTAACACAATTTTGCGCAACGTTGCTTCGTCAGAAATTTGCACAAGCCCTTGTTGTTTGACGATTTGCTCTGGATCGCCGCCTTTTTCCACAAGTTCTTTAAAGATTTTCTTCGCAATTTTTGACGAAATTGTACCGTTTTGAATAAGTTTAATCATGCCTGCAAGACTTTCTGGTGTTAAAGCAATGTCGTGCAATTCTTTTTGTTCTGCGTTTAAATAAGCAGATACTTCAACCATCAGCCAGTTCGATGCAAGCTTCGGATCCGCTCCATTTGCAACCGTTGCTTCAAAGAAATCCGCCATTTCTTTTGTGAGTGTTAACACTTTCGCATCATACTCTGGCAAACCAAGCTCTTCGACATATCGCTTTTTCCGCGCATCCGGAAGTTCTGGGATGGACGCACGTACGCGCTCTTTCCACTCATCGTCAATATAAAGCATCACTAAATCTGGTTCTGGGAAGTAGCGATAGTCTTCCGAACCTTCTTTTGTACGCATTAAAATCGTTGTTTTCGTCGCTTCATCGAAACGGCGCGTTTCTTGCTGGATGACACCGCCAGACAACAAAATTTTCTCTTGGCGCTTCGCTTCGTATTCTAATCCTTGGCGAACGAAGTTAAATGAGTTTAAGTTTTTCAATTCTGTTTTCGTTCCAAATTTGTCTGAGCCAATTGGACGAAGGGAAATGTTCGCATCACAGCGAAGCGAACCTTCTTCCATTTTACAATCGGATACACCTGTATATTGAATGATCGACTTTAATTTTTCTAAATACGCATACGCCTCTTCTGGCGAGCGAATATCTGGCTCAGAGACAATTTCAATGAGCGGTGTCCCTTGACGGTTGAAATCAACTAGCGAATAGCCATCCCCTGTATGCGTCAGCTTTCCGGCATCTTCTTCTAAATGAATGCGCGTGATGCCGATTTTTTTCTTTTTACCGTTCACTTCAATTTCGATCCAACCATTTTGTCCAATTGGTTGGTCGTACTGTGAAATTTGGTACGCCTTCGGGTTGTCCGGATAAAAATAGTTTTTTCGGTCAAATTTCGTTTCTGTAGCGATTTCGCAGTTTAACGCCAGCGCTGCTTTCATCGCATATTCAACCGCTTGTTTATTTAATACCGGAAGAACGCCCGGGTACCCTAAATCAATGACGCTCGTTTGTGTGTTTGGGGGCGCTCCGAATGCGTTTGGGCTGCTTGAGAAAATTTTCGATTTCGTTTTCAGCTCGACGTGCACTTCAAGTCCGATGACAATTTCAAAATTCATCACTCATTCCCCCCTTACAACGTTGGTTTTTGTTTATGATAGTCGGTTGCTTGTTCGAACGCATGAGCGACGCGATAAATTGTGCTTTCGTCAAAATGTTTCCCGATAATTTGAAGCCCTACAGGCAAGCCATTGACAAATCCGCACGGAATCGAAATACCTGGAACACCAGCAAGATTGACAGGAATCGTTAAAATGTCGTTGGCGTACATCGTTAACGGATCGCTTGTTTTTTCACCGATTTTAAACGCTGGTGTCGGCGTCGTCGGTCCGATAATCACATCATATTTTTCAAAAACGTTTTCAAAGTCTTGTTTAATGAGCGTCCGTACTTTTTGCGCTTTTTTGTAATACGCATCATAGTAGCCCGAGCTTAACGCAAACGTTCCGAGCATAATGCGGCGCTTCACTTCGTTGCCGAACCCTTCGCTGCGCGTTTGCTTGTACATATCCATTAAGTTTTTCGCATTATCTGTGCGATACCCGTAGCGAACACCGTCAAAACGGGCAAGGTTGGCCGATGCTTCCGAAGACGCTAATAAATAGTACGTCGCAAGGGCGTATTTGGAGTGAGGAAGTGAAACTTCTTCCCACGTTGCGCCAAGGCTTTCTAACACTTTTAGCGCTTGTAATACCGATTGGCGAACTTCGTCTGATACCCCTTCTCCTAAATATTCTTTCGGCACGGCAATTTTTAACCCTTGAATATCGCCCGTCAATGCAGAGACGTAATCAGGCACGTCAACGTTTGCCGATGTTGAGTCCATCGGATCCAATCCAGAAATGACTTGTAGTAAGTATGCATTATCTTCAACGGTGCGCGTAATCGGACCAATTTGATCAAGCGAGGACGCAAATGCGACAAGCCCATAGCGCGAGACACGACCATACGTCGGTTTTAAACCAACAACGCCACAAAACGCTGCTGGCTGGCGAATCGATCCACCTGTGTCTGATCCAAGCGCAAATGGCACTTCTCCTGCCGCTACTGCTGCAGCGGAGCCGCCGCTTGAACCGCCCGGTACACGCTCTAAATCCCACGGGTTGCGCGTGAGCTGAAAACCGGAGTTCTCTGTCGATGATCCCATCGCAAACTCGTCCATATTTAATTTACCGATCGTTACTGCATCAGCTTCATTGAGACGCTCAACGACTGTTGCATCGTAAATCGGGTCGAAGTTGTATAAAATTTTGCTTGCACATGTCGTGCGAAGCCCTTTTGTAACAATGTTATCTTTAATACCGATCGGCATTCCGAAAAGTAAACCAAATTCCTTTTCTGTTCCCAATTTTTCATCTAGCTCTTTTGCCTTCATGCGAGCTTGTTCTTCGTTTAACGTTAAAAACGCCTGTACTCGATCTTCCACTTCGTGAATACGTTTAAACGACTCATCTACTAAATCTGAAACAGAAATTTCTTTTTTATGTAACAAGTGATGCAACTCACTTACACGATAATCAAACAATGACATGTTCTTCCCTCCTTACTCTAAAATGGCTGGCACTCGGAATTGCCCGTCTTGATGGTCTGGTGCATTTTTTAATACGTCTTCTAACGGAAGACCAGCTGTCGGTACATCTTCGCGCATGACGTTTTTCATATTTAACACGTGCGACGTTGGCGGAACGTTTTCTGTATCTAGCTCATTCAACTGCTCCGCAAACGTAATAATGGCGTCTAATTGTTTCGCAAACATTGTTGCTTCTTCCTCTGTAATCGCTAAACGTGCTAAATGCGCGACGTGTTTTACTTGTTCGATTGAAATTCGTGACATATGTTTCACCTCCGATATTGTCGACCTTCCACAATACTATGATGATACCAAACTTTCGCGCAGTGAAGCAACATTTGCCATTCATTTTGTTTTTCGATAAACAAAAAAAACGAGATGCCCCATTGGACATCTCGTTATCGTTATGACACGCGCTCTTCATCTCGTTTAAAATCATGCACCCAATAATCTGCGTTTTTAATACCGAGCTTTATTGGATCAAATACAGGATCAAGCCCTTGTTGTTTTTGTTCTTCGTAATCTTTTAACGTTTGTAATGCTGGTTTTGCCAAAATTAAAATAGCAATTAAGTTTAGCCAAACCATGATACCAAGACCGACATCGCCGAGCGCCCATGCTAAGTCTGCTGTTTTGACAGCCCCGTAAAACGTTGCGATTAAAAGCATGATTTTTAAGCCTGTCATCAGCCACGTGCCATTTTTTCCACGCATTAAATAAGCAACATTCGTCTCAGCAATGTAGTAATACGCCATGATCGTTGTAAACGCAAAGAAAAATAACGCAATAGCGACAAACGCCGCACCAAAGCCTGGGAAAACTGTTTCAATCGCTGCTTGTGTATAACCAGGACCAGGGTTTACCCCTTTTAAATTTTCGACAATAAATGCACCATCCGCACCAACTGTATTGTACATTCCCGTAAATAAAATCATAAACGCTGTTGCTGAACAAACGAGCAGTGTATCAATATATACAGAAAACGCTTGGACGAGCCCTTGTTTCGCTGGATGGGATACTTCAGCTGCTGCTGCCGCATGTGCTCCTGTTCCTTGCCCAGCTTCATTTGAATAGATGCCACGCTTTACTCCCCATGAAATCGCCATTCCTAAAATACCACCGAATGCGGAGTCAAATCCTAACGCACTTTTTATGATCAAAGCAAATACAGCTGGCAACTGTGTAATATTTAATACCATAATGACGAGCGCCAGTAAGATATAAGCAAGTGCCATAAAAGGAACGACATATTGCGCTACAGTTGCGATGCGTTTTACTCCCCCGAAAATAATAGCCCCAAGCAACACAACAAGCAAAATACCTGTTAATGTCGGGCTTAAACCAAAAGCGTTTTTTAAACCGGTCGCAATAGAGTTCGACTGAATGCCTGGCATAAGCAGTCCGACTGCGATAATGGATGAAATCGCAAACAATACTGCATACCACTTCCAACCGATACCTTTTTCAATGTAGTAAGCCGGACCACCACGATATTGTCCGTCTTGCTTTACTTTATAAATTTGTGCTAATGTTGACTCAATAAAAGCACTTGATGCACCAATAAATGCAATCATCCACATCCAAAATACAGCGCCTGGTCCACCAAAAGCAATGGCAGTTGCTGTGCCGGCAATATTACCGGTTCCCACCCGCCCAGAAAGAGCGATGGATAATGCTTGGAACGAAGAAACACCAGCGTCTGAACTTTTTCCTTGAAACATTAGTTTAATCATGTCTTTAAAATGACGCACTTGTAAAAATCGGGTAATAATAGAAAATAAAAGACCGACCCCAAGGCAAAAATAAATCATAACAGGGCTCCATAATAAGTCGTTCAGAAAGCTAACAACATTCTCCAAAACAATCATCTCCTTTCTCATATTAAAATATTTTATTTTTCAAACTTATTAGAATTATATAATAAAATATTTTCATGAAACAATATACATTTTTATCGTTTATTCGACATAAATCAAGCATTGACGAGAGAACAAATAACATTATAGAATGAAAAAAATTTTTGAAAAACAACTCGTATAATTTCGGAAATATGGTCCGAAAGTTTCTACCAAACGACCGTAAATCGTTTGACTACGAGGATTGCTCCTCGTATCGAGTTGGGGAGGAGGAACATATATGAAAGAGCTTGCTGTTGCATCAAAAAGGCAACGCGCTGACATTGTCATTAAAAACGGAAAAATTGTGGACGTTTTTACACATAACATAATAGAAGAAAATATCGCCATCGTTGATGGAAAAATTGTCGGCATCGGGAAATACGAAGGGCATACGATCATTGATGCACAAGGAAAATACGTTTGCCCGGGTTTGATCGACGGACATGTTCATATTGAATCATCAATGGTTACCCCAAGCGAGTTTGCTCGCGTCGTCGTTCCACACGGCGTCACTACCGTCATTACTGATCCGCACGAAATTGCGAATGTCGCTGGAACAAAAGGCATTGAATTTATGCTAAACGATTCCGACCACATTCCGCTCGATGTATATGTCATGCTGCCATCGTGCGTACCCGCCACCGATTTTGAACATGCTGGCGCGACATTGCACGCTGAACAGTTAACACCGTTTTTCTCCCATCCGCGCGTGCTTGGGCTTGCAGAAGTGATGGACTACCCATCCCTTTTACACGGAAAACAGCAAATGCTCGCCAAGCTGACAGCCGCACGTGAAGCCGGGAAACTCATTGACGGACATTTAGCTGGTCTTGATGAGACAGCTGTGAACGTATACCGAAGCGCCAATGTCCATACTGACCATGAATGTGTCACAGTCCATGAGGCGCTCGCTCGCGTTCAACGCGGCATGTACGTTTTAATTCGCGAAGGGTCGGTTGCAAAGGATTTGCATAAACTGCTTCCAGCTGTCAATACGTATAACGCGCGCCGCTTTTTATTTTGCACAGATGATAAACATATTGATGAGCTTGTCACGGAAGGAAGTATCGATCATCATATTCGTCTAGCGATTCAAGCAGGCATGAATCCACTGACAGCTATTCAAATGGCGACATTAAATGCGGCAGAATGTTATCGCCTATATACGAAAGGCGCGATCGCTCCTGGGTATGATGCCGACTTTTTGCTCGTGGAAGATTTACAGTCGTTTTCCATTACGCACGTCTATAAAAAAGGGGTACTCGTTGCAGAAAATGGACGCGCTACCTTTTCCGTAACGAAAGCAACTGCAATCGATCAAACGATTGCACAATCGGTTCACACTAAAAAGGTAACAAAAGAAGATGTGCAAATTCCGTTTACACGCGGAAAGCAAGCAAATGTCATTCAAATTATCCCAAATCATTTGCATACAAAACGGCTCATGACAGAAGTGGATGTTGAACACGGGGTCTTTCAACCATCGGCGGAGCGGGATCTGTTAAAGCTTGTCGTCGTTGAACGTCATCGTGGTCTTGGCGTTGGTGTTGGTATCGTCAACGGCTTTCAACTGAAAAAAGGGGCGATTGCGTCATCGATTGCTCATGATTCACATAACATCATCGCCACCGGAACGAACGATAACGACATCATCGTTGCAATTGAACATATAAAACATATAAACGGTGGGCTTGTCGTCGTCGACAATGGACATGTGTTAGCAGACTTGCCGCTTGAAATTGGAGGACTGATGACAGCAAGAACGTATGAAGAAGTGCTAGGGCGGCTACAAACAATTCACAACGCTTTAACAACCATTGGAGCATCAGACGAATTCAATCCATTTATTACGCTCGCCTTTTTAGCGTTGCCAGTCATTCCAGAACTGAAACTAACCGATCAAGGTTTATTTGACGTTTCATCGTTTCAATTTATAGACGTGGAAGTATAGAGGGATTTTTTATCCCTCTTTTTTGTCGAATGATGTTATAATATGGTTGTGTGCAAAGGAGGTGAGAAGATGAGCGAGCAATTATTGGAGAAAATTTTACTCGTTGTCACAGACATCCAAAAAGAGTTGCAGGACATTCGTGAAGAACAACAAGCTATTCGTGAGGAACAAAAAGCCATTCGTGAAGAGCAAATGGCTATTCGTGAAGAGCAGAAAACATTCCGAGAAGAAATAAACTCGTTGCGTGAGGAAATGAATGCATTCCGCAAAGAGCAGCAACTCATCCGCGAAGAGCAACAGGCACTAAAAAATGGGCAAAAAGAGCTTTATGATCTTATGAACGCCCTTCTCCATCCCCAAGACGAAACGGACGCGAAACTCGAGGCTTTAACGGTGGATGTCCATCATATGCGCGGTGAAACGACAGCAATGAAGCAAGAAATCCACGCACTAAACGAAAAAATTGACTCCCTCTACAAACAATTCAACGAACGTCTTAACAACCTCCAACTTGACGTTGATTTCACCGTTCATAAAACAACAATGACTGAGCGTGAACTTTTCAAAATGAGAAATCGGTTGTTTTCATAGAGAGGTCATTTCCCTCTCTATGAAATTCGATTCATATACTTCTTTCATTTAAAGGTAACATCACTTCCAGAAATGAATGAAATTACATGATTCTCCGCCCCACATAATATCCCAATGCTCCTATATAAATTGAAGCTACAAAAACACAAGAAGGATAAAAAGGAAGCGACGTAATCGTTGCGATCCCTAAAACAACAGCCCCATCCCATTTAAATCCCCATTTTTCATCGATAAAAGAAATGAGCGCCTCTGTTACCGCACATATAAACGGAACAGCTAGTACTGCAATTGGAAAAATGGCAATAAAGAAAGAAAAACCGCTAAATAATGAGAGCGAAAGGGCAAACATGACAAACGCCAACAAAACTCCTATTAAAAATTTTTTCACTCATTCTCCCCCTATTCTTCTAATTCACGAACTCGTTTTTTCATTTCGACTAATAGCTGATCAAATAGATGAACATAGCGCTGACGAACATGTTCATAAATTTCCATCGCTATTTTTTCGTCGTATGTATGTGATGTTCTGATTCGATCTTCTAACATTTGAATCCACGCTGCTCCATCTTGAATAAGCCCTTCTTTAAACGCTTGTTTGATCGTTTTTCGCGGACTTGTGACTTCGTTGTTTCCGTTATATTCTAGGTAGCTTTTCATCCATTTCCATGCTAGTTCGTACGTAAACTCAAATCGTTGAATTGTCGCGTCAAGAACTAAGTCGTCTTTTGCCACATCACGCGCGATGCTTTGATGCAGTTTATTTAACGCTTTCTTAAAGTCAAATAGTTTATCAATGATTTTATTCATCGTCACGACTGCCTCCCCGCGTTCATTCGTTAAAAAAATTGTCTTTCCTTCGAGATCAATATACGATTTGAGCTTTTCATTGCTGATCTTTTCATAATCAATAGCATCCACCGTATAAAAGGTTTGCTTTTTTAATCCGTACATGTTTGTACTCAATCGCCCATCACCACCCACTTCTATATCATACGAAAGATGTTTTTCTTTATTATCGCTCTTATGTTACATAATTGAAACCCCTCTTAGCATTTTCGCCAAGAGGGGTTTTTCTATTAAAACATTTCGGATACCGTTTTTGCTTGCATATGAAGAAGTAAGTAGTCTGGACCGCCTGCTTTCGAGTCTGTTCCAGACATATTGAACCCACCAAACGGATGGTAGCCGACGATGGCACCTGTGCAACCGCGGTTAAAGTAAAGATTACCAACATGGAATTCTTCACGCGCTTTTTCTAAGTTAAAGCGGTTATTTGAAATGACGGCACCTGTTAAGCCATATTCGGTATTGTTGGCAATTTCAAGCGCATGATCGAAGTCTTTTGCTTTCGTAAACGCCACAACAGGTCCGAAAATTTCTTCTTGCATAATACGCGCTTTCGGATCGAGATCAGCAAACACCGTCGGCTGAATGAAGAAGCCTTTCGAGTCGTCTCCTTCACCGCCTGTCATAAGCTTGCCTTCTTGTTTCCCAATTTCGATATATTCCATAATTTTGTTGTACGCCGATTGGTCGATCACTGATCCCATAAACGTGCTTTGTTCTTCTGGGTTGCCAACTTTTAATTGCTTCGTTAACTCGACGACGCGGTTTAATACTTGGTCATACACGTCTTCAAGCGCGACAACACGCGAGCATGCCGAGCACTTTTGACCAGAGAAGCCAAAAGCTGACGCGACGATCGATTGTGCCGCTAATTCTAAATCTGCTTCTTTGTCAACAACGATTGTGTCTTTTCCGCCCATTTCTGCAATGACGCGCTTGAGCCAAATTTGTCCTGGGTGTACTTTAGCCGCACGCTCATAAATACGAATACCAACGTCGCGAGAACCTGTGAAGCTAATGAAACGTGTGCGCGGATGGTCGACTAAATAATCACCTACTTCCGCACCGCTTCCTGGAATGTAGTTTAATACACCTGCTGGAAGGCCCGCCTCTTCTAACACTTCCACGAATTTATACGCCACGACTGGCGTTGCACTTGCTGGCTTTAAAAGCACCGTATTTCCTGTTACAAGCGCTGCAACCGTCGTTCCCGCCATAATCGCAAATGGGAAGTTCCACGGTGAAATGACGACGCCAACGCCAAGTGGAATGTAAAGGAAGCGATTTGTTTCTCCTGGACGGCTCTCAACAGGAATGCCGTCTTTTAACTTCAACATTTGGCGAGCATAATATTCCATAAAGTCAATCGCTTCCGCAGTATCTGCATCTGCTTCTTTCCATGGTTTCCCTGCTTCTTTCACAAGCAATGCGGAAAACTCATGTTTGCGACGGCGCACAATCGCTGCCGCACGAAATAAAATGTCGGCGCGCATTTCTGGTTTCGTTTTGCTCCACCATTTGAATGCGGCATCTGCTGTTTGCATCGCTTTTTCTGCTAAATCTTTATTGGCTTTCGCTACGCGACCAACCACTTCTGTTTTATTTGCTGGGTTGATGGAAACAATTTTATCTTCTGTCATGATGCGTTCGCCGCCAATGACAAGCGGATAATCTTGACCGAGATAGGCTTGCACCGTTTTTAACCCTTCTTCAAACGCTTTTTTGTTTGCTTCGACTGTAAAATCTGTAAATGGTTCATGTTTGTAAGGTTGTACCATATGTAAGCCCCCTTTGTTGAAATTACAAAAGCGTTTTCATACACACAATTCCATTCTAACGGATGGATCATACATATTCAAATTTTTTATGGCTGATAGATGTGAACGAACGGCTCATTTTGATCTGGATTTTTTATAATGATGCTCTCCGGTCCACGCACCGAAGAAATGTAAACAGAAATCGGCATGTAATCAGGCATTTTTTCCATAAGAAGACCTGTGACATATTGCGTAAATCCGATGACTTCTGTTTTTCCGTAAAACTGCATCACAATATCAATTGTCAATTGTTGCAATTGGTCATCGCGATAAAACGCCCTGCCAATCACTCCAGTATAATTCGGGAAAAATTCTTCAATATCGGATTTTAAATTTAAAAATTTCACTAAATCATCGCGATGATTTTTTTCCGCTTCATCCGATGGAAACACATAATATTCTTCGTTTATTTTTTCCCAATCTTGAATATCGTTACCTCCCTTATCAACATAACCAACCGCAAAAAAGTGTCCTGGAACGATAGACGATTTTGGTTGTTGCTCAAATAAACCAACAACAATTGGCACTTCCTTTAACCCATCGATTTGACGTAAGCGAGAAACAATTTCCGCCGCTGCTTTTTTCCCTTCCTTCTCCATATCGCTTTTTGAAATTTTTACTTCGCGTGGATATCCTTCTTCTGTTTCATAGTAATGAACAGAATTCATCGCAAGTCCGATGACAACCCCGCCTAATTTCACTTTATCGTTTTCTGTTTTCACTAAGTAGTTATGCTCTAAAATATGTGAAATGTAAAGGGGAGATTTTTTATTTTTTTCTGCATTTGTCCCTGTATTTCCTAGAGCAGGATTCAACCCTTCGCCATTTCCTTGCTTTCGTTTAAGCCATGACTCAATCGTTTCTCGATCTAAATATTGTCCTTGTTGAAATAAATATTGCGACGGAGAAAACTTATCTTGTGCGATGCGCATTAAACCGAGTTCAAATTCATCCATATCTAATCTTGTGTTCACATTTTCAACGACAAGCCCGCGCGCCTCTCCAGGTTGAAAAGGTAAAATGGTACGATAATACGAATTAGAAATGTTGTACTTTGGAATAATCGCCTTTTGTTTTTTATTATCTGTCTCTTGCACTACTTGCTCTTCTTGATTAAATTTTGGCGCGCATGCTGACAAAGTAAGAAGCATACAAGCAAGCAATATGATCCACTTTTTCATCGTTCACACCTGCTTTGATTGTTGTATTTCTTGAAGAAAACGCGCTTCATCCCAAATTGTAATGCCAAGCTGTTTCGCCTTCTCTAGTTTTGATCCCGCGTCTTCACCGACAACAACAACGTCTGTTTTTTTACTGACGCTCCCTGTCACTTTTCCACCTAACGCCTCAATTGCTTCTTTTGCTTCACTCCGCGACATCGATTGCAACGTACCTGTTAAAACAAACGTCTTCCCAGCAAACGTGGAGCTTATATCGACTGTCTGTTTTGCTCCTTTATATGTCATATTGACACCATATGCCCGCAAACGTTCAAGCAACTGCTTCACTTCTTCTTTTGAAAAATACGTGACGATTGAATCCGCCATTTTTTCACCGATTTCGTGAATGGCCGTCAGCCCTTCTTTTGTCGCTTGTTGGAGGCGTTCCATCGTTTCAAAATGTTCCGCTAACGTTTTTGCCGCTTTTGCGCCAACGTGGCGAATACCGAGACCAAACAATAAGCGCTCCAGTGAATTTTGTTTCGATGTTTCAATCGCTTGCAGTAAGTTTGTTGCTGATTTTTCCCCCATTCGTTCTAATGCGACAAGCTCGTCTTTCGTTAATGTGTACAAATCTGCCACGCTGCGAACAAGACCATGCTCAAATAGTTGAGCGATGACTTTTTCACCTAGTCCGTCAATGTTCATCGCTTGACGTGAGACGAAATGAATCAGCCCTTCTCGAATTTGTGCCGGACATTGTGGATTCACGCAGCGGAGGGCAACTTCATCATCCAGTCGAACAAGCTCGCTCGCACACGCTGGGCAATGGGTTGGCATATCGAATGGCTCTTCTTTTCCTGTCCGTCGCTCAGGCAACGAACGAACAACCTCTGGAATAATATCGCCTGCTTTTTTTATGACAACGTAATCGCCGAGACGAATATCTTTTTCACGAATGTAGTCTTCATTATGAAGTGATGCGCGTTGCACGATCGTTCCTGCGACGCGTACCGGCTGCAAAATGGCTGTCGGAGTCACCACGCCTGTCCGACCGACACTTAGCTCAATATCAACAAGTTGTGTAACAACTTCTTCAGCAGGAAATTTGTAAGCAATCGCCCAGCGCGGACTTTTTGCTGTCGCCCCAAGTTGCTTTTGCTGCGCAAATGCGTCTACTTTAATGACGATCCCGTCAATATCATACGGCAATGACGCACGTCGTCCATGCCATTGTTCGATATAAGAAAGCACATCATCAATCGTTTCACATACTTGTCGCGCTGGATTTGTTTTAAATCCAAGCTCATCTAAATAATTAAGCGCTGCGCTATGTGACAAAATTCCGAGCTCTTCTGCGTTGACGACATGGTATGCAAATATGTCTAATTGACGAGAAGCAGCAACTTTCGGATCAAGTTGTCGAAGCGAGCCAGCTGCCGCGTTACGCGGATTCGCAAACAATTCTTCCCCGTTCATTTTTCGCTTTTCATTTAATTTTTCAAACGATTTTCGCGGCATATACGCTTCGCCACGCACCTCAATAGTCACTTGTTTCCGTAATCGAAGCGGCAACGAGCGAATCGTTTTTAAATTCTCGGTAATATCTTCACCAGTCGTTCCATCACCACGCGTCGCCCCTTGTACAAAATAACCGTCTTCATAGCGCAGCGACACCGCTAAACCATCAATTTTCAATTCACATACGTAACGCACATCGCCAACTTCTTGACGAACACGGCGATCAAAATCTCGCAAGTCTCCTTCATTGAAAGCGTTGCTTAAACTAAGCATCGGCACACGGTGGGTCACTTTTTGAAACGCTTCTAATGGGGCGCCACCAACGCGCTGCGATGGAGAGTCCGGCGTTTTATATTGCGGATATTGCTCCTCTAACTCCATTAATTTCCTCATTAATTCATCATACTCAGCATCAGAAATAGACGGTTGATCTAACACGTAATATGCGTAATTATGTTTTTCAATTTGTTCGCGCAATTCAGCAATTTGCTTTTCAACGTCGTGTTGTGCCACGTTTTTCATCCTTTCTACACTTTCGTAATCGGAGCAAATTTCGCCAATAGTCGTTTAATTCCAATTGGGCTTGAAAAAGCAACATCTAGTTCTTGATCGCCATCGCTTTCTTTTACACGAACGATTGTGCCAACTCCCCATACTTTATGACTTACTTTATCCCCCACGCGCCATTCCCCTTGCGAAGCAGTAGATGGACGCACGGATGCGGATGATTTTTTCACTCGTTTATGCGCATATTCAATCAATTCTTCAGGAATTTCATCAATAAAACGAGATGGGGCATTGACATGCGTTTGTCCAAATAACGTACGCATATGGGCGCGCGTTAAAAACAGTTCTTCTTCAGCACGAGTAATGCCGACATACGCCAAACGACGCTCTTCTTCCATTTCATCTTCATCATTTAATGAACGGTTATGTGGGAAGATCCCTTCTTCCAGCCCGACTAAAAAGACGACAGGAAACTCTAATCCTTTGGCTGAATGGAGCGTCATTAAAACGACCGCATCATTTGTTTGTCCTTCGCTATTATTATCAAGCTGGTCGATATCTGCTACAAGCGCCAAGTCTGTCAAAAAGGCAACGAGCGACTTATCTTCATTTACTTGTTCAAAATGTTGAGTCACTGATAAAAACTCATCGATGTTCTCTAGTCGGCTATGTGCTTCTAACGTTTTTTCTTCGCGAAGCATATCGCGGTAACCCGAGCGATCGAGTACATCTTCAACAAGCTCGGTTACAGATAAATAGTGTTGCATTTGGCTCCAATGATGAATTTGTTCGCGAAATTGTACGAGCGGTGCAGCGATGCGAGCGCTAATCCCCATTTCTTCAATGGAACCAAGCGCATCAAACATCGATATCCCTTGACTCGAAGCATATGCTGCAATTTTATCAATTGTCGATGCCCCTATGCCGCGTTTTGGTACGTTAATAATGCGCGTGAAACTAATGTCATCGTTTGGATTCGCGATTAACCGTAAATACGCTAAAATGTCTTTAATTTCTTTTCGATCATAGAATTTTAACCCACCGACAATTTTATATGGAATGTTCGCCTTCAATAACATTTCTTCAAGCACGCGCGATTGCGCATTCGTCCGATATAAAACCGCAAAATCTTTATACGTTCGTTTTCCGTCATCGACATATTCTTTAATTTTTCCAACGACAAATTGCGCTTCATCGACTTCCGTCATCGCTTCGTAATACACAAGCGCTTGCCCTTCGCTATTTTCTGTCCAAAGTTTTTTCGGTTTTCGTTGCGTGTTATGTTCAATGACCGCATTCGCTGCTTGTAAAATCCGTTTCGTTGAACGGTAATTTTGTTCAAGCAAAATCACTTTTGCATTCGGATAGTCTTTTTCAAACGATAAAATGTTGCTAATGTCGGCACCGCGCCAACGATAAATGGACTGATCGGAATCCCCGACGACACATAAGTTTTGAAAACGTTTTGCAAGCATGTTCACAAGCAAATATTGCGAACGGTTCGTATCTTGATATTCATCGACATGAATGTATTGGAACTTTCGTTGATAATATTCCAACACTTCCGGAACGCGTTGAAATAATTGGATCGTCGTCATAATTAAATCATCAAAATCAAGCGCATGATTGCGCAACAATCGTTTTTGATATTCTTGATACACTTCCGCTACAAGCTTTTCATATGGGTTTGCTGCTTGTTCGGCATATTTTTCTGGTGTCACCAAATCGTTTTTCGCGCTGCTAATCGCACCTAAAAGCGCACGTGGATCATATTTTTTCGGATCAATATTGCGATCTTTTAAAATATGTTTTAACACCGATAATTGATCAGTCGGGTCTAAAATAGAAAAGTTCGCATGAATGCCAATGCGATCGATGTCACGTCGTAAAATGCGGACGCACATCGAATGAAACGTCGAAATCCATATATCTTCCGCTTGCTTTCCAACGATGCGCTCCACGCGTTCTTTCATTTCACGTGCGGCTTTGTTTGTAAACGTAATCGCTAAAATGTTCCACGGAGCAACGTCTTTTTCCGCCATTAAATAGGCGATGCGATGCGTTAATACGCGCGTTTTGCCACTTCCTGCTCCCGCCATGATTAGAAGCGGTCCTTCTGTCGTTTTTACCGCTTCTTTTTGCTTTTCATTTAATCCATCCAACAGCATATGTGCCGACATACTCATTTTTTTCACCACCAAAACATATGTTCTCTTTTTTATTCTCCATTTATGTTGATTTTCCTTTTACCGCTTCGACTGTTTGTAATGCCATTTGTAAATTTGTATAAATAGCGTTGCCAACAACAACTGTATCCGCCCACATCGCCATCTCTTTCGCTTGGGCTGGTGTATGAATGCCACCGCCATAAAACAAACGGGTGTGTTTTAGCGTCCGCTTTACTTTCTCGACAAGCCTTACATCTCCGTATCGCCCACTATATTCCATATAAAAGATAGGAAAATGATATATATGTTCCGCCATGCGAGCATAAGCGATGACATCTTCCTCTGTTACATTCGTTCGCGCCCTCGTTAATGATGCCGCTTTACAGTCGTCATTTAAAATACAATACCCTTCAACAAACAGTTCTTCCCAATTGATTAAATCACCAAACTGTTTGACCGCTTCGTGATGTAAATCAATTAACCAAGTAAGATCGCGGCTATTGAGCACCATGGGAATGAAATAATAGTCAAATCCAGGTGTGACTGCCTCGATATTTGATACTTCTAGCGCACAAGGAACGGAAAAACGACGCACACGTGCAAGTAAGTCAATAACGTTTTCAAGCGTTACACCGTCTGTTCCACCGACGATAATCGCATCGGTACCTGATTCACATACTTGTTCTAACTGTTCGTCAGTAATGGCTTTGTTCGGATCTAATTTAAACACATGTCGCCATGTTGTCATCTCATTCATGTTTTTTCACCTCATCTCATTATAACAAAAATCATACCAAAACATCGTAAAAAGAAGCTGACTCACTGTGAGCCAGCCTCTTCCTGTTGTTCGTTATAAATACGGTCAAGTGCCATCGCATACGCATCATTTCCATAGTTTAAGCAGCGCTTTACGCGTGAAATCGTCGCTGTGCTTGCCCCTGTTTCTGTCTCAATTTTATGATACGTATATCCTTCACGCAACATGCGCGCTACTTCCAAACGTTGCGCAAGCGCTTGTATTTCATTAACCGTACATAAGTCATCGAAAAAACGATAACATTCTTCTAAATCTTTTAATGACAAAATCGCTCGAAATAATTGGTCAAGCTCTCTGCCTCGCAATTTATTAATTTGCATATACGTCCCCCTATTCATATTGTACTTGTTCGAGATTTGGAACGACTTGAATCCATGTTTTCCCTGGAACAAATCCGAGTGGAACACCGCTTTTGTAAGGGAGAAGGCGCCCCTCAACATTTTTCCACTCTACTTCCTGTACTGTTCCTTTTTGGAATAAGTATCCTTTTCCACCTGATGTAAAGTCAATATCTCTCCGACCATAGTCATCAATAATTCGATGTGTTGCTTCAACAACAAACACATTTTCTACTGCAATAGGTGTATTCGTTTCCCGATCAACAGTCGGCTTGCCACCACTCGAACGAACATATTTCGTTCCATCATATGTATAATGAACTTGAGCATACGATCGTTTAGAATACACAACATCAATATTCGTCGCTTCTACAGCACGTGTCAAATCATTTGAGAAAAACGGCAATGGCTTCACTTCTTCTTCAAATGCATAGCCGTTTTTTTCGGCTCCTTTTTTAATATTTTCAAAGGAAATGTAAGAGTTGTGCGGCGCTTTTCTCGTTCGATCTCGCCAAAATAACGTCCCATCGTAAAACAATCCATTGACGTGATCTACTGAACCAGACTGCAATAACCGTTGAGCCTCTGGACTCCATCCATGGTATACATATAACGCATGAAAGCCGTTGCTTAATTGAATAAAATAATCGCGCGCGCTCCGAACAGGTCCGATCACATCAGGCTGCTCACTTTGATAAATAGCTAAAAACCTTGTAATATCTCCTTCAGCAAGCACTTCATACACGATGTCTGCTTTATGTAACCCCGATTGCGGTCGGGCGGCAGGATAGTTATTAATCATCACCGCAACCGCACGTTGCATCGTTTTTTCTTTTGCTGGCATGCCTGTTAACGGAAATGTCCACGCTGTTTCTTCTGTTTTTTGTTCATTTCGTTGTTCAACTGTCTTTGGTGGGGACCCGTTTTCTTCTACATTTGATTGTGGACGTTGACATCCGGTACCGAACATAAACACCGTCATGATGATCAATCCAAAAAGTAATCGCCGCAACATGAACCCAACCTTTCATTTCCTTCCCTTTTATATTTTAACGCATTATTGTCGGAAAGAGTACTGTTTTATGCATAACATCGTAAATTCCTTTCGGTGTAATACGAATATACGGCAAATGTGTCGATGATAAAAAAAGCAAAGTGTAAATTGGATCCGCAAACGCATAACCGCGCGCTCGCAACAGTTCGCCGAGCGTTTTTTCTTCTTCCATTAACACTTCCATCGGTTTTGCCGACATTAATCCGCCTAAAGGAAGCGAAATTTCATGAATGATTTCTCCGTGTTCGCAAAGGACAATACCGCCTCCGATTTGTTTCATACGTTCAAAAGCAAACAACAAATCACGTTTACTTTTCCCAATTAAAATAATGTCCCCTGTATTAGAGTACGAACTAACAAGTGCTTGCACATGTGTCGCAAACCCTTTTAATATAGTGTTTACACGCCATTTTCCGTTGCGATCAATAAGCATTAAAAAGCTTTCATCATGATCCGCTGATAGCTCATCAGCAGATGTATCAATCGAAATCGAATATGGCTTAATAATGACCGAGTTCTCCATATACATCCCTAACGGCATTGAAAACTGCAAATCATCCATCTGTAAATCCCAAGTCAGCGCAAGTGGCATAAGACCATGTGCATCCCATTCCATCGTTGAGAAAGCATGAACAGGAACGCCATCACGTTTGACCCATTGTCCGCTGGCTAAAACAGAAATAGGAGTCGGATTAGAGGCATGTTCAAGAATGTTAATGTGTGCAATGCGTCCTGGCGTAATGCTTCCGTGCAAATGATCGATATTATAATAACGAGCAACGTTCCATGTGGCCATGCTATATGCATCAATATCGCTTACTCCTTCTTGTAATGCAATGCGAATCATTTCGTCGATCATTCCATTTTCATAAAAAGCAGGGGTCGAACCGTCTGTCGTAAACATGCAATGATCGTAATGATGAATGCCGCATTGTTTCATCTCTTTAAGCAACGTCGGCAAATCAGGGCGAATGGACGAATGACGCAATGATACGGTATATCCTTGCATTAAACGCTTATACACATCACTTCCAGTCATCGCTTCATGGTCAGCGTCCGCACCAAACAGTTTCATTTTCGTTAACGTACGATCTGAAGCGCCCGGAAAATGACCTTCTACTTTTTTACCGAGCTTTTTCGCTTCCTGTATCCAATGGAGAATGAAATCGTCCCCTTCTAACAGCTTTGGCCATCCAGTCAATTCGCCAACTTGTAATACCGCATCATTTTCCAGCCAACTTTTCATGTTTTTATACGAAAAAAAATGCTCTTCTCCGTTCATTTCTGTCTGTGGATCCAGTCGGCACCACCAATACATCGTCACCGGTTGTTTTTCCATAGCGGACAAAAAAGAAAACGCTTTCTTTTTTGTTAACTGTAAAAAAAGGAATAGATTGTCATTAATAAGTGTTGTTGTACCGTGCTGTGCTGCATATTCCGCTAACGTATGGGGATTATATAACTGAAACGGATGAGCATGTGGCTCCATATAGCCAGCAACAAGCACTTGATTCGAGCAGTCCACTACTTCGCATGAATCGAGTTGCTTCGGTTTATTTGGACCGACATATACAATTCGGTCATCGCAAACCCAAACGTTTCCTTGTACCCATTGACGTATGTATGGATGTAAATACGTTGCGTTCATGAACACTTTTGTTGGCGCTTGCTTTCCGTCAACAACGGCAACGTGTCGGCGAATTTGTTCGTTTTTCCATCGATATCGTTTTTCCATCATGATCGCTTTCCTCCTAAATCGTACCATCGTCTATTCACATTTTAACGGATGAAAGCAAATTTCACAAACAAAAAGGAGGATAAATATGAAACAAAATATCGGTATCATCAATGCGATGATTCGCATCACATGCGGATTTACGATGCTAGCTTGGGCAACTGCCAATTTTTCTCGCAAACCGTGGCGTGAATCGTATATTTGGGTCATGATGCTCGCTGCGATGAAAATCGCAGAAGGTATCGTTCGTTTTTGTCCTGTGATGGCTTTGTTTGAACGATATCAATGCCATTGTGACAGCAACAATGAGAATGAGAAAGCGATTCCGATTGAGCCAGTTAACCCTTCGTAACAATAACCCCCTTGTATGCATACAAGGGGGGAAAGGAGAGAAAGTATGATTGCTGAATATATAACAGATACATTCTTTATTCTTATTCTTTTAATTGGCAGCATCGTTGCCCTTAGTTTTGTATACGTTCGCAAGCGACGTGCGCGATAGCTTTATTGCCAATATCACGTCGATAAAAAAGTTGGGCACAGTCAATGTTCTGAATTTGTTCATACACAAGACGTTGTGCTTCTTTCAACGTGTTCCCACTCGCCACAACAAGGAGCACTCGTCCCCCATCTGTTACCCACTCATCGTCCACACGTTTTGTGCCAGCGTGGAAAATTTGTGCTCTCGTTATACGTTCTAGACCACGAATAACAGCACCTTTTTCATATTGTTCAGGATATCCTTTCGCCGCCAACACAACCCCAATCGTTGCTTCATCACTCCAATGCAACGTGATCGGTCGATCTTCCAAAAGCGAGGCAATGACCTCAACAAGATCATTTTGCAACCGAGGTAAAATCACTTGTGCTTCCGGATCGCCAAATCGTGCATTAAACTCTATTACTTTCGGTCCTTGTTCGGTTGCAATTAAGCCGGCATACAAAAATCCTGTAAATGCACATCCTTCTTGTTTCAGTGCCTTCGCGATCGGTTTCACAACTGTTTCAACCGCTTCATGCACCATTTGTTCGCTAATTTGCGGAACAGGGGAATAAGCCCCCATTCCTCCTGTATTTGGACCTTGATCGCCATCGAATGCACGTTTATGATCTTGGGCGATAACCATTGGATACACTCGTTCTCCATGCACAAACGTCATCAAGGAAAATTCTTCGCCCTGTAAATATTGCTCAATGACAACTTGGGCACCAGCTTCACCGAACTTTTTGGCGACCATTATATCATGCAACGCATGAAGCGCTTCGTCGATCGTCATTGCTACCGTGACACCTTTTCCCGCTGCAAGTCCATCCGCTTTAATCACAATCGGGGTTCCTTGTTCATGCACATATTGAACGGCTTCATCGTAATTTGTAAACGTCGCATAATTTGCCGTCGGGATGTTGTACTTTTTCATCATGTCCTTTGCAAACGCTTTGCTTCCTTCAATCAACGCGGCTTGCTGTTTTGGACCGAAAATGCGCAATCCTTCATCTTCAAAACGATCGACAATACCCGCTAACAACGGAGCTTCCGGACCAACGATCGTCAAATCGATTGCTTCTTTTTTCGCCCATTGCACAAGTGTTTCAACATCCGTTTCCGCAATCGGAACGCGCGTAGCCATACTATTCATCCCATCGTTTCCTGGCGCCACATATACACGAGTGACAAGCGGGCTTTGGGCTACTTTCCATACAAGTGCATGTTCGCGACCACCGCGCCCGATAATGAGCACTTTCATCCTTTGTCGCCTCCTTTAATGTTTAAAATGGCGTACTCCTGTAAATACCATCGTAATACCGTATTCATTTGCTTTTTGAATAGAATCTTCATCGCGAATCGAACCACCCGGTTGAATAATGGCAGTCACTCCCGCCTGTGCAGCGGCTTCAACAGTATCACTCATCGGGAAAAACGCATCGGAGGCTAATACAGCTCCTTTCGCACGATCGCCGGCTTGTTCTATTGCGATGTTTGCCGCACCTACACGGTTCATTTGTCCAGCGCCGACACCAATCGTCATCCCGTTTTTCGCGAGTACAATCGCATTCGATTTGACATGTTTCACCACACGCCAAGCGAACGTTAAATTCGACCATTCTTCTTCTGTCGGTTTTCTTTCTGTAACAACTCGCAATGTCGCATCATCAATTGTATACGTGTCTTCGTCTTGAACAAGTAGTCCCCCACGTACCGATACGACAAATGGTTCTTTTTTCCTTTCTGCTTCAAAATCGATCGTTAACAGACGAATGTTTTTCTTTCTCGTTAAAATTTCTAGCGCTTGTTCTGTAAATGACGGAGCGATAACAATTTCTAAAAAAATGTCATGTAATTTCGCAGCCGTTTGTTCGTCAACTTCACGATTAAGCGCCACGATGCCACCGAAAATGGACGTTGGGTCGGCTTCGTAAGCTTTTTGAAACGCTTCAGCGATCGTCTGGCCAACGCCGACTCCACACGGATTCATATGTTTCACCGCTACCGCCGCTGGTTCAGTGAATTCCCCTACAATTTGTAAAGCTGCATTGGCATCGTTAATGTTGTTGTAAGACAGTTCTTTTCCATGTAATTGCTTCGCTTTTGTAATAGAAAATGGTGAACTGAGCGGTTTTTCGTAAAATGCAGCCGTTTGATGTGGATTTTCACCATATCGTAACGATTGTTTTTTCACAAACGTCATCGTCATCGTTTCCGGATACGTTTCTCCAACGACGTTTGTCAAATATTGTGCAATCATCGCATCATACGCTGCAGTATGGCGAAATACTTTTGCAGCTAACGCCCGTCTCGTCTCAAGCAACACTTCATCGTATTGTTTCAGTTGTTCAATGACTAAGTGATAATCAGCTGGATCCACAACCGCTGTCACATAAGCGTGATTTTTCGCTGCTGCTCTAAGCATCGTCGGGCCGCCAATATCGATCTGTTCAATCGCTTCCATCAGCGTCACGTTCGGATTTGCGATCGTTTCTTGAAACGGATATAAATTGACAACAACAAAATCGATCGGCGTGATGTTATGTGCTTGTAGCTGCTGTTGATGTGTTTCGTCATCTCGCACAGCTAACAGTCCACCGTGAATATTTGGGTGCAATGTTTTGACCCGTCCGTCTAAAATTTCTGGGAAGTTTGTCACATCAGAAATGCTTGTCACAGGGATTCCGTGTTCTGCTAATACACGCTTTGTACCACCTGTTGAAATGATTTCTACTCCAAGCTCTGCTAGTTGCTTAGCAAATGTAACAATTCCTTTTTTATTTGACACGCTAATAATTGCTCGTCTTTTCATTCTTTGTACTCCCTTTCTCCGTCAACAATTGTTGAATGACTTGCGGATACAACACATGTTCAATTTCATGAATGCGGCGCTCAACGCTTTCTAATGGTTCTCCGTCATCAATATATAGTGCCCGTTGCGCAATAATTGGTCCCGTATCCATTCCTTCATCAACGTAATGCACTGTAACCCCTGTCACTTTCACACCGTAGCGATACGCTTGGCCAATCGCATCTTTTCCTGGAAACGCCGGCAGAAGAGAGGGATGAATGTTTACAATTCTGTTCGGATATGCCTGTAAAAGCGTTGGACCGATAAGCCGCATATAACCAGCAAGAACAACTAAGTCGATTTCTTTTTGTTGTAGTTGTTGTAAAATCTCACGTTCAAATTGTTGTTTCGTTTCATATTGTTTAGGGTTAAAAACAAATATCGGCACGTGTTCACGCATCGCTCGTTCAATCACTTTCGCTTGCGGTCGATCACATACAAGAAGCGCCACTTCGGCTTGAATATCTCCTTTTTTTACGGCATCAACAATCGCTTGAAAATTCGTGCCGCTTCCTGAAGCAAAAATAGCTATCCGCTTCATTCGATTTTTCCTCCAGCAAATGATACACCCGTTCCTTCTTTTACACGACCGATAATGTACGCCTCTTCTCCACACGCTTCAAGCAACTGTACAACGTCTGGCACAACACGGCTATCAACCGCTAATACAAACCCGATACCCATATTAAAAATATTGAACATATCGATTCGTTGTAGCTGTCCGTATTGTTGTAAAAAGTTAAAAATTGATGGAATCGGCCATGAACCGTAATCGATTTCGGCTTGCAATCCATTCGGCAACATACGTGGAATGTTTTCGATAAAACCTCCTCCTGTAATATGCGCCATCCCTTTGATATGGAATTGTTTTAACGCTTCAAGTACTGCTCGAACATAAATACGTGTAGAGGTCAATAGTTCTTCACCGAGCGTTCGAGAAAATGGTTCATATACGTGATCCAACTTCAAATTCGCATCTTTTATAATTTTTCTAACGAGCGAATATCCGTTGCTATGCAAGCCACTTGAAGCTAAACCGATCAGCACATCTCCAGGAGCAATCGCATCTCCTGTAACAAGTTTTTCTTTTTCCACTACTCCAACGGCAAACCCAGCTACATCGTATTCATCTTCGGGATACATACCCGGCATTTCCGCTGTTTCTCCCCCGATGAGGGCACAGCCTGCTTCGACACAGCCATCAGAAATTCCTTTTACAATATGTTCGATTTTGTCAGGCACCGCTTTTCCGCAAGCGATGTAATCAAGGAAAAAAAGCGGCTCTGCTCCTTGTACGACAATATCGTTTACGCACATCGCTACGCAATCAATTCCGATCGTATCGTGCCGGTCTAGGGCGAATGCAAGCATTAGTTTCGTCCCTACACCGTCTGTTCCAGATACAAGGACAGGTTGTTTATACCCGAGCGAAGAGAGGTCAAACATTCCTCCAAAACCACCTAAGCTTCCAAGTGCACCGATTCGGGCAGTTTTGGCGACATGTTTTTTCATCCGCTCTACCGCTTCATATCCAGCTTCAATATTCACACCGGCTTGTTTGTACACATGTGCCAACATGCTCTCCTCCAATCTTCGTCGGATATTGTCCTGTAAAACAAGCTAAACATTGCCCACAGTTTGCTGAATCGTTTGGTCTTCCAATCGCTTGCAAAAGCCCTTCTGGACTTAAAAAAGCAAGAGAGTCCGCTTCAATGAGTTGTCGAATTTGTTCGATCGTATGGTTAGCCGCAATAAGCTCTTCTTTCGTTGATGTATCGATGCCATAAAAACATGGATGCGTAATCGGTGGTGAACTAATGCGTACGTGTACTTCCGTCGCTCCTGCCTCACGAAGCATGCGAACGATACGCTTGCTCGTCGTTCCACGTACGATGGAATCATCGACCATGACAACTCGCTTCCCAGCTACAACTCCACGGACAGGCGATAATTTCATTTTTACACCTTGTTCACGAAGTGCCTGCGATGGCTGAATAAACGTCCGTCCAACATACCGATTTTTAATTAACCCTAACTCATATGGAATGCCTGTTGCCTCCGCATAACCAATGGCTACCGAAATGCTCGAATCCGGCACACCTGTAACAACGTCTGCTTCAACAGGTGCTTCAAATGCTAACCGCTTGCCAAGATTTTTCCGCGCTGTATGAATGTTAATGCCGTCCACATTGCTGTCCGGGCGAGCGAAATAAATATATTCCATACTACAAATGGAGCGAGCTACTTTAGGGGCGAAACGCTCGGAACGAATCCCTTGTTTATTAATCATAATGAGCTCTCCTGGCTCCACTTCCCGCTCATATGTCGCACCAATGACATCAAACGCACACGTTTCCGATGCCACAACGTACGCCTCACCTAAGCGCCCAAGCGATAAAGGACGAAAACCATGTGGATCAAGCGCAATATACATTTCCGTTTCCGTTAAAATAAGAAAGGCAAAAGCGCCACGTAAATGTGTTAATGCTTCTTTAATTCGCTCTTTTAAAACCGGCTCATCACTACGCTTAATTAAATGAGCAAGCACTTCGGTATCAGACGTCGTTTGAAAAATGCTCCCTTGTTGTTCTAAACGGAAACGAAGCTCATCGGCATTCACTAAATTTCCGTTGTGCGCAAGTGCTAAACTGCCGCCTTGGGAACGGAATAAAAGCGGTTGAACATTTACATATCCGCCCCCACCAGCAGTAGAGTAACGGACGTGGCCGATCGCAGCCATGCCCGTTAATTGCGCTAATTCCCCACGACCAAATACTTCCGTCACTAAACCGATTCCTTTATGAAACTGGAGCGTTCCATTTCCACCGACAACGATTCCCGCTCCTTCTTGACCACGATGTTGTAAACTATGCAGTCCGTAATATGTCAACGTCGCTGCTTCTTCATGTCCCCAAATGCCAAAAATTCCGCATTCTTCATTTAATCCTTTGATTTCAGCAAGCATGGAATAGCTCCTTTCCATACATTTCGCATCGTTTCTACTGGAACGTGGAGAATACACGTACCCCCGGCTGTCACATGGAGCGTTCCGTCATTGGTCACTTCCCCGATACGTACCGCTTGAACAAGTCGCTCAAACATTTGTTGATGCTCTTTTTTCACAGAAACAATAAAACGTGATTGTGTCTCGCTAAACAATTCAGCCACGACATCACCTTCAATCGCCACACGTGCACCTAAACCTTTTGCGCTCATTACACATTCCGCAAGGGCAACAGCTAAGCCCCCTTCTGATACATCGTGTGCTGACGCTACAACCCCAGCTCGAATGGCAGCGAGAAGTTGGCGTTGTCGTTTCGCTTCAACATGTAAATCAATCGTTGGAGCTTTGCCGAAAATACGACCTGTTAGCCATTTTTGTAGCTCGCTCCCACCAAATTCTTGCTTAGCTTCCCCAATGACATAAATCAAGTCGCCAGGTTGTTTAAATGCTTGTGTCGTAATATGACTAATATGTTCAATGATACCAACCATCCCGACAATCGGTGTCGGATAAATGGCTTCACCGTTCGTCTCATTATAAAGCGATACATTTCCGCTAATGACAGGCGTTTCTAGCACACGACACGCTTCGCTCATTCCCTCTACTGCTTTTTCAAGTTGCCAAAAAATTTCAGGCTTCTCTGGATTACCAAAATTTAAGCAATCGGTGACAGCAAGTGGCTGAGCCCCAGAACAAACAATGTTTCGTGCTGCTTCTGCGATCGCAATTTTCCCACCGACTTCTGGATCTAAGTATACGTAACGAGAATTACAATCCGTTGTCATCGCTAACGCTTTATTTGTGCCACGAATGCGTAAAACAGCTGCGTCAGATCCCGGAGCCACAACCGTGTTTGTCCGCACCATATAGTCGTATTGCTCATATACCCATTCTTTACTTGCAATCGTCGGCTGGCTTAACAGCGCAAGCAATGTTTCTTCATAGTTATCAACTGTCGGTACGTACTCCATCGTTTGAAAATCACGATAATACGCCGGTTCTTGCGACGGTTTATGATAAACAGGAGCATCTTTCGCCAGCGCGTCAACCGGAATTTCAGCAACAACTTCTCCATGATGATACAAACGCAACATATGGTCATCTGTGACACGCCCGATCGCTTTTGCCTCTAGTCCATATTTTGAAAATACATCCATGATTTCTTGTTCGCGACCTTTTTTCACAACGAGAAGCATGCGTTCTTGTGATTCAGACAGCATCATCTCATACGGTGTCATTCCTGTTTCACGTTGTGGAACGAGATCTAAGTTTAGTTCAATACCAGAACCTGCTTTGCTCGCCATTTCCGCCGACGAGCTTGTTAAACCGGCCGCCCCCATATCTTGCATACCAACGAGTGCATCGCAATGAATGACTTCCAAACAAGCTTCAAGAAGCAATTTTTCCATAAATGGATCCCCGACTTGCACAGCTGGCCGTTTTTGTTCAGATTGTTCCGTTAATTCTTCTGATGCAAATGTCGCCCCATGAATGCCGTCACGCCCCGTTTTCGCGCCAACATACATAACTGTATTTCCAACGCCTGATGCGATTCCTTTTTGAATATCTTCATGTCGAATCACCCCGACGCACATCGCATTTACAAGCGGGTTTCCTTCGTACGCCGCATCAAATTGCACTTCACCACCAACGGTCGGAATACCGACACAATTTCCATATCCCGCAATCCCTGCGACAACGCGCTCGAATAAATATTTCACACGCGGTGACGTTAATTCGCCAAAGCGGAGCGAGTTTAATAACGCAATTGGTCTTGCCCCCATCGAGAAGACATCGCGAATAATTCCCCCAACACCTGTGGCAGCCCCTTGATACGGCTCAATCGCAGATGGATGGTTATGGCTTTCAATTTTAAATGCTACCGCTAATCCATCTCCAATATCGACAATACCAGCGCCTTCTCCTGGTCCTTGGAGCACATGTTTCCCTTCAGTCGGAAACTTTTTTAATACAGGTTTCGAATTTTTATAGCTACAATGTTCTGACCACATGACAGAAAAAATGCCCGTTTCTGTATAATTAGGCAAACGTCCAAGAATACGCTCAATCATCGCAAACTCTTCATCTGTTAATCCCATGTCACGATACATCTTCTGTTCTTTAATCATTGTTGGACTTGGCTCAAGTAGTAACGACATGTGTGTCCCTCCAATATGTCACAATTGATTGAAACAGTTTTAAACCATCTGCCCCTCCAAGCAACTCATGAACAGCTCGCTCAGGGTGTGGCATCATACCAAGCACGTTTCCCTTTTCATTCACGATGCCCGCAATGTTGAATAAACTGCCGTTTGGATTTTCTCCCTCATACCGAAAAACAATTTGGTTATTAGCGATAAGCTGTTGTAACGTTTGTTCATCACAATAATAGTTTCCTTCTCCGTGCGCAATGGGGATTGTAATCACTTCTCCTTGCTCGTATTGCGATGTAAACATCGTTTCGTTATTTTCGACACGAAGCTTTACCGGACGGCAAATAAACGTTAACGTATTGTTGCGTCGCATCGCACCTGGGAGAAGTCCTGCTTCAAGTAAAATTTGAAATCCGTTACATACACCTAAAATCGGCTTGCCTTCATCGGCTGCTTTTTTGATCGCCTTCATCACGTTAGAAAAGCGTGCAATCGCTCCAGAGCGTAAATAATCCCCATATGAAAAGCCGCCCGGCAAAAGAATGGCATCAAAATCATCTAAGCAATCCACATCATGCCAAACGTATTCAACTTCCTCCCCTAATTCATCTGAAATGGCATGATACATATCGACGTCGCAATTGGAGCCTGGGAATACAACGACCGCAAATTTCACTGAACGACAACCTCCTCAATCTCGTAGCGATAATCTTCAATGACGGTATTCGCAAGTAACTTTTCACACATCTCTTTCACAACTGCATCGATGTTACGATCACTTTTTTCGACGAGTAACTCCATAAACTTCCCGATTCGTACATCTTGCACTTCACGATAGTTTAAGCTATGCAATGCTCCTTTTACCGCATTGCCTTGCGGATCTAATACATTTTCACGCAATGTGACATACACTTTTACTTTGTACATGATAATCCTCCTAATCGTTGTAAAAGTTTCGTATATGTTTCTGTTAAGTCGCCTAAATCACGACGAAATACATCTTTATCAAATTTTTCTTTCGTGTGTACATCCCATAATCGACACGTATCTGGGGAAATTTCATCCGCCAACAATACCGCTCCCGTTTCATCTTTTCCAAACTCTAATTTGAAGTCAACGAGCTGTAAGTCACATGAACGAAATAAGGAAGTTAAAATGTCGTTAATGCGTAACGCCATCTGTTTCATGTGCAAAAGCTCATCATGAGTGGCGAGCTGTAACAAAGCGATATGATCTTCCGTTAATAGGGGATCGCCTAAGTCGTCGTTTTTATAGTAAAATTCTACAATCGGTTTTTTCATCACGGTTCCTTCCTCTAAACCAATTCGTTTCGCTAAACTACCGGCGACGATATTGCGGACAACAACTTCGAGGGGAATAATCGTCACTTGTCGCACAAGCTGTTCAGTATCAGATATTTTGCGAATAAAATGATTGCTTACACCTGCCTCATGCAACAAGGAAAATAGTAAACTTGTAATCTCGTTATTTAGCCTCCCTTTCCCAACAATCGTTGCTTTTTTTTCGCCGTTAAATGCTGTTGCCTCATCTTTATACTCGATCCATAATACATGCTTCTCATTCGTTGCATACACTTTTTTCGCCTTTCCTTCGTATAGAAGGTATTGCTTCTCCATGTTCTCTCCCCCATTTATCCAGAATATTAGGAATTTTTAGCCTGTAGGCAAGGCAAAGGCCTTACCTATTGCAAGCCAAGTCGCCGAAAAATTGTATCGACATGTTTTAAATGATAATTGTAATCGAAGCAATCTGCGATTTGATCCTTCGTTAAACGACTTGTAATCACTTCGTCTGCTTCAATTAACGAGCGGAACGGCACTTGTTTTTCCCATGCTTCCATCGCCTTTGGTTGTACAAGATCATACGCTTCCTCACGCGTCATACCTGTGTCAATAAGCGCTAGCAATACGCGTTGTGAATAAATAAGTCCGAGCGTGCGATCCATATTCTTCTTCATGTTTTCTGGGAATACGGTCAAGTTTTTCACGATATTTGTAAAGCGGTTGAGCATGTAGTCTAAAGCGATCGTTGCATCCGGTAAAATAATACGCTCCGCCGACGAATGCGAAATGTCACGCTCATGCCAAAGCGGTACATTTTCATACGCCGTTAACATATACCCACGAATGACGCGAGCCATTCCTGTCATATTTTCTGAACCGATCGGGTTACGTTTATGTGGCATCGCTGACGAACCTTTTTGTCCTTTAGCGAAAAATTCTTCCACTTCACGCGTTTCACTTTTTTGCAATCCTCGAATTTCAACAGCAAATTTTTCAATCGATGTTGCAATTAAAGCGAGCGTCGCCATATAGTGGGCATGACGATCACGCTGTAACGTTTGCGTCGAAATAGGCGCAGGCTGTAAGCCAAGTTTTTCACATACGTACTGCTCAACAAACGGATCGATATTGGCATACGTACCAACAGCACCAGAAATTTTTCCAACGCGTACCGTTTCGGCTGCTTGCTTGAAACGTTCTAAATTTCGCTCCATTTCGGCATACCAAAGCGCCAATTTTAATCCAAATGTCGTTGGCTCAGCATGAACACCGTGTGTCCGCCCCATCATGACCGTATATTTATGTTCAATCGCTTTTTCTTTTAATACAGCAATAAAGTTCTCTAAGTCACGCAATAAAATTTCATTTGCTTGTTTTAATAAGTATGATAATGCTGTATCAACCACATCCGTAGACGTAAGGCCGTAATGTACCCATTTTCGTTCTTCTCCTAGCGTTTCTGATACCGCACGCGTAAAGGCAACAACATCATGGCGTGTCTCTTCTTCGATTTGTTTTATGCGGTTGATGTCAAAAGACGCATGTTGGCGGATTTTTTCCACATCTTCTTTTGGAATGACACCCAACTCCGCCCATGCTTCACATGCTAAAATTTCGACTTCCAACCAAGCACGAAAACGGTTTTCTTCCGTCCAAATGGCGCCCATTTCAGGTCTTGTGTAACGTTCAATCATACGTTCATCCTCCGATCTGTCCAAATGGAAAATTCGTCTATTTTTCGTTGCATCACATCGACATCGTCAACCAACCATGTGATATGTCCCATTTTCCGCTTCGGCTTTGCTTCTTTTTTGCCATAAAAATGAACGTGTGCCTCACCCAATTGAGCGATGTTGCGAATCACAGCATCCACATGTTCTCCTAACACATTGACCATCATTGCCGGTTTTAACAATTTCGTACTGCCAAGCGGCCAATCGCAAATGGCGCGAATATGTTGTTGAAATTGCGATGTGATACAACCGTTTATTGTATAATGACCTGAGTTGTGCGGTCTAGGGGCAAGTTCATTAACATACAATTGTCCGTTTTTAGTCAAAAACATTTCAATCGCTAACGTCCCTACAAGTTGATACGCTTCTGCTAACTGTTTCGCATATGTTTCAGCTTGTTCGATAATGCGTTCACTCACCTGAGCCGGCGCAATCGTTTCATGTAAAATGTTGTCGCGATGAATGTTTTCAACGACAGGAAACAGCGCCATTTCACCAGAAACATTGCGTACAACGATGATGGATAATTCTTTTACAAAAGGAACCCATGCTTCTAACACACACTCACCGTTGGCTAAAAGTGAACGAGCCTTATGCACATCATCTAAACAACGAATAACAACTTGCCCTTTTCCATCATATCCACCACGGCACGTTTTCAATACAGATGGAATGCCTATCTCTCGAATCGCTTCCTCTAGTTCCTCTTCTTTGAATACAAGACGATAAGGCGCAACAGGTAAGCCAGCAGACTGAACGGCTCTCTTTTCTTTCCAACGATGTTGTGTAATCGCAAGAAGCTCGCTTCCTTGAGGCACATATCCTCTCTCTGCTAATCGATTCAATGCATCCGCATCAATATTTTCAAATTCATAGGTGATGACATCACTTACTTCAGCTAGCTGACATAATGCTCGTTCATCGCTATATGAAGCAACAATTTCAATGTCAGCGACTTGAGCACATGGAGAGTGTGGGGTAGGATCGAGTACAGCAACGAAAAACCCCATCTCTTTCGCAGCGATCGCCATCATTCTTCCTAGTTGTCCTCCGCCAATAATGCCAATCGTTTGCCCCGGAACAATCATTTTAGTCAAGCTGATCACTACTTTCCATCACTTGTTTTCGAATCGTTTCACGACGTGCCCGTAATGCCTCCATATATGTTGGTTCATACGTCCCGAGTATCGACGCAGCAAGCAATGCAGCGTTCACAGCCCCTGCTGTTCCGATCGCTACCGTTGCTACCGGTACTCCACCTGGCATTTGGACGATAGAGAGTAATGAATCAAGACCGTTCAACGTCTTAGACATAATCGGAACACCGATAACGGGCAATGTTGTTTTTGCTGCTACCATTCCCGGTAAATGCGCAGCTCCTCCCGCTCCAGCAATAATGACTTTAATTCCTCGCCCTTCAGCCGATTCAGCATATGTAAACATAAAATCTGGTGTACGATGGGCTGAAACAACTTTTTTCTCAAATGGAATATGCAATTCCTCTAATATATCACACGCATGACGCATCGTTTCCCAGTCCGATTGACTTCCCATAATGACAGCGACAAGTGGCTGCATTTACACTCACCTCTTTTTATCATTCAGAAAAAAATCCAGAACGACGTCCCTCGATCATAAGGGAAAGCATCATTCTGGACATATTTCGCCCCTAGGGTGAAAAAAGCCAATAAGATCCTTTCCCTCATAGTCCAATAATTTACGGTTATTGGGTAGAGACTTTTGGGCCATATTCCCAAAATTATATGAGGGTTCAATCATGTATTCACTTACTTTCATCTTACCAGTCATTTTTCCATCATGTCAACATAAAATCGAACATTTTTATAAACTTAATATTTAATGTTCGGATTTTACTTAAAGTTCACCCTTTGATCCATTTCATCGTATAGTAAAAGAAAAAGAGAGAGGAGGAAAACAGTGGACTGGACAAAACAATGGGAAGCATTTTTTTCTAATCCTTTTTGGAATGCATCAAATACCTTTTCTTCTCATTCATCTGGCATCAATATGTATCGTCGTGATCATGAGTTGCTTGTTGTCGTTGCCATCCCCGGTTTAGAGAATGTACATGATGCAGAAGTATATATTCATTACAATACATTGGAGATCAAAGCAAATGTTCAATTACATTTTGAAGGATTTGAATTAATTGAGGAAGGAATTACACAAGGACCCTTTGAACGAGTAATACAACTTCCTTTTCCTGTAGGCGAAAAAGTGGAAGCTGTATACGAGAATGGGTTGCTTTTTATTCAGCTTCATCGCCTTATTCCTGATCATATAAAGAGAAAAGTAGAAATTAAATAAAAAATGAGCTAACCAGCATTGGTTAGCTCTTCACTATGGGGGAGAGGATTGTAAAAGCGTTAAACGCAAATACATGGACAAAAAAAGTTAGAGAACAAAGTCGAGATGCCCTCTAACTTACCATGTCCGCCCGGCAACGTCCTACTCTCGCAGGCGGTGTCCCGCCAACTACCATCGGCGCTGGAGAGCTTAACTTCCGTGTTCGGGATGGGAACGGGTGTGACCTCTCCGCCATCGTCACCGAGCAAACATGCTTTTTCGTTTCGCCTCTTTCGGCGTGAAGGATAATTCCTTCAAAACTAGATAACAGAACAGTCGCCTTCGCTTTTCGTATGTGTTTAGTTAAGTCCTCGATCGATTAGTATCCGTCAGCTGCACGTGTCGCCACGCTTCCACCTCGGACCTATCTACCTTGTCATCTTCAAGGGATCTTACTCGCTTGACGCGATGGGAAATCTCA